>NZ_JAURVJ010000027.1 GCF_030655615.1 Nocardioides sp.
GGCGACGGCGAGCGGGTCGCAGTCGGCGTCGAGCAGCCGCCGGGCCCGCTCGACGGCGGCCGCCGTGTCGCGCAGGTCGGTCAGCGCGAACTGGGCCTGGACGAACGCGGTCTGGCCGGGGTCGAGCGCGTCGGCGATGTCGAGCCGGACGGTGCCGGGCCCGTGCGGGAGGTCGAGGGTGCGGGCGTACCAGCCGTCGCCGGCGATCTCGACCCCCGGCACCAGGTGGTAGGCGAGAAAGGCCAGCAGGGCCCGGCCCGCGAACGGCGTACGGACGGCCAGGCGCATGATGACCGCACCGGGGGTGCGGGACCCGCCCCGCCGGCCGCGGAGGTCGGTCGGGCTGGCGGCGTAGACCTCGCGCACGGTGTCGTTGAACTGCCGGACGCTGGAGAAGCCCGCGGCGAACGCGATGTCGGCGTACCCGAGATCGGTGGTCTCGATGAGCACCCGCGCCGTCTGCGCCCGCTTGGCGCGCGCCAGGGCCAGCGGTCCCGCGCCGAGCTCGGCGGTCAGGACGCGGCCGAGGTGGCGCGGCGTGTAGCCCATCCGCGCGGCCAGGCCCTCGACGCCCTCACGATCGACGACGCCGTCGGAGATGAGGCGCATGGCTCGGCCCGCGACATCGGCGGAGACGTCCCAGTCGGGGCTGCCGGGCGTCGCGTCGGGCAGGCACCGCTTGCACGCGCGGTAGCCGGCCGACTGCGCCGACGCGGGGCTGACGTGGAAGGTGACGTTGGCGAAGCCCGGGGTGCGGGCCGGGCACGACGGCCGGCAGTAGATGCCGGTGGTGCGGACGGCGACGTAGAAGACACCGTCGAAGCGGCGGTCGCGCGACTTGACCGCGCGGTAGCACGTCTCGGGATCGAGGCGCTGGCTGATGCTCATGACACCCATCATGGTCCCTCACCGAAGCCGGTTCTGGCGGGAATCGGACACCGCCTGTCGGGAGCTCCACGCGAACCGGCCCCGCATCACCAACCCTCTGGGACACTACGGGGGTGACCGATGCGAGCGACCCTGCCCCCGAGCAGGCCACGACGGAGCCGACCGACCCTCCGGCGCGCGGCTCGCACCGACGAGCGGTGTGGTCGACGATCCTCGCGAGCCAGCTGGTCCTCGCGCTGCTCACGGCCGGCGGGGTCTTCCTCGTGCACCGCAACCTCAACGACAACATCGAGGAGGGCAAGCCGATCGACCACGCGGTCGAGAAGGCGACGCCGCCCGGTGTCGACGCCGACGCCCCCAAGCGCGAGCTCAACATCCTGGTGATGGGCTCCGACAGCCGCGTCGGTGCGGGCAACGACATCGACGGCGAGAACGCCGACGGCTCGCAGCGCTCCGACACCGTGATCCTGCTCCACGTCTCGCAGGACCGCACCAACGCCTACGGCGTGAGCCTCCCCCGCGACGCGATCATCGACCGACCCGACTGCAAGGTCGACGGCCGGAAGGTCGCCGGCGAGGACGGGGTGCGGTTCAACACCGCTTTCTCGGTGGGTGGTGCCCAGTGCACGGTGCACACCGTCGAGAAGCTGACCGGTGTCTTCATCGACCACTTCCTGGTGCTCGACTTCGAGGGCTTCAAGGACATGGTCGACGCCGTCAACGGGGTCGAGGTCTGCATCCCCAAGGAGGTCGACGACGACGAGCACAACATCCACTTCGACGCCGGCACCCAGAAGCTCAGCGGCAACCAGGCCCTCAACTACGTGCGCGAGCGCTACCAGCTCTCGGTCACCGGTGACATCGGCCGGATGAAGCGCCAGCAGGCCTTCATCGCCTCGATGATCAAGAAGGTCCGCTCCGCCGGCACCCTCTCGCAGCCCAAGAAGGTCCTCGACTTCCTCGACGCCGTCACCTCCTCCATCGAGGTCGACGAGGACCTCGACTCGGTCGGCAAGCTCGTCGACCTCGCCATGGACTTCCGCGGCACCGGTCTCGACAAGATCAAGTTCATCACCGTCCCGATCGAGCCCGACCCCAACAACCCCGAGGTCACCCTCGTCTGGTCCGACAACGCCGACGAGCTCTGGGAGCGCATCAAGAACGACGACAAGCTCGGCAAGGACTTCAGCGCCGGCAGCATCGGTGCCGACGACGACCTCGGCACCGAGGGCACCGAGGACGACGAGCCCAGCGAGGACCCGTCCGTCGGGTCCGGCGGCAACGGCGGTGGCGCTGACACCCAGGAGCGGCTGGCTGCGGGTCTCTGCGCCTGAGGTTGGCTTGGTACGTCGGGCGGCACGGTCTTTGCCGGCCTCGGGTCATTCGTTGTCGGGCTGTCCGCGCGCTTCGCCCTCATCTGCACCACCCGTCACGCTTGCCTGACGTTTCTCCCGGTACTCGTACGAAACTTCGGCACAGAAGCAGGAGTTTCGTCGCAGAACCTCACCTCGCGGGCTCTCGACCCGGGCCGGCGGTGAGTCAGCCACCGAACCAGGCCCTCAGATCGCCCCGAACGGTGGCTCACGCACCGCCCACCCGAGCCGGCCCGACCCGGCGGTGAGCACGCCACCGAAATCGTGTCCGGATCCTCCTGAACGGTGGCTCACGCACCGCCGGGTCGGGTGGCCGCGCAGGCGACGGCGAGCCGAGCTTGCGAGGCCTCGCCGTTGCGCGCCGAGGAGCAGACCGCGAGAGGCTCGGGGTCAAGGACGGCCGAAGGCCGCCGCGCAGCGGCGCGAAGCGTCCTTGACGCCGAGACGCGGTCTGCTACGCGCGCGGCCACCCGACCCGGACAACGAATGACCCGAGAAGAGCACGTGGCTTCGAGGCTCGCTGCGCTCGCACCTCAGCCGACGTAAATAAGAAGAACCCGCGTCACCGACGCGGGTTCTTCGTGTGTACCCCCGACCGGATTCGAACCGGCGCTAACGCCGTGAGAGGGCGCCGTGCTAGGCCGCTACACAACGGGGGCATGTCCGTGAGGACTTGCGGAACTTTACAGATCCACGTGTCATCGGGACAAATCGCGACCCGGGGGCCTCGATCTCGCTGGGATACTAGGACTCGAACCTAGAACGACTGGACCAGAACCAGCTGTGTTGCCAATTACACCATATCCCACTGTCTTACTGGTGTTAGCCGCCTCCGACCCGAGGTTTCCGGGGAGCAGGTGACCGACAAGAAACCTTACACGCGGCCCACGGACGCATCCAAAACGGTTCTGTCGGCGCGGGTCTGGAGCCCCATGGTGCGGGCCGCCCAGACGGAGAGGCCGACGAAGAGCACCGACTTCACGACGGTGAGGAGCACGTCCCACCAGCTGCCACCCTGCGGGTCGAGCACGGTCGTGATGTCGCCGACGAGCAGGGCCAGGCCGAACGCCAGGACGTTGTTGACGATGTGCTGGGCGATGCCGGCCTCGAGGCCGCCGGTGGCGACCACCAGGATCCCGGCGGTGAGGCCGAAGGCGAGCCGGTCGACGAAGACGGGGAAGTCCTGGACGCCGTGGGCGAGTGCGAAGAGCACAGCCGGCACCACGACCGCCAGGCCTCGGGAGACCCAGAGGTGGGCGGTGATCCCGCCGAAGGCCTGGGTGAGGTAGCCGCGGAACACGTACTCCTCGGCGATCGCCTGCAGCGGCGTGAGCAGGACGATGACCAGGAGGAACTGCAGCGAGGTCGTGGTGAAGTCGTTGACGCCACCGGTGAGCTCCTCGCCGTCGCTGCTGGCCGGGAGCAGGGCGCCGAGGAAGACGGAGAGGCCCAGGGTCAGGATCGAGACGCCGAACGAGACGGCGAGCCACTTCCAGCGCACCCGCGGGGCGACCGAGGTCACCCAGCCGGGCCGGAGCCCGTTGAAGAGGCGGGTGGCCGCCCACACCTCGGGGATCGCCAGGATCAGCACCAGGTTGACGAAGAGCAGGCTCGTGGGGGTCGTGAGGTCGGTGTCGGCGAGGGCCGTGATCTTGTCCTCGAGCTCGCCCTGCGGCACGCCCGTGGCGAGGAAGTAGACGGCGAAGCCGATGACCGCGACCACGGCGTTGACGATGAGGAAGCAGAAGGCGACGGCGAGCGTGCCGAGCAGCGACCAGACCCAGCTCGGGTCGCGCCCGGCGCGGTAGAGCTGCTGGTACTCGACGTCACCCGTCCCGGGGTGGGCCGGCGCCGGGAAGTAGGGGTTGGCTGCGAGGTCGGACCGCTCCGTCACGACGCGCTCTCCAGCCGGGACAGGCTGCGCTCACGTCCCAGCAGCTCCATCGACTCGAACAGCGGCGGCGAGACCCGGCGGCCCGTGACGGCCACGCGGACGGGGCCGTAGGCCACGCGCGGCTTGAGACCGCGCTCGTCGACGAGCGCGGTGGTCAGCGCGGTCTGGATCGCCTCGGTCGACCAGGTCGGCAGGTCCTTGACGGCGTCGTACGACGCCCGGACGATGTCGCGGCCGGTGTCGTCGAGCAGCTTGGCGACGTCGGCCTCGTCCCGGGCGAACGCCGACTCCTCGACGAAGAGGAAGCCGAGCATGTCGACGGCCTCGGTGAGCTTGTTGATGCGCTCCCCCACCAGCGGCATCGCCAGCTCGAGGAGCTGGGCGTCGGCGTCGGAGACCGGGTCGGCGACGACGCCGGCCGCCTTGAGGAACGGCAGGGCCCGGTGGGTGATGTCCTCGATCGTCAGCATCCGCAGGTGCGAGGTGTTGATCGCGTCCATCTTCTTGACGTCGAAGCGGGCCGGGTTGGGGTTGACGTCCTTGATGTCGAACGCCTCGACCATCTCGGCGAGCGTGAAGACGTCGCGGTCGGCGGCGATGGCCCAGCCCAGGAGCGCCAGGTAGTTGAGCAGGCCCTCGGGCGTGTAGCCCTGGTCGCGGTAGGCCAGCGCGTGGGCCTCGGGGTCGCGCTTGGAGAGCTTCTTGTTGCCCTGGCCCATGACGTAGGGGAGGTGGCCGAACGACGGCGCACCCGACCCGATGCCGACGTCGGCCAGCGCGGCGTAGAGAGGCACCTGGCGGGGCGTGCTCGAGAGCAGGTCCTCGCCGCGCAGCACGTGGGTGATCTCCATCAGGGCGTCGTCGACCGGGTTGACCAGCGTGTAGAGCGGGTCGCCGTTGCCGCGGGCGAGGGCGTAGTCGGGGACGTGGTCGGAGTGGAACGTGATCGGGCCGCGGACCAGGTCGTCGAACGTGATCTCGCCGTCCGGCATCTTGAACCGGACGACGGGCGACCGGCCGTCGGCCTCGAACGTCGCGACCTGCTCGTCGCTCAGGTCGCGGCAGAAGCGGTCGTAGCCCATGTCCTTGGACCCGGCCGCCTTGCGGCGGGCGGCGACCTCGTCGGTCGTGCAGTAGCAGCGGTAGGTGTGTCCGCCGGCGGCCAGCCGCTCGAGGGCGTCGACGTAGAGGTCGCTGCGCTCGGACTGCCGGTAGGGAGCGTGCGGGCCACCGCGGTCGGGGCCCTCGTCCCAGTCGAGGCCGAGCCACGAGAAGAGGTCGAGCAGGCCGTCGTAGGACTCCTGGGTGTTGCGGGCGACGTCGGTGTCCTCGATGCGCAGCACGAAGGTGCCGCCGTGGTGGCGGGCGAACGCCCAGTTGAAGAGCGCCGTGCGGACGAGGCCGACGTGGGGGGATCCGGTGGGGCTGGGGGCCATGCGCACGCGGACGGGGGTGGTGCTCATCGAGAGACGATCCTGTTCGTGAGGGAGCCGAGGCCGGCGATCGAGATCTCGACCTCGTCACCGACCTGCATGGGACCGACACCCTCGGGGGTGCCGGTCAGGATGACGTCGCCGGGCAGCAGCGTCATGACGCTGGAGACGTAGGCCACCAGCGCGGGGATGTCGAAGATCATGTCGGCGGTCGAGCCGTCCTGGACGACGTCGCCGTTGAGGAACGTCTGGAGCCGGACGCCGTCCTTGAAGGTCTGCGGGTCGAGGTCGGTCTCGATCCAGGGGCCGAGCGGGCAGAACGAGTCGAAGCCCTTGGCCCGGGTGAACTGCCCGTCCTTGCGCTGCAGGTCGCGGGCGGTGACGTCGTTGGCGATCGTGTAGCCGTGGATCACGTCGGTCGCCTGCTCGGGGGGCACGTCGCGGCAGATGCGACCGATGACGACCGCCAGCTCGCCCTCGTAGTGGAGGTCCTGGGTCTGCGGCGGGTAGAACACCGGGTCGCCGGGACCGACGACACTGGTGTTGGGCTTGAGGAACATCATCGGCTCGGCCGGGACGTCGTTGCCGAGCTCGGCGGCGTGGGCGGCGTAGTTGCGACCGATCCCCACCACCTTGCTGCGCGGCAGCACCGGCGCCAGCAGCCGGACGTCGCTCAGCTTGTGCTCCTGGTCGAGCAGCTTGATGCCGACGTAGAGGGGGTCGCCGGCCAGGGCCACGACCACCGAGTCCTCGTCGGGTTGGCCGAGCTGGTCGAGGTCGCCCGTCACGACGCCGTACGACGGCTCCTCGCCGGTGGTGAATCTCGCGATGCGCACGCACTCGACCCTAGCGAGCGTCGGTTCGGCGTCACGTCGTCCGGTCGGTCAGACTTGTCCGGTGATCGTGGTGGAGGAGGCGACGTGGCGGGCACGAGCCGCCGCTCACGAGGCGCGCGTCGACGCCCTTGTCGCCCCCCACCTCGCCCGACGCGGCGCCCAGGTGAAGCACCCGGTGCACGACTTCCTCTTCACCTACTACTCCCAGCGGCCCGCCCAGCTGCGCCGCTGGCACCCCGGCTTCGGGGTCCGGCTGGCCGACGCGCCGGACTACGCCGGCCTCAAGGGCTACGTCGACGGCGCGGTCAGCGCGGACCACGTCGCCTCGCAGGAGCCGCTGCTCACCGCCCTGCGCCGATTGCTCCGCGCCACGGCCGCGCGCCCGGCGCACACCGGCTGCTTCGGGCTGCACGAGTGGGCCATGGTCTACCGCCTCGCCGAGGACGAGACCCGGCACGCCGACTGGCCGCTGCGGCTCGGCCCCGACGGCACCGACCGGGTCGTCGAGTCCCACCGGATCGCGTGCTCCCACTTCGACGCCTACCGCTTCTTCACCTCACCCGCGCGGCCGCTCAACACACTGGCGCCGGGCCGCGACGACCGGGCGGAGTTCGAGCAGCCGGGCTGCCTCCACGCCGGGATGGACCTCTACAAGCACGCCTTCCGCCTCTCCCCCATGGTCCCGTCGGAGCTGGTGGCCGACTGCTTCGAGCTGGCCCGCGACATCCGCGTGCTCGACATGCGGGCGGCGCCCTACGACCTGGCCGACCTCGGCTTCGACCCCGTGCCGATCGAGACCGCTGCCGGCAAGGCCGACTACGCCGCCGCGCAGCGCGCGTTCGCCGACCGGGGCGCACCCCTGCGAGCCCGGCTCGTCGCGGAGTGCGAGCGCCTGCTCGCCGTGCCCATGCCGGCGCCCATGCCGGCGCCGGTGCCGGCGTGACGGCGGAGGGCGGGGACCCCGGGGGCACCGGCCGCGAGGACTTCCCGCCGATCCCGTTCACCCAACGCTACGTCGTACCCGCCGACGGCCGGCGCCGGCTGGCCTGGGCGTCGGTGCGGTTCACGCTGCTGTCGTCGCGGGCGCAGCGGGTGTTCTACGCGACGATCGTGGTGTTCGCCCTGGCCCTGCAGACCTTCGAGGGCTGGACCCCGGCTGACGAGTCCGTGCTCGAGGCGTGCGGATTCGTCGCGGTCGGGCTCGCCCTGTCGGTGGTCTGGGCGAGCACCGTGGGGTTCCTGCAGACCTACCACTCGACCCGCTACCGCTTCTACCCCGACGCCGTCCTCGAGTCGGGGTTCGGAGACGACGCCTTCGTCCTGCGAGGCCCCGCCGGCGACACCTGGCTGCCCTACGGCGCCGTACGCCGGGCCCGGGTGCGGGGCGAGTTCGTCTTCTTCAGCACCGACGGGATCGGCGGCCAGGCCATCTTCCCGAAGGCGCTGTTCCCCGACGCCCAGGTCGAGCGGATCACCGCCGGCTGAGTCGGGCGCCTCAGCCGACGGGTACCGGGCCCGCGACGACGCGGGAGGGGGCCGGAGCCGGAGCCGGCGCGCGGACCGCCCGCAGTGCCTGGGGCGCGAGCACGGCAGCGGTCGCGGCGATGGCGACCCCGATCGTCCAGGGCGGCGGGGCCTCACCGAGCAGGTAGACGAAGCCCGGGATCGTGCAGGTCGTGAACGACAGGATGATCGTCAGCCACGCGGTCACCTCGGTGTACTGCGCCTTGCCGAGGGCGATGACCACGAAGAACAGGCCCCACAGCACCGACCACTGGAACCACAGGAGACCGGTGGTGGTGTCGTCGAAGCGGACGACGTTGGTCACGCCGAAGCCGACGGCCATGATCGACACCCACAGCGAGTACCACCCGAGGCCGGGCCCGTCGTAGCCGGCGAGGTTGTTGATGCCGACGTAGAGGTAGGTGAAGCCGAACATGAAGATGCCGGCCGCACCGAGGATCTCGTCGGTCGTGGCCGCGGTGGCGATCAGGTAGAAGGGGATCGCTGTCTGCAGCGCCCCGACGAACAGGTTGAACACGCCGGCGGTCTTGGCGTCGACCTTGCCGAGGAACAGCAAGCCGTTCACGAACAGCGCCGCGCCGACGAAGGTCAGTCCTACGGAGGACATCAGTGATTCCTTTCGGTTGGTGGACGTCGACGAGAAGACGCCGACCGGGCACAGGCGCCCCGACCACATGTCGGCGCAACCACCGGCTGCGACCAATCGGACTCAGAAGTAGGCGTTGCCGGGGAAGCCTGCGCCGTTGACCTCGTGGTCGCCGATGGCGGAGGCCTTGAGGAACGAGGGGTTGTGCGTGGACGCCGTACGCGCGTTGCGCCAGTGACGGTCGAGGTTGTGGACCTTCTGGGTGGCGGAGGCGCCGCCGACGTCGAAGAGCTTGGCGGCCGTGGCGTAGGAGAAGCCGTCGATGACGACCTTGGCCTGCGCGGCGGCGAGCTGGGCGGCCTCGGTGGCGGCCGGGGTGGGGGCGCCGTCGACGACGGAGTCGAAGGCGTCCTGGATCTTGTCGGCCGCGGCGAGCACGATCGCCTCGGCGGCGAAGGCGTCGGCAGAGATCTCTCCGACGATCTGGAGCACCTGGCGGTCCTCGGCAGCGGTGGCTGCACCGGCGTGGCCGAAGTTGCGCGAGCGGCGCTGCACCAGCGCGACGGCGTCGTTGCGGACGCTGCGCAGGATGCCGACGGTGACGGCCTGGAGGTAGAGCTGCAGGAAGGCGCCGTTGTAGCCCGGGTCGAGCTCGTCGGGGTCGCCGAGGTCGAAGAACTCCTCGTCGGTGACGTGCACGTCGTCGAGGCGGGTGGTGCCGGTGCCGGTGAGGCGCTGGCCGAAGCCGTCCCAGTCGTCCTCGACGGTGACGCCCTCGCGGTCGATCGGGATGACAGCGCCGGCGATGGTGCCGTCGGGCACCGCGGCCCAGATCTGGGTGTAGTCGGAGTAGAGGGTCCCGGTGGAGTAGAACTTCTCGCCGTTGAGGCGGTGGCCGCCGGCGGGGTCGGGTGCGATGGTCGTCTCGAACGACAGGCCCACGGCTTTGCCGCTCTGCTCGCTGAAGCCGTTGCCGACGAGCTTGTCGTCGGTGATCAGGGCCAGGCCGCGCGCCTTGGCCTCGGGGTCCGGCGAGGTGATCTGCTGCTCGACGAACCAGTAGTGGGTGCGCAGGATGTGGGCGACGTTGGAGTCGGCCTCCGCCAGCTCGATGAGCGTGCGGAAGAAGTCGCGGACGCTCGCGCCGGCGCCGCCGTCCTCCACGGGGACCCGGAGCCGCCCGAGACCGGCCTCCTTCGCCCAGGTGATCTGCTCGAACGGTGCGACCCGGTCGCGGTCGCGCAGGTCGGCGTCGACCGAGATGCGGTCGAGCAGGGCACGCAGCTCGGGCGAGCCGGGCCGGACCGGGCTGGTGGTGCGGGCGCTCGTGCGGGTCGGGGCGCTGGTGTCGATGCTCACGCGGGGTCTCCTCGGGGTGGAACGGGTCGTGGTCTGTTTCTCGACTGACTTTATGGACTTAATACGTGAGCACCACCCCTGTGGCGGCAGGTTTCACCGATGCCGGGCTCGGTCCTGGGCTGTGACCGGGGTCGCACCACGGCGCCTTGCGAGCCCCTCGGGGGGTACGCCTAAGGTGAGGCTCACCTAACTTTCTCTCGGAAGGATCCACGGTGGCTGCTCCCCGGTCGACTCCCCACCCGCTCTCCCACCTCTTCCACCCGCACCACGCGGCGTCCTACGTCGACACCATGCGTCGCGGCGTCGACCACCTCGCCGAGGCCCTCGGGCGCGTGGAACGACGCCCCGCGAGCGGCGTCGCCCCCGAGCAGGCCGCCAAGCCGGTCGCCGACGTCGACCTCGACCGTCCGCTCCACGACGTCGACGCGACGCTCGAGGAGATGAGCCGCCTCTACCTCGACGACGCGGTGTGGTTCCACGAGCCGACGTACGCCGCCCACCTCAACTGCCCGGTCGTCATCCCGGCCCTGCTGGCGGAGGTGTTCGTCAGTGGCGTGAACTCCAGCCTCGACACCTTCGACCAGAGCGTCGGCGGCACCTTCATCGAGCGGCACCTCGTCGACTGGACCACCGCGCGCA
Organism: Nocardioides sp.; assembly: GCF_030655615.1. Lineage (GTDB taxonomy): Bacteria > Actinomycetota > Actinomycetes > Propionibacteriales > Nocardioidaceae > Nocardioides. The sequence continues at coordinate 10,533 of NZ_JAURVJ010000027.1, forward strand.
TCGGGTTCGGCGCCGACGCCGACGGCATCTTCACCAGCGGGGGCACGCAGTCCAACCTCCAGGCCCTGCTGCTCGCCCGCGACCACGCCCTCGCGAACGGAGCAGCGGCGTCCACGCTGCGCGTGGTCGCGTCGGCCGACGGGCACTTCAGCGTGCAGAAGGCAGCGCGCCTGCTCGGGCTCGGCGACACCGCCGTCATCGCGGTGCCGGTCGACGACCGGCGCCGGATGGACGTGACCGCGCTGGGCGCCGCCCTCGCGGCGCTCGACGCCCAGGGCCACCACGCGATGGCGGTCGTCGCGACCGCCGGCACCACCGACTTCGGTGCCATCGACCCGCTGGTCGAGGTGGCCGCGCTGGCCCGGGCGCGCGGCGCGTGGTTCCACGTCGACGCGGCCTACGGCGGGGGCCTGCTCGCCTCCCCCACCCGACGCGACTGGCTCGCCGGCATCGAGCACGCGGACTCGGTGACGGTCGACTTCCACAAGACGTGGTTCCAGCCCGTCAGCTCGAGCGCCCTGCTCGTCGCCGACGGCGCCCACCTCGGGCACGTCACCTGGCACGCCGACTACCTCAACCCCCACGACGCCGCCGACCCCAACCAGGTCGACAAGAGCATCCAGACCACGCGCCGCTTCGACGCGCTCAAGCTCTGGCTGACCCTGCGGATCATGGGACCCGACGTCATCGGCGGCTACGTCGATGACGTGGTCGAGCTGGCCACCGAGGTCGGGGCCCTGGTGCGGGACCGTCCCGCCGTCGAGCTCGCCGCCGAGCCCCAGCTGAGCACGGTGGTGTTCCGCTACCGTCCGCCCGGCGTGCCCGTCGCCGTGGCCGACCGCCTGGCGCCGCTGGTCCGCGCCACGCTCTACGCCCGCGGGGCCGCCATGGTCGCCGCCACCAAGGTCGACGGCCACGCCTGGCTCAAGCTGACGCTCCTCAACCCGATGGCCACCGCCGCCGACATCATCGGGATCGTCGACGAGGTCGTTGCGATCGGCGACAGCCTGCTCGCGGCCGAGGTGGCCTGATGTCCCGGCTGCACGACGTCGTCGGGATCGGCGTCGGACCCTTCAACCTCGGCCTCGCCTGCCTGGCCAACCCGGTCGAGGACCTCGACTGCGTCTTCCTCGAGGCCCGCGACGAGCTCGCCTGGCACCCCGGGATGATGCTCGACGACGCGACGCTGCAGGTGCCGTTCCTCGCCGACCTGGTCACGATGGCCGACCCGACGTCACGCTGGTCGTTCCTCAGCTATCTCAAGGAGACCGGCAACCTCTACCCGTTCTACATCCGCGAGTCCTTCTACCCGCTGCGCCGCGAGTACGACGACTACTGCCGCTGGGCGGCCGAGCGGGTCGGGTCGGTGCGGTTCGGGCGGGCGGTGACCTCGGTCGAGCACGACGGGACGGCGTACGTCGTCACGACGGGCAGCGGCGAGACCTTCCGCGGGCGGCGCGTGGTGCTCGGCGTCGGCACGCAGCCGCGGGTGCCCGAGGTGCTGGCCGGGTTGGTGTCCGAGCCACCGGACGGCGGTCTCGTCACGCACAGCTCCGGCTACCTCGGCGCCAAGGCGGCGCTGCAGGAGCTCGGGTCGATCACGGTGGTCGGCAGCGGGCAGAGCGCGGCGGAGGTCTATCACGACCTGCTGGCGGAGAGCCCGGACCACGACTACACGCTGACCTGGCTGACGCGGAGCCCGCGGTTCTTCCCGATGGAGTACACCAAGCTGACGCTGGAGATGACGTCGCCGGAGTACACCTCCTACTTCCAGCGCCTGCCCTCCGGTGTGCGCAGCGATCTCCTGCGCGAGCAGCGCTCTCTCTACAAGGGGATCAGCGGTGACCTGGTCGACGCGATCTTCGACCTGCACTACCGGTTGCGGGTCTCGGGGCACGGGCCGCGCACGACGTTGGTCTCCAACACCGAGGTGGTCGGCGGGCGCCGGACCGACGACGGGGTCGCGCTCGACCTGCACCACACCGAGACGGACGAGGCGTTCGCGCTGACCACCGAGGGGCTCGTGCTCGCGACCGGCTACGCCTCGCAGGTCCCCGACCTCCTCGACGGGATCCGTGACCGGCTGGAGCTCGACGGGACCGGCCGGTTCCTCGCGTCCCCGTCCTACGCCGTCGACCACAGCGGCCAGGAGGTGTTCGTGCAGAACGCCGAGGAGCACACCCACGGCTTCGTCGCCCCCGACCTCGGGATGGGCGCGTTCCGCAACTCGGTGATCATCGCGGCGCTCACCGGCCGCGAGGTCTATCCCGTCGAGAAGCGGATCGCCGTGCAGAGCTTCGGCGTCCCCGACCACCTCAGGGTGGCGCAGTGATCACCCTCGAGCCGCTCGACGTCGACGAGCACGGCTGCCGTCTGCACCGGTGGGTCACCCATCCGCGCTCGGCGTTCTGGATGATGCAGGACGCCACGCCCGCCGAGGTCGTCGCCGACTACCGGCTCGTCGAGGAGCACCCGCACCACGACGCCTGGCTGGGTCGTGTCGACGGCGAGCCGGCGTTCCTCGCCGAGACCTACGACCCGGTGCTGGCCCCGGAGGTCGGCCTGGCCGACCTGCCCGAGCTGCGGCCGGGCGACCTCGGCATGCACGTGCTGGTGGCCCCGACCGACAGCCCGCGCCGCGGCTTCACCCGCGGCGTCTTCGGCGCGGTGATGGCGCACTGCTTCGCCGACGCCGCGGTCGAGCGGGTCGTCGTCGAGCCCGACGTGCGCAACGAGCGCATCGCGGTCCTCAACGAGGAAGCCGGATTCGTGGTCGAACGCGTCCTCGACCTGCCCGGCAAGCAGGCGGCGCTGTCGTTCTGCACCCGAGCCGACTGGAAGGCCCACCGATGACGTTCGTCGACACCGCGCACCTGACGCCCGAGACGCTCGCCGCCGCGCAGCGACACCTCGTGGCCAAGGCGATCAGCGAGCTCGCCCACGAGCGCCTCCTGGCCCCCGAGCCCGGATGGATCCTCGACGCCCCCGACGGGCGCACCCGCTGGTCGTTCGCCGCCGAGCGGCTGCCCCTCGACCACTGGGCCGTCGACGCGAGCACCGTCGCACGCACCGTCGACGGGCTGCCGGCCGAGCTCGACGTCCAGGCGTTCGTCGTCGACTTCGCCCCGCTGCTCGGCATCCCGGACGCGCTGCTACCGGTCTACCTCGAGGAGCTGGCCGCGACGATCGCCTCGTCCGCCTGGAAGCGGGCGGCCGACCAGCCGACCGCCGTCGACCTCGTCGACGCCGACTACCAGGAGGTGGAGGCCGCGATGACCGAGGGACACCCGGCGTTCGTCGCCAACAACGGCCGGATCGGCTACGGCCTCGACGACTACCTCGCCTACGCCCCGGAGACCCGGTCACCGGTGCGGCTCGTCTGGATCGCCGTACGCCGGTCGCTCAGCCGGCTCTCGCTCGGCGACGGCCTCACCGAGGACGAGCTCTACGACGGCGAGCTCGACGTCGCCGTCCGGGCGGGCTTCGACGAGCGCCTGCGTGGTCTGGGCCTCGACCCGGCGACGTACCGGCTGATGCCGCTGCACCCGTGGCAGTGGACCGACAAGGTCGCGATCACGTTCGCCCCCGACCTCGCGCGGCGGGACCTGGTCCCGCTGGGCGAGGGGCCCGACGACTACCAGGCGCAGCAGTCGATCCGGACGTTCTTCAACGTCTCGGCGCCGGAGCGGCACTACGTCAAGACCGCGCTCGCGATCCAGAACATGGGCTTCCTGCGTGGCCTCTCCCCCGCCTACATGGGTCCGACGCCGGCGATCAACGACTACGTCCACCGCGTCGTGGCCGGCGACCCGACGCTGGCCGGCTGCGGGTTCGCCGTGCTGCGCGAGCGGGCTGCGATCGGCTACACCGGCGACGTGTTCCACACGCTGGCCGAGACCCACGGCATCCGCTCGCCGCAGCAGAAGATGCTGGCCGCCCTATGGCGGGAGAGCCCGGTCGCGCGGCTCGGCACCGGCGAGACGGTCGCGACGATGGCCTCGCTGCTGCACCGCGACGCCGCCGGGCGGTCGTTCGCCGGCGCCCTGATCGAGGCGTCGGGGCTCGACCCGCGGTCGTGGCTGGCCTCCTACCTGCACGCCTACGTGCGTCCGCTCGTCCACTGCCTGCTCGCCCACGACCTCGCGTTCATGCCGCACGGCGAGAACCTCGTGCTCGTGCTGCGCGACCACGTGCCCGTGCGCGCGTTCATGAAGGACATCGGCGAGGAGGTCGCCGTGATGGGCGACCAGCCGCTGCCGCCCGACGTCGAACGGGTGCGGATCAAGGTGAGCGACGGGGTCAAGGCCCTCGCGCTCCACACCGACGTGTTCGACGGCGTGCTGCGCCACCTCGCGGCGATCCTGCACGTCGACGGCCTGCTGCCCGCCGACGCCTTCTGGGCCGAGGTCGCCGACTGCGTCGGACGGCACGCCGACGAGCACCCCCACCTGGCCGCGGCAGCGGCGTCGTACGACCTGTTCCGGGCGGTGTTCGACCACTCGTGCCTCAACCGGCTCCAGCTGCGCAACACGCTGCAGATGGTCGACCTGGCCGACCAGGCCGAGTCGCTGATGTGTGCGGGGGTGCTCACCAACCCCATCGCCGCCTACCGTTGAGGCATGGACGACGGGACGACGATCGAGAGCCGGTTCTTCGGGCCCGACGGGCGGCTGACGCGCATCCCGCGCAAGCGGGCCAAGCAGCTCGTCGTCCTCGACCGGCTCGTCCAGGAGTTCGAGCTCGGCCGCACCTACCCCGAGGCCGAGGTGGTCGCGATCCTCACCCGCTTCCACGACGACCACGCCGCCCTGCGGCGCTACCTGGTCGAGGAGCAGTTCCTCACCCGCGAGGACAGCGTCTACTGGCGCTCAGGCGGGACGGTGCACCTCGATGACGTCTGAGGTCACGCGCTTCTCCGGCGACGACTGGTACGGCGACGATCTCGGCGACGTGCGCCACGTCGGCGTGACGTTCGTCGACGTCGACCTCACCGAGGTCACGACCCGCGGGGCGACGTTCGAGGGGTGCGTGTTCCGGGCGTGCCGCTTCAACGCCTCGACCCACGTCCACTCGGCGTTCGTCGCCTGCACCTTCGACGGCGTCAACTTCTTCGACGCGACCTTCGAGGGCTGCAAGCTGACCGGCTCGGTCTTCACCCGCTGCACGACACGCCCCATGAAGGTCGTCGACGGCGTGTGGCGCGGCGTCACCGCACGCGGCGCGGACCTGGGTCGCCTCGACCTCGCCGGCTGCGACCTGCGCGAGGCCGACCTGTCCCTGGCCAGGCTGACCGGGACCGTGCTCCGTGGCGCCCGGCTCGACGGCGCCGTGCTGCGCGAGGCCGACCTCACCGACGCCGACCTGCGCGGAGCCGTGCTGGGTGGCGCCGACCTGACCGGGGCCGTCCTGCGCGGAGCCCGGATCGACCTGGCCGGCGCGGTCGCGCTGGCGGAGCAGACGGGCGCCGTCGTCGACGTCGAGGCGGGGTGAGCGCGCTCGGGAGAGGGGGCCACGTGGCCCCCTCTGCCGAGGGCACCCGACCCGTGGACCCGTGACCGGCCGGACGCGGCGGCTCGGCATACTGAGGGCCATGACCACGACGTCCTTCGACCAGCTGGCCAGCTCGATCCTCGACGGGAAGCCGGCCACCGAGGACGACGCACTCGCGGTGCTGCGCGCCCACGACGACGAGCTGCTCGACGTCGTCGCGGCCGCCGGACGGCTGCGACGCCACTTCTTCGGCAACACGGTCAAGGTCAACTACCTGGTCAACCTCAAGTCGGGCCTGTGCGCCGAGAACTGCAACTACTGCTCGCAGTCGCTGGGCTCCCAGGCCGACATCCTCAAGTACAAGTGGCTGCAGACCGACGAGGCCCTCGAGGCCGCCGCGGCCGGCCTCAAGGGCGGCGCCACCCGCGTCTGCATGGTCTCCTCGGGCCGCGGCCCGACCAATAAGGACATCGACCGGGTCACCGACATGGTCGGCGCGATCAAGTCCGAGCACCCCGACGTCGAGGTGTGCGCGTGCCTGGGGCTGCTCAAGGACGGCCAGGCCGAGCGGCTCCGTGACGCCGGCGTCGACGCCTACAACCACAACATCAACACCGCCGAGTCCCACCACGAGACGATCGTGCAGACCCACACCTACGCCGACCGCGTCGACACCGTCGGCAAGGTCAAGCAGGCCGGCATGTCGCCGTGCAGCGGCCTGATCGCCGGGCTCGGCGAGACCGACGAGCAGCTCGTCGAGGCGCTCTTCGCGCTGCGCGAGCTCGAGTCCGACTCGATCCCGGTCAACTTCCTGATGCCCTTCGACGGCACCCCCTACGAGAACACCTGGGAGCTCGACCCCACCCGCTGCGTCAAGATCCTGGCGATGGCGCGGTTCGTCTGCCCCGACCGCGAGGTGCGCATCGCCGGCGGCCGCGAGATGCACCTGCGCTCCCTGCAGGGCCTGGCGCTCCACGTGGCCAACTCGCTCTTCCTGGGCGACTACCTGACCTCCGAGGGCCAGGCCGCCGAGGCCGACCTCGAGCTCATCCGCGACAACGGCTTCGTCGTGCTGGGTGCCGCGCCCGAGGCGATCGACGCCCCGGCCGAGCGCGACCCGGCCAAGCGGCGTCGTGGCGCCGGCACGACGGTCGCCCCCAATGCCTGACCTGGGCCCCGCCTGACCGTGGTTGCCTCCCCCGCCGACCGCCTGCTCGCCTTCGACCGCGAGCACGTCTGGCACCCCTACACGTCGATGACCGACCCGACGCCGGTCCGGATGGTGACCGGTGCGAGCGGCGTACGGCTGCGTCTCGACGACGGCACCGAGCTCGTCGACGGGATGTCGTCGTGGTGGGCGGCGGTCCACGGCTACGGCCGGCCCGAGCTCGACGACGCGGTCCGGTCGGTCGACCTGGCCCACGTGATGTTCGGCGGCCTGACCAACGCCCCGGCGGTGCGCCTGGCCGAGCGGCTGGTGGGCCTGGCGCCGACCGGTCTCGAGCGGGTGTTCCTCGCCGACTCCGGCTCGGTCTCGGTGGAGGTCGCGCTCAAGATGGCCTGGCAGTGGCAGCGTGGACGCGGCCGGCCGGAGCGCACCCGGATGCTGACGGTGCGCGGCGGCTACCACGGCGACACGTTCGGCGCGATGAGCGTCTGCGACCCCGACGGCGGGATGCACGCGATGTGGGCCGGGGTGCTGCCGGAGCAGGTGTTCGCGCCGCGCCCGCCCGCCCTCGGCGGTGACGTCGAGGGCTGGACGGCTGCGTTCCGCGAGCTCGCCGCCCGGCACCGCGACGAGGTCGCCGCGGTCATCGTCGAGCCGGTGCTGCAGGGCGCCGGCGGCATGTGGGTCTACGACCCCGCGTGCCTGCGGGTCATGCGCGAGGTGGCCGACGAGCACGGCTTCCTGCTGGTGCTCGACGAGATCGCCACGGGCTTCGGCCGCACGGGCGAGCTCTGGGGCGCCGACCACGCCGGCGTCGTGCCCGACGTCATGTGCGTCGGCAAGGCCCTGTCGGGCGGCTACCTCACCCTGGCGGCGGCGCTGTGCACCGACGAGGTCGCGCGCGGCATCTCCGCCTCCGACTCGGGCGTGCTGATGCACGGCCCGACCTTCATGGGCAACGCCCTCGCATGCACGGTGGCGCTTGCCTCGCTCGACCTCCTCGTCGCCGACGACTGGGCCGCCCAGGTCGGCCGTGTCAACGCGCGGCTGGTCGCGGGGCTGGCCGGGCTGCCGGGCACCCGGACCCTCGGGGCCGTCGGCGTCGTCCAGCTCGACCACCCGGTCGACGTGGCGAAGGCGACTGCGGCCGCCGCCGAAGAGGGCGTCTGGCTGCGCCCCTTCCGCGACCTGATCTACACGATGCCGCCCTACGTCGCGGCCGACGCCGACGTCGACCAGATCTGCCGCGCGGTCGTCCGCGCCGCCGAGGTCGCCTGATGGGCTGGCCGGAGTGGCTCGCCGAGCAGGCGGCGACGCGCGAGTCGTCCGCACTGGTGCGGGTCCTGCGTCCCCGTGGGGCGGACGACCCGACCATCGACCTGGCCGGCAACGACTACCTCGGCCTGGCCCGCGACCCCCGGGTCGTCGCCGGGGCCGTCGAGGCCGCCCAGCGGTGGGGTGGCGGCGCCGGCGCCTCGCGCCTGGTCACCGGGTCGCTCGGCCTGCACGCCGACCTCGAGCGCGAGCTCGCCGACTACCTCGGGCAGCCCGCGGCGCTCGTCTTCTCGACCGGCTACCACGCCAACCTCGGCATCGTCTCCGCGCTGGCCGACCGCGACACCCTCGTCGTCTCCGACGCCCACGTGCACGCCTCGCTCATCGACGCGGTCCGACTCGCGCGCGCGGACGTCACGGTGGTTCCGCACGACGACGTCGAGGCCGTACGCCGGACGCTCGCCACCGCTGGCGACCGGCGGGCGATGGTGCTGGTCGAGTCGGTCTACTCCGTGCTCGGCGACGCAGCCTCCTTGGTCCCCCTCGCCGAGGCGTGTGAGGAGAGCGGCGCTCTCCTCGTGGTCGACGAGGCGCACGGGGTGGGCGTGCACGGCCCCGGACTGGTCGCCCTGTCCGGTCTCGCGGGACTCCCCCACGTGGTGGTGACGGCGACGTTGTCCAAGTCGCTCGGCTCCCAGGGCGGTGCGGTGCTGGGCTCGCAGAGCGTGATCGACCACCTGGTCAACCGTGCGCGACCGTTCATCTTCGACACCGGGCTGGCGCCGGCAGCCGCGGGCGCGGCCCTGGCCGCGCTGCGGGTGCTCCGCGACTCCCCCGAGCTCACCGAGCGCGTCCAGCGGCGGATCTGCGACCTAGCCGCTGCACTCGGTGTCGACCCGAGCGTCGGAGCGGTGCTCTCGGTCCCCATGCCGACGCCTTCCGTGGCGGTCACGGCGCAGGCCGCCGCGCTCGCGCAGGGCGTACGGGTCGGGTGCTTCCGGCCACCGTCGGTGCCCGACGGCATCTCGCGGCTCCGGGTCACCGTCAACGCGGGGCTCTCCGAGCACGACTGGGACCGCGCGGTCGACGTGCTCGTCGCGGTCGTCAAGGAGCACGCTCCGTGACTCGTGTCGTCGTGGTGACGGGGACCAACACCGACGTCGGCAAGACGATCGTGACCGCGGCGATCGCTGCCACGGTCGACGGGCGTGTGCTCGTCGTGAAGCCCGCTCAGACCGGCGTCTCCGGCAGCGACCCGGGGGACGCCGACGTGGTCGCCCGGCTGACCGGCGTCGACGTCGAGACCTGGACGGTGCTCGACGAGCCGCTGGCCCCCGAGACCGCGGCCCGGCGAGCGGGGGTCGTGCTCCCGACCGTCGCCGAGCACGCGGCCCACGTGCGCGCGGTCGCGGCGTCGTACGACGTCGTGGTGGTGGAGGGTGCCGGTGGTCTGCTGGTGCGCCTCGACAGCCACGGCGGCACCCTCCTCGACCTGGCCACCGAGCTCGCGACCACCCACGACGTCGAGGTGGTCGTCGTGTGCGCGGCGGCCCTCGGCACGCTCAACGTCGCCGAGCTCACCGTCGGTGCGCTACGGGCCCGCGGGCTCGAGCCTTCCGGGGTCGTCATCGGCTCGTGGCCGACCGAGCCCGGGCTCGCCGAGACCTGCAACCGCGAGGACCTGCCGCGGGTGACCGGCCTGCCCCTGCTCGGCGTCGTGCCCGCCGGGGCCGGGTCGCTGCCCCCCGCGGAGTTCGCGGCGGCAGCGACCGGCTGGTTCGCCTAGCCGTCGGCCGGGTCGGCGTGCGGCGTCGAGTCGAGCCCGCCGCTCATGGCGTACTCCTCCTCCGGCGAGAGCACGAGGCGGTGCCGGATGTAGAAGGCGAAGAGCAGCAGCCCGACGGCGTAGATGATCGCGATCGCGATGACGGCGTCGCGGTAGGCCGGGTTGAGCAGCACCCCGACGAAGGTCAGCGCCGCGATGAGGCCCGCGACGACCGCGCCCGGCACGCCCACCGGTGAGAGGTAGGGGCGCTTGGCGGCGGGGTACCTGCTCTTGAGGATGACGTAGGACGCCATCTGCAACATGTAGGCCAGCACCGCGCCCCACACGGCGATGTTGAGCACGATGGCCTGGGCGCTGTCGCCCACGACGTCGACCACGACCAGGGCGACGAACCCGATCACCGCACCGGCGACCAGGGCCACCCACGGCGTCTGGCGGGCGCCGGTGAGCGAGAGGAAGCGGGGGTAGTAGCCGGCACGCGAGAGCGAGTACATGTTGCGGCCGTAGGCGAACATGATCCCCTGCAGCGAGGCGAGCAGCCCGATCAGCGCGAAGAGCGAGAGCACCGCCGCCCAGTCGTCGGAGAGGAACGCCCGGAAGCCCGCCAGCAGCGGCTCGTCGGCAGCGCCGGGCGACTCCAGGCCGATCAGGGCCGAGCCGGTCACCGCCGGGTTGAGCACGAAGACGACGGCACCACAGGCGACCAGCGTGACGAGGCCCCAGAACCCGGCCTTGGGGATGTCGCGCTCGGGGTCGTGCGCCTCCTCGGCGGCCAGGGGCAGCTCCTCGATGCCGAGGAAGAACCACATGGCGAATGGCAGGGCGTAGAGCACGCCCTCCCAGCCGAACGGGAGGAAGTCGGAGCCGCCGGCCTCGGGCTCGATGTCGAACAGGCTGCCCAGGTCGACCGCACCGTTGGCGAGGGCCAGCACGGCGAAGAGCGCCAGGATGGCGATCGAGATGATCGCGACGGCGATGGCGATCTTGAACGGCGCCTCACCGCCGAGGCTGTTGAGGGCGACGAAGACGGCGTACAACGCCAGCCACCAGACCCACATGTGGTCGGAGAGGTCGAGCCCGAACAGCTCGTCGGTCACGGCGTTGGCGTAGCCGGCGGAGAAGAGCACGACGACGCCGGTCGTGAAGACGTACTCGATCGTCTCGGCGAGCCCGGTGACGAACCCGCCCCACGGGCCCATCGCGGCGCGCGCGAACGAGTAGGCACCGCCGGTGTGCGGCATGGCCGCCGACATCTCGCCGATCGAGAACAGCATGCCGAAGTACATGACCACGATCAGCCCGAAGCCGATCAGCAGCCCGCCCCAGCCGCCCTCGCCCAGGCCATAGCTCCAGCCGGAGAAGTCGCCGGAGATGACCGCGGCGACGCCGATGCCCCACAGGCCCCAGAAGCCCGTGGTGCGGCGCAGCTGGCGCTTGTCGAAGTAGCCGTCCTCGGCCTTGCTGTACGTCGCCCCCGGCTTGCGTGCGGGGGTGGTGCCCGTGCCCGTCGCGGGGGCCGGGCGGTCGCTCGTGCTCGTCATGCCCCGGACGCTAGGGACCCTGACGACGCGTCAGTCGATCCCCGGCGTTTCGCTTCGGTGAACAGCCGCCGCGCCGGCGTCTTTCAGCCGGACGCCGGACTCCCCCAGCTCGCGCGCGCCGGTGACGAGCCGCAGCAGGACGTCGGCGGCGTCGTCGTAGCCCAGGCCGTCGGGCGGGTGGACGTTGGAGATGCAGTTGCGCTCGGAGTCGCGCCGTCCCGGCCGGGGGTCGTGGGTGAGGTAGAGCCCCAGGCTGGAGGCGACCGAGAGTCCGGGCCGCTCGCCGATGACCACGACCAGGGTCGCGACGCCGAGGTGCCGGCCGACGTGGTCACCGAGGCCGACGCGGGCCTGCTCGGCGAGCACGACCGGCGCCAGGCCCAGGCCCGCCTCGCCGAGCCGCGGCAGCAGCGCCTCGACCAGCGGCAGGGCGTGGTCGTCGAGCGCACGGGCCGAGAGCCCGTCGGCGAGCAGCAGCCCGACGTCGTGGGTGCCGGGGGCGGCGGACGGGAGGTGGTCGAGGGTCTCGGGGCTGCGGCCCAGGTCGGGCCGACGCAGGTAGGTCGCCCGGTCCTCGGCCCGGCTCCGCACCCGGTGGACCTCGAGGCCGAGCGCGGCGAGCCCGGACTCCAGCCGCTCGGCGTCGTGGGGCAGGTGGACGGCGTCGCGCGCCTCGGCGTGGGCGGAGCGCAGCTCGAGGACGTCGCGGGTCGGCAGCGCGTCGCCCGCGCGACCGAGGCCGATCCGGGCCTGCGTGGTCGCGCGCAGCGGGGACCAGAAGTCGGGCGTGCTCACCGGACCAGCTCCTTGAGCAAGGTCGCGCCGACGTCGACGGCCGGCACGCGACCGGCGTCGTCGAGGAGGCCGATCCCGCTCAACCAGGCCTCGAACTCGGGCGCGGGCCGCAGCCCGAGCGTGTGCCGCACCGCGAGCACGTCGTGGAACGAGAGGCTCTGGTAGCCGAGCATCACGTCGTCGGCGCCCGGCACCGTGATGACGAACCCGACCCCGGCGGCCGCGAGCAGCGTCAGCAGGGTGTCCATGTCGTCGGCGTCCGCCTCGGCGTGGTTGGTGTAGCAGACGTCGACGCCCATCGGGACACCGAGCACCTTGCCGCAGAAGTGGTCCTCGAGGCCGGCGCGGACGATCTGCTTGCCGTCGTAGAGGTACTCCGGGCCGATGAAGCCGACCACCGTGTTGACCAGCAGCGGGTCGAAGGCCCGCGCGACGCCGTACGCCCGGGCCTCGAGGGTCTGCTGGTCGACCGGGTGGCCGCCGGTGCCGAGGTGGGCGTCGGCGGAGAGCGCCGAGCCCTGACCGGTCTCGAAGTACATGACGTTGTCGCCCACCGTGCCCCGGCCGAGGCCGCGGGCGGCGTCGCGGGCCGTGGCGAGGGTCGCGAGGTCGACGCCGAAGCCGGCGTTGGCGGCCTCGGTGCCCGCGATCGACTGGAAGACCAGGTCGACCGGGGAGCCCTGCTCCATCAGGTCGATCGTCGTCGTCACGTGGGCGAGGACGCAGGACTGGGTGGGGATCTCGTAGCGCTGGCGGACGTCGTCGAGCAACCGGAGCAGGTCAGCGGCGGCCCGCGGCGAGTCGGTGGCGGGGTTGATGCCGATGACGGCGTCACCGCAGCCGAGCAGCAGGCCGTCGAGGGTGCCGGCGGCGATCCCGCGGGGGTCGTCGGTCGGGTGGTTGGGCTGCAGGCGGGTGGCGAGCGTGCCGCGACGCCCGACCGTGCTCCGGAACGCGGTGACCACCTCGCAGGCGCGGGCGACCGAGATCAGGTCGGCGTTGCGCATCAGCTTGCTCACCGCCGCCGCCATCTCGGGGGTGAGTCCGGGCGCGAGCGCCGCGAGGGTGCTCGTCGCGTCGGGCGTCGCCGTCACCGCGAGCAGGTGGTCGCGCAGCCCGCCCACCGTCAGGTGCGCGACCGGCGCGAACGCCTCGGCGTCGTGGCTGTCGACGATCAGCCGGGTGACCTCGTCGCTCTCGTAGGGGACGACCGGCGTCTCGAGGATCGTGCGGAGCTCGACGTCGGCCAGCGCCCACTGCGCGGCCGCCCGCTCCCGGTCGGTCTCCGCCGCGCACCCGGCCAGCTCGTCGCCGCTGCGCAGCGGCGTGGCCTTGGCCAGCAGGTCGACCAGGTCGCGGAACGCGTACGTCGTCCCGGCCACGGTCTGGTGGTAGGTCGTCACGCTGCTGACGCTAGCCCCGGTGCGTCACCGCCACGTTTCGGACGACGCGCTCCTCGCACCACGACGACACGGTGGCTGAGGTGCGAGGAGCCCCCGGCGCCTCGCACCCGACGACGACACGGTGGCTGAGGTGCGAGGAGCCCCGGCGACGAGCCTCGAAGCCCCCGCAGCCGACATACCCGCCCGACCACCGGGTGGTCACGCCGGCGTGTTGAGGAACCACCGGTGCCCGAACGGGTCGGTGAAGACCGCCACCCGTCCGGCGGGCGGGCTGTCCTCGGGACCCCGCGCCATCGGCACCCCGGCGGCGACGACCCGGGCGGCCAGCGCGTCGACGTCGTCGACGGCGAGGTGCAGGGTGACGCACGCGCCGCGGTCGGGGGCGGGCGCCGCGACCCCGGCCGAGTCGAACTCGTCCGACATCATCCAGCGGGCGCCGCCGACGGCGAGCTCGACGTGCCCGACTCGCCCGTCGTCCATGAGGACCGGGTCGTAGGTCACCTCGGCGCCGAGCGCGGCGACGTACCAGTCGATGGCGGCACGGGCGTCGGCCACGCAGAGGTAGGGGGTCAGCTCGGACATCACTGCTCCTGGGGGTCGGGGATCGGGGTGTGGAAGGACCAGAGGTGGCCCTCGGGGTCGCGGGCGCTGTACTCCCGCACGCCGTAGGGCTGGTCGACCGGCGGGTAGTCGATGACGGTGCCGGCCGCGGCGACGCGCTCGTGGTGGGCGTCAACGTCGTCGACGAGGACCGCGAACGACGCGGTGAGGTTGCCGTCGGTCGCCAGCGGCGAGAGCAGCCGGTGCTCGGGGGTCTCGCGGTGCAGCCAGACCACGCCGTCGCCCACGTGGAGCTCGCCGTGGACGGCCCCGCCGCAGTCGTCGGCGTAGGTCAGCGGGCCGGCGCCGAACCCGAACACCTCGACCAGCCAGGCGTGCGCGGCGGCGACGTCGCGACAGACGAGCAGCGCGATGCGGCGGGTCGGCGCCAGCTCGTCGCCGGCCAGGCCGGAGAGCAGGTCGAGCAGCGCCTCGTCGCCGGGAGGGGTGCCGCCGAGCAGCCGGTCCTCGACGGCGCGGACGCGCTCCCGCTGACGGACGAGCTCGCCGAGACGGGTGTCGAGGTCGGCGAGGTGACGGCGGGTGAGGGCGGCCAGGTCGGAGGCGTCGGGGTCGACGTCGGCGACCGGGGTGCCGAGCTCGCGGAGCAGGCGGATCCGGTAGAGGCGGTCGAGCGTGTGGCCGTCGTAGAGGCGCCGGCCGGCGGCGTCGCGCGCCGGGTCGAGCAGGCCGAGCTCCTCGTAGTAGCGCAGGGTGCGCTCGGTGAGGCCGGTCCGCCGCGCGACGGCGCCGATCGTGAGGTCCATGGGGCGACGCTAGGACCTCACGTCACGTGAGGAGCAAGGCCTGGTGCCTCGACCTAGACTCGAGGTGTGACCGCCACCCTGGAGCCGATGACCGCGAGCGAGGTCTACTCGCTGGGTCTCGAGCCCAAGCGCCGTGCGCGGTGGGGCCGGGTCGTGGCCGGTGCGCTCGACCTCTGGTGCGCGACGACGGGCGGCCGGTTCGAGCTGACCGGCGAGGGTGTCGTCGTCGTGCGCCGGCGCAGCGACGACGTGGCCGAGCTGCGCGTGCCGACCGGTGGGGCCGAGGCCGCGGCGACGCTGCTCGGGGTCGTGCGCGACCAGCTCGACACCATGGCGCCCGACGAGTTCCGGGCGGCGTGGGGCCTCGACTGACCTGGCGTCACCAGACGTCGCCGTCGCGCCAGTCACACGCGATCGGGGCGTCGAGGTCGAGGCCGGTGCCGCCGAGGACGTAGATGGCGCCGTCCTCCTCGGGCGTGGGCTGCAGCCCCTCGGGCGAGACGACGGCTGACGGGCCGCGCCAGAGCTCCCAGCCGCGGGCCTCGTAGAACGGGACGCCGGCGGTCGACGAGCTGAGGGCCAGCAGGTCGTAGCCCGGGGCGAGGGTCTCGAGGTCGGCCATGACGCGCGAGCCGAAGCCCTGGCGGCAGTGGGCCGGGTGCACGGCGACGGCCTCGACGTAGCCGGAGCTCAACGACCGGCCGTCGACCAGCAGCCGTCGTTGCACCAGGGCCCCGTGGGCGACGACCTGGTCGCCCTCGTCGCGGACCAGGACGTGCAGGCCGCCGAGGGCGTGGGACCAGTCGTGGTCGGTGAAGTCGTCGAAGGCGGTGTCCATCAGGTCGCGGACCTGCCTGAGGTCGTCGGCGGTCAGGTGGGCGGTCGGGGTCACCATCCGGGTGGTCTCCTGTCGTGCCAGGGGGCGGCGGCCTCGACCTGGGCTGCGAGGGCGAGCAGGCCCGCCTCGCCGGCCTGCCGCCCGGCCAGCATCACACCGACCGGGAGCGGGGTGGGGCCCTGGGTCCAGTGGAGGGGCAGCGAGATCGCCGGGAGACCGGTGACGTTCCACGCCGAGGTCCAGGGCGTGAAGGCCTTCTGGTTCTCGAAGTCGCGGGCGGGGTCGGCGTCGTCGCGGAGCGCGCCGACCGGGAGCGGGACCCGCGCGAGCGTGGGGGTGAGCACGGCGTCGTACGCCGCCAGCGCAGCGATCGCCGCGGCCGCGTGGCGGCGCATCGCGCCGATGGCGAGCCCGAACTCGGGTGCCGTCACGGCGTGGCCGCGGTCCGCGAGCCACCGCGTGAGGGGGCGCAGGAGGTGCTGACGCTCGGGCGGCACGGGGCTGAGGGCGGTGAGGACCGACCAGCAGGTCTCGAAGACCGGCACCGCCTCGGGCGGCAGCGGGACCGGGACGTCGACGACCTCGTGACCCAGGGTCTCGAGCAGCCGGGAGGCGTCCTCGTAGGCCGTGACCACCTCGTCGTCCACCGGGGTCCCGACGCCCGACCCGGAACTGTCGGTGGCGGGTGCTGAGATCACCGGCGTGATGAACCGCGCGATCCGGAGCCGCCCCGGGTCCCGGTCGCACGCAGCGAGGAACGACTCCGAAGGAGGTGGGGCCCACGACGGATCCCCGACCCGATGACCGGCCATGACGTCGAGCAGCGCCGCTGCATCCCTGACGGTGCGCGCGATGGAGCCGGCAGTCGCCAGTCCTACTGGATCCCCGTACGCGGGGAAGCCGCTGATCCGCCCCCGTGAGGGCTTGAGGCCGACGAGGCCGCAGCACGAGGCCGGGATCCGGATGGAGCCGCCGCCGTCCGAGCCCTGGGCCGCGGGCACGATCCCGGCGGCCACCGCTGCGGCTGCCCCGCCGGAGCTGCCACCCGCCATCCGGGTCCGGTCCCACGGCGTGACCGCCGCGGGAGCGCCCTCGGGCTCGGTGTAGCAGGGCGAGCCCAGCTCAGGGGTGCTCGTCTTGCCGAGCATCGGCAGGCCCGCGGCCTCGAGCGAGAGGACCACGCCGTCCGACACGTCGGGCACGAAGTCGGCGAACGCCGCCGACCCGAACCGGGTCGGGACGCCCGCCGTGAGGTTGAGGTCCTTGACGGCCGTCGGCACGCCGTGGAGCGGGCCGGCAGGGTCGCGTGTGTCGGCCGCCCGGGCCTGCGCGCGGGCGACCTCGGGCGTGAGCACGACGAACGCGCCGACGTCGTCGAGACGTGCGGCGCGTTCGAGGTAGTGCTCGGTCAGCTCGAGCGAAGAGACCTCGCCGCGGGCGACGAGGGCGCCCTGCTCGAGCGCCGTCAGGTCGTGCAGGTCCGCCACCCTGGCGACCCTAGACCGGGTCGCCGGGCAGCAGGTCGGTCAGGCCGCGACGGGCTCGAACGCGACGAGCGCGCGGATCACGCCGTGGAAGCGCTCGAGCACCTCGGTGTCGGTGAGCGGGTCGACCTCGAGGATCGACTGCGAGACCACGCCGCCGTCGATCGCGATGGCGCCCGCGACACCGGCCGAGCGGACGGCGTCCTCGTGGGCCCACTTGCCGCCGTAGGGGGTGGGGGTGGTGCCGATGACGCCGACCGGCTTGCCGACGAGGGCACCGGCGCCGTAGGGGCGGGAGAGCCAGTCGATGGCGTTGTTAAGGACGGCCGGCATGGTGCCGTTGTACTCGGGGGTGACGAGGAGGACGGCGCTCGCGCTGCCGACCTGGTCGCGCAGGGCGACCGCGGCGGCGGGCGTGGCGGTGGCGTCGAGGGTCTCCTCGTAGAACGGGACGTCGGCGAGGCCGTCGACGATGAACAGCTCGACGCCCTCGGGCGCCTGGTCGCGGAGCAGCTCGGCGACCTTGCGGTTGGTGGAGTCGGTGCGGAGGCTTCCGACGAGGACGGCGACGCGGGTCTGGGTGGTGGTCATGACGAGCCAAACGGACCGCGGTCCGCTTGTATTCCCACTCCGTCCGACGTTCTGGCAACCGAGGTCAGGCAGGGGGACGTTGTCCGATCTTCTGCGACCAGACCGTGGAGCACTTGCTGACCGACTTCTCCGAACAGATCTGGAGACGCCAGTAGCCGTCCCGCGGCGAACCGGCGGCTTGGTGGCCGATCCCGCGGTCGAAGGTCTTCTCCCGCTTGTTGCCGCAGACCTCGTACCACGCATTGCCACCGTAGTCGTTGGAGATCCGGCCGTAAGCGCACTTGTTGTTCGCCAGCGTGTCCTTGACGGTGAAGATGAGCCTGCCCTCCTCCGAGACCCGTCCCCCGGCGTACCACCAGTAGGCGCTGCCTTCGATCCTCGCGCCCGAGTATTGGTGGGTGTAGCGGCAGACGCGCTGCACACCCACGTCCCGCTCGTAGTTCTTGCATGTCGTCGTCGCTGCGGCCGGGGACGCAGAGCCAACGACCAGCATCGCGCCGCCGAGCGTCATGGCGATCACGAACGCGATCAGGCGGCTTGGACGCGAGGCGAAAGTGGCGGGGTCGCGCACGGGACAGATTTCCATGACAGAGCCCTTCGATGATGTTCGGTGTTGGGCGATCACCCGGGGGATCGATACCCACGACCCTGGCGTCTCAACCTGATGACGCGACCAGGGTCGTCGGACCCCGACGCTGCCCCACCCTGGCTAGGCTCGCTTCATGGACGGGATCCGGCTGCTGCCGCTCGCCGGGGAGCCCCCGGCCGAGCGGTCGGACGCCGCCCGCAACCGCGAGGCGCTGCTGCGCGCCGCGGCCGAGCTGATCGACCACTGCAGCGTCGAGAACGTGACGATGGATGCCGTGGCCCAGCGCGCCGGGGTCGGCAAGGGCACGGTGTTCCGGCGGTTCGAGAGCCGCGAGGGCCTCATGGCCGCGCTGCTCGACCACTCCGAGACCGCGTGGCAGGCCAGCGTCATCTCCGGCCCCCCGCCGCTCGGGCCGGGGGCGCCGCCGCTGGAGCGCCTGCACGCCTTCGGCCGCTCCCGCATCGAGATCACCCTCACCTCGGCCGCGTTGATCCGCGCTGCCGGGCAGGCCGGCAGCCGGGCCTACGCGGCGGCGGCATTCACCGCGATGCACGTGCGCTACCTGCTCAGCCAGCTCGGCGTCCACGGCGACCTCGGCTACCTCGCGACGGCGTTGCTGGCGCCGCTCGAGATCCCCATCCTCGAGCAGCAGCTCGGGCTCGAGGGACGCTCGGTCGACGAGGTGCAGGCCGGGTGGGAGGACCTCGTCCGCCGGGTCGTGGCGCTCTAGCCGTCCGATCCGGAGCCAGGACCCGACAGCCACTCCTCGAGCTCGCCGGGCGAACGGAACCGGTGGGTGCGCAGGTGGGGGCGGACCGCCGTACGCCGCGCGAGGAGGTGCCGCCGCTCGTCGAAGGTGGTCACCGCGTGCCAGAAGGGGTGGCCGGTCGAGAGCCAGTCGCGCCACCGCTCGCGGTTGCCGCCGAAGACCGGGGCTCGCGACCACGACCGACGCAGCGAGCGGCGGAGCAGCCGCGGCAGCACGACCCGCCGCGGGTAGTCGAGCCAGACCACGGTGTCGGCGCGGGCCCAGAGCTGCTCGCGCACCTCGGGGTAGCCCCAGGAGTCGAAGACCCAGGCGTCGGTGGCGACGATCCGTTCGACCTCGGGCACGAACCCCGACCGCGTCGACCACCCGGGACCGATCGCGAGGACGTCCATCTCGTGGAAGGGCAGCGCGTGCTGCGCGGCGATCCGGCGCGCCGCGGTCGTCTTGCCGGCCCCCGACATGGCGACGACGAGGACCCTGCGCATCGTCGGGCCGGTGATGTCAGTCCTCGTGGTGGCGGCGCAGGCCGTAGGTGAGGCCGTCGAGCAGGGCCTCCCACGAGGCCTCGATGACGTTGTGGCCGACGCCGACCGTGACCCACGACGACGCGCCGTCGGAGGTCTCGATGAGCACACGGGTGATCGCGTCGGTGCCGTGGCCCTGGTCGAGGATGCGGACCTTGTAGTCGACGAGGTCGAACTTCGCGACCTCGGGGAAGGCCTGGACGATGGCGGTGCGCAGCGCGGAGTCCAGGGCGTTGACGGGACCGTTGCCCTCGCCGGTGACGACGTAGCGCACGCCCTCGGCGGTGAGCTTGACCGTCGCCTCGGAGACGGCCTCGTCGGCGACGCCCCGGTTGGCGAGGGTCTCGGTGATGACGCGCCACGACTCGACGTCGACGTAGGCCGGCCTGCGGCCCTCGACCTCCTCGACGAGCATCAGCTCGAAGGAGGCGTCGGCCGCCTCGAAGGTGTAGCCGCGCTGCTCCATCTCCTTGACCCGCGCGGTCACCCGGGTGACGAGCTCGCGGTCGCCGGACAGGTCGAAGCCGAGCTCGCGGCCCTTGAGCTCGATCGTCGCCCGGCCGGCCATGTCGGAGACGAGGAGGCGCATGTCGTTGCCGACGCCGACCGGGTCCATGTGCTGGTAGAGGTTGGGGTCGACCTTGATGGCGCTGGCGTGCAAGCCGGCCTTGTGGGCGAACGCCGACGTGCCGACGTAGGGCTGGCGCGAGGCCGGCGCGAAGTTGGTGACGTCGGCGACGGCGTGGGCGATCCGGGTCGACTCGGCGAGCAGCCCCTCCGGCAGCACCTCGCGCTCGAGCTTGAGCTCGAGGTTGGCGACCACCGTGATGAGGTCGGCGTTGCCGGTGCGCTCGCCGTCGCCGTTGATGCAGCCCTGCACGTGGGTGGCACCGGCGTCGACGGCGGCCAGGGTGTTGGCGACCGCGCAGCCGGTGTCGTTGTGGCAGTGGATGCCGACGCGGACACCGGTCGTCTCGATCACGTCGTGGACGACGTCGGAGACCCACGGCGGGAGCATGCCGCCGTTGGTGTCGCACAGCGCGATGACGTCGGCGCCGGCGTCGTACGCCGTCCGCAGCACCTCGAGGGCGTAGTCGCGGTTGCGCCGGTAGCCGTCGAAGAAGTGCTCGGCGTCGAGGAAGACCTGCTGGCCCTCGGCCCGCAGGTGGCTGACGGTGTCACGGATCATCTCGAGGTTCTCCTCGAGCGTCGTGCGCAGCGCGAGCTCGACGTGCCGGTCGTGCGACTTGGCGACGAGCGTGACGACCCCGGCCCCGCTGTCGCGCAGGGCGGCGACCTGCGGGTCGTCGGCGGCGCGCACGCCGGCCTTGCGGGTCGCGCCGAACGCCGCGAGCTTGGCGTGGCGCAGGTCGAGCTCGTCGACCGCGCGCCGGAAGAACTCGGTGTCCTTGGGGTTGGCGCCCGGCCAGCCGCCCTCGATGTAGCCGACGCCGAGCCCGTCGAGCTGGCGCGCGATCGTCAGCTTGTCGGCGACGGAGAGGTTGAGCCCCTCCTGCTGCGCGCCGTCGCGCAGCGTCGTGTCGTAGACGTGGAAGGCGCCGTGCAGGTCCATCGGAGTGCTCTCTGGTCGGGTGCTGCTGTGTTCGGGCAACAAAAAACCTCCCGGGGTGACGGGAGGTGGCGCACCGAGCGGGGCTCGGTGCGCTAGCGAATGATGATCGTGCGGTGCTGCATGCCGACCATCGTGCCACGTCGCGGCCAGCGACGGCAGACGTTCCACGGGCGGTTGAGCGTTCGCTCAACTCCCGGCGTACCGTGACGACGTGACCGACACCCGCCAGCGCCTGCTCGAGGCCACCGCCGAGACCCTGCGCCAGGACGGCATCGCGGGCGTCTCGGCGCGCACCGTGGCGGCCCGGGCCGAGGTCAACCAGGCGCTGGTCTTCTACCACTTCGGCACCATGCCCGAGCTGATCCAGGCGGCGACGCGGGCGGCGGTCGACGAGAACGTCGACTACTACCGCGAGCAGTTCGCCCACATCGGCTCGCTCGCCGAGCTGCTCGAGGCCGGGCGCGAGCTCCACGACCGCGAGCGCGAGACCGGCAACGTCGCGGTGATGGCCCAGCTGATGGCCGGCGCCCAGCAGGACCTGCTGCTCGCCGAGGCGGCGCGCTACGCGATGGCCCGCTGGTGCGAGCAGATCGAGGCCGTGGTCCGCCGGCTGATGACCGGCAGCCCGCTCGCCGAGGTCGTCGACCCGGCCGGGCTGGCGCAGATGATCAGCGCGGTCTTCATCGGCCTCGAGCTCTATGACGGCGTCGACCCGGTGGGCTCGCGCGCGGCGCTCGACGCCGTGGAACGTCTCGTCGTGCTCGTCGACGTCGTCGAGGACCTCGGCCCGGTCGCGAGCCGGGCGCTGCGCTCCAGGCTGCGCAAGGCCTCAGCGCGGTGACACCACGCCGTGGTCGAACGCGAAGACCACGGCCGCCGCCCGGTCGCGCAGCCCGAGCTTGGCGAACACGTGCCCGACGTGGGTCTTGACGGTCCCCTCCCCCAGCACCAGCCGTGCGGCGATCTCGCCGTTGCTGAGGCCGGTGCCGATCAGCGCGAGCACCTCGCGCTCGCGCGCGGTCAGCACGTCGAGCGCGGCCGGGTCGCCGGTGGCGACCGAGCCAGGAGCCCCGTCGCGGTAGGCGGTGAGCACCCGCCGGGTCACGGCCGGGTCGAGCCACGAGCCGCCGTCCGCCACCTGGCGGACCGCGCGCTGGAGGTCCTCGGCGGGCACGCCCTTGAGCAGGAACCCGTCGGCACCGGCCCGCAGCGCCCCGGCCAGCACCTCCTCGTCCTCGAACGTCGTGAGCACGAGCACCGGCGGCGGGTCGTCGAGGGCCGCGAGCCGGCGGGTCGCCTCGACGCCGTCGATGCCGGGCATCCGGACGTCCATCACCACGACGTCGGGTCGCAGCTCGCCGACCGCGGCGACCACGCCGGCCCCGTCGCCGAGCTCGCCGACGACGTCGAAGCCGTAGGAGGCGCGCAGGATGCCGCGCAGGCCGGCGCGGATCAGCTCCTGGTCGTCGACGAGGAGCACCCGGATGGTGGGTCCGTCGTAGGTCATGACGGCAGCACCGCCTCGACCCGCCAGCCGGCGTCGTGGGGTCCGGCGGTGAGCGCACCGCCGAGGGCCTCGGCCCGTTGCCGCATCCCGACCAGGCCGCTGCCCTCGCGGACCGGGGCGTGCGGCGTACCGGCGCTGTCGACGACGACGCGCGTACGGTCGCGCGCAACCTCGACGCGGGCCGCCGTGGCGGCACCCGGCGCGTGGCGGGCGGCGTTGGTGAGGGCCTCCTGGAGGATGCGGTAGACGGTCAGCCCCTCGGTGGCGGTGAGCGACGACGGGTCGCCGACGACGGTCCAGTCGACGGGAGCACCGGCCCGGTCGAACGAGGCGACCAGGTCGCCGAGCTGGGCGGCGCCGGGCAGCGGAGCGGTGTCGGCGGCGTCCTTCATCAGGCCGACCACGGCACGCACCTCGGCCAGGCTCTGCTGGGCGAGCCGCTCGGCCTCGGCGAGCGAGGCCGCAGCCTCGACAGGGTCCTCGTCGAGGGCGAGCCGGGCGCTGGTGACGTGGAGGAGCGAGACGGTGAGCGCGTGGCCGATGACGTCGTGCAGCTCGTGGGCGATCCGGTTGCGCTCCTCGGCGGCGGCCCGCTCGGCCAGCCCCGCCTGGGCCTCCTGGAGCGCGGCGAGCAGCTGGCGCTGGCGCCGCGCCATCACGCACGCCACGGCGGTGAAGACCGTGCCGAAGGTCCACGGCCCCCAGCCGGGCTCGGAGAGCTCGACGGCCCACTGGACCCCGAACCCGACCAACAGGACGCCGGTCAGCACCGCGGTGGGGACGACGTCCGCCACCAGGGCCACCCAGCCGGCGAGCACGCACATCGTGAACCACCCGATGTTGGCCGGCTGGCCCGCGCAGACGACGTAGACGGCACCGGCGGCCAGGCCGAGGCCGACCGCGGCCGGCCAACCGGAGAGCGGGCGCAGCGCGACGACCGCCGTCAACCCGACCCCGACGATCGCCGCGACCGCGCCCACCACGAGCGGGCGCGGCCCCATCGCCACGCCGACGGCGAGGAGCAGCGCGATGGCGGCCGGCGTCGACATGCGCAGCGTCCGCTCGAAGGGGGTCACGACGACCATTCTCCCCGCCCTCGCCCTGGGGCGCATCGGTCCGGGGGCAGAGGTCGGCCTCTCCCCCTGGTCAGACCGGCCTGCACCCACGGTGGTCGAGCCGCGGGGACGACGTCACCGCGCGTCGAGACCCCCGCAGGTGCACGTCAACCCGGGTACGCCGGCTGCGGGGATCTCGACACGGGCTCGCCGAGGGCTCGCCCCTAGACCAC
>NZ_JAURVJ010000028.1 GCF_030655615.1 Nocardioides sp.
GGCGACGGCGAGCCCGACGCGGGCTCGAGCCCGGCGACGACGGCCCCGCCGACGACCGCGCCGACCGTGCCGCTGGCCGAGGTCGACACGCTGACGACCGCCGTGCGCCGCGACGCCTTCTGCGACGCGGTCGCGCCCGACGCGGTCGAGGCGGCGCTGGGCGGCCCGTCGACCGAGTCGACGTCCTACGCCGACGGCCAGAACGCACGGGTGGTCGGCCGGGTCCAGGACATCGCGCACGAGTTCGCCTGCGCGTGGACGACCGACACGGCGGCCGCCCGGGCCTGGGTCTTCGCCCCACCCGTCACCCCCCGCGTCGCCGCCGGCCTGGTCGAGGACGCCAAGGCCGAGCAGGGCTGCCGCGCCGATACCGCATCACCGGCCTTCGGCAAGCCGTCCATCGCGCTCGTCTGCCGCACCGCCCGCGGCGTCCAGGCCTCCTACCGCGGCCTCTTCGGCGACGCCTGGCTCACCTGCACCGTCGCCGGACCGGTCGACCGCGACGAGGCGGCCGAACGCGCCGACCGCTGGTGCGTCGCCGTGCTCGACGCGGTCGCTTCCTAGCGCGACTCCCAGCGCGACCCGACCGCACCACACGGAGGTCGGGGAGGCCTCAGCCCGACCGCACCACACGGTGGTCGAGGAGGTTGCGCCAGCAACCGTCACGAGACCCCCAGCCGCACTGGCCTGTGGAAACGACCACGAGTCGTCCACAGCCCAGGTCGATGTCGAGGTTGTCCACAACCCCAGTCCTTGAGCCGGCTCCCGGTCGGCGTTCGGTGGTCGGATCGGTCCATGACCCAGCACACCGCCACCCCACGATCGGACCACCCGATCGAGGCGTTCCTGTGCACCGTCCTCGACGAGTTGAAGGGTCTCGCCGACGTCGCGGCGTGGTCGATGGACGAGGCCACCACCGACCGCGTCGTGGTCCTGGCCGCGAAGGTCGCCGCCGGGGTGGCCGAGGTCGAGGCCCGCGTCGTCGGCCACGCGGGGGCCCTGGACCGCCCCGGCACCGCCCGGTGCCGCATCCTGAAGACGTGGCTGCGGCTGACGACCAACGTCACCGGCCGTACGGCGTCGGCGAAGGTCAAGCTCGCGGCTGCGCTCGGGTCGTGGGAGCCGACCCGGTCGGCGAACGCCCGCGGTGACCTGCACGCCGAGCAGGCCCAGGCCATCGCCGACAAGATCGCCCTGCTCGATGAGCACGACACCGCCCACGACAAGCAGAGGGCCGCGGCGTTCCTGCTCGCCGAGGCCGCCGACCACGACGCTGACGCGTTGGCCAACCTGGGCCACGAGATCTACCAGCGCCTCGACCCCGAAGGCGCCGATGCCCGCGAAGCCGCAGCGTTGCAGCGCCAAGAAGCCCGAGCCCGCAAGAAGACCCGGTTCTCGATGGGCGACGACGGCCACGGGATGACCCACGGCCGGTTCTCCATTCCCAGCCTCTACGGCGACATGCTCCGCAAGGCCCTCACCGCGCTGGCCGCGCCGAAGCACGTCCGAGCCGAGCACGGGGCGGGCTCTTACGACTGGAAGACCCCCACGGCCGAGAGGATGGGGCGCAGGCGTTCTGCGACTACCTCGCCCGCTCCCGCCAAGCTCCTGCCCAAGCTCGGCGGACTCGACGCCACCGTCATCGCCATCGGCGACGCCGACCTCCTCCAAGGCACGATCAAGGCCGCCAGTCTCGACACCGGCACCAGGATCAGCCACACCGCATACCTACGCCTGGCCTGCGAGGCCGGGATCGTCCCGATGTGGATGAACGCCGACGGCGAGGTCCTCTCCGTCGGACGCAGGTACCGACTCCACACCCCCACGCAGCGCCTGGTCTTGATCGTGGAGCGCAAGCACTGCGAGCACCCCGGCTGCCACGTCCCGGGCTGGCTCTGCCACGTCCACCACCGCATCCCCTGGTCCCAAGGAGGCACCACCGACACCAAGACCGCCATGCTCCTGTGCCCGTTCCACCACCACCAGGCCCACGCAACCGGCGAGACCTACCCGATGCGGACGTGACGAGCGGGCGGCGGGTCTCAGTCCTCGGGGAGCGCGGCGAACGCCTTCTTGGTGTCGTTGTACCAACCCAGGGACTTCTTGGGGTGCCGCCAGCGGCCCTTCATGGCGTCGCGGGCCTCCTGGTGCGAGGCATCGCCGGCCTTGACGGCCTCCTTGAGGTGCTTGTCCTGGGCGTTGATGACGTCGTCGGCGCTCTCGCCGTGGTGCTCGAGGTCGCAGGGACCGCCGAGGTCCTGGCAGGTCATGGTCTTCATGGTGCTCCTCCTGAGGGGGTGGGGGTCTGGTGTGCTGACGATCGGGACGGGCCGGGTGTGACCGGACTGCCCGGCCAGGCGGTTCAGTCGCGGACGTCGCCGCCGTCGCGGCGGACGACCTGGGCGAGCACGTCCGGCGCGGCGCGGAAGGTGATGGCGCGCACGACGCCGTCGCCGACGGTGAAGTCGAAGACGACCTTGGCCTGGCCGAGGTGGAACCACGCGGTGCCGGGCCGGTCGCCGACGAAGACCGGCAGGGCGGCCTGGGCGCTGCCGTTGAAGAAGGTCGCGACCTCGTCGCGGCCGTCGATGCGGGGCGGGGTACCGACGAGGATCGCGGCGTCGTCCGCCGTCACGGCGGCATCGGGGGCGAGCAGCCGGAGCAGCCGGTCGAACTCGCCGTTCTTGGCCGCCGCCATGAAGGCGTCGACCACCTCCCAGTCGGCGAGCCGGTCCTCGGGGTGGGGCTGGGCGACCTTGGCCCGGGCCCGGGAGGCGAGCTTGCGCGCGGCCACGGGGGTGGTGTCGAGGACGGCCGCGATCGTCGGGAACTCGAAGCCGAAGCTGTCGTGCAGCACGAACGCGACCCGCTCGCGGGGTGAGAGCCGGTCGAGCACGACGCTGAGGGCGATGCCGACGGTGTCGGCGAGCGCGACGTCGTCGGCCGGGTCGTCGACCTGGTCGTCGGGCGCGAGGTCCCCGAGGTCGTCCACGGGCACCGGGGTGCGGGAGCGCAGCCGGTCGAGGCACAGCCGCGTGGTCACGGTCGTGAGCCAGGCGGGCAGGCTCTCGATCTCGGCGTCGGTCCGGTGCAGCCTGAGCCACGCCTGCTGCACGATGTCCTCGGCCTCGGCGTGGTCGCCGAGCACGCGGCTCGCGATCCCCACCAGACGAGGCCGCTCGGCCTCGAACATCTCGGTCTGGTCCACGGTGGTCACCCTTCCATCTCTGCTCGGTCACTCCCCTGACGAACGAGCCGGACCGGGTGTGACCGTCAGCGGCCGCCGACCACCCACCAGGCGGCGTAGGGCGGCAGCCACAGCTGCCCGTCGGGTCCGGCGGTCAGCACGTGGTCGCCGATCGCCTCGTGCGGGCGGTCGAGCCCGAGGTCGTGGAGCCGACCGATCGGGAACGGCCGGGACTCGCCGGTCACGTTGTAGAGCCCGACGAACGGCCCGCTCGGGTGGCGTCGTACGACGGCCAGCACGCCGTCGTCGGAGTCGGGCAGCACCGACACCGGACCCGACGCGTGCAGCTGGGGCAGGCCGGCGCGGACCTTCATCAGGTGCGCCAGCCCGGCGAAGACCCGTGCCTGGTCGCTGTCGGGCACCTGGCGCCGCAGGACGTCGGCGTCGGTGACCCGCGGGCGGTGCGCCCAGCGGTTGTCGTCGGCGTGACCCGGTTCGTCCGCCCAGGCGGGGTCGTTGAGCAGCCCGAGCTCGTCACCGCTCCAGATGACAGGTACGCCGCCCCAGCCGGCCACGACCGCGTGGGCGACGAACAACCGTGCAAATGCCCCGTCGGGGTCACGCCGTTCGGGCCCCAGGCCCGCGAGGGACGCGGCGGTGCCGCTGATCCGGCGGTCACCGGTCGCGGGGTTGTGCTGGAAGACGAGGCCCTCGGCCCACGAGCCCGTGAAGTCGCCGGCGTACCAGTCGGCGAGGAAGTGGCGGTGGCCCGGCCCGGTGACGCCCACGGCCGCGGCGTCGCCGTCGTCGATCGCCCAGCCGATGTCGTCGTGGCAGCGCAGGTAGGTGATCCAGGTCCCGTCGGGCGGGGTGGTCGGCAGGGCGCCGAGCGCCTGCTTGGCCAACCGGGTGTCACCGGTGGCGAGCATCGACCAGACCTGGACCATGAGGCTGTTGTGGTACGCGAGGTCGCTGACCCGGGCGGTGTGCGCGCCGACGCCGAGGTAGGGCACCAGCTCGCGCGGACCGACGATCGCCTCGGCCTTGAAGAGCGTGGCGGGCGCGGCCATCCGGGCGACCGCACGCAGCGCCTGGGTGATCGCGTGGACCTCGGGCTGGTTCTGGCAGGCGGTGCCCATCCGCTTCCACAGGAACGCGATCGCGTCGAGCCGCAGCACCTCGACGCCGAGGTTGGCCAGGTCGACGACGATCTGCGCGAACTCGGCCAGCACCGCCGGGTTGGCCCAGTCGAGGTCCCATTGCCACTCGTTGAACGTCGTCCACACCCAGGCGTCGAGCTCGGGTTCGTGGGTGAAGCTGCCGGGCGCGAAGTCGGGGAAGACCTCGGGCAGCGTCTCCTCGTAGCGGTCGGGCAGGTCGCGGTCGGCGAAGACGTGGAAGTAGCCGCGGTAGGCCGCGTCGCCGGACCGGGCCGCCGCGGCCCAGGCGTGCTCGCGGGCGACGTGGTTGAGCACCAGGTCGACGACCAGGCTGATGCCCTCGCCGCGCAGGGTGGTGGCCAGGTCGCGCAGGTCGTCAACCGTACCGAGGTCGGGACGCACCGCGCGGTAGTCGGCGACGGCGTAGCCGCCGTCGTTGTCGCCCTCGCGCGGCATCAGCAGAGGCATCAGGTGGAGGTAGGTGACACCGAGCTCGCGCAGGTGGTCCAGCCGGCCGGCGATCCCGGCGAGCGTGCCGTCTGGCGAGAACCGCTCGGTGTAGCAGGCGTAGCCGACCATCCCCGGCTGCTGGATCCAGTCGGGCTGCAACAGCCGCCGCTCGTCGAGCCGCTGCAGGTCGCGCGGCCGGTCGGCGTAGCCGCGCGCCGCGACCTCGACGAGGCGCTGTGCGACCCGCTCGGGGTCGTCGTACGCCGCCGCGACGCCGGCCACCAGGTCGGGCCACCAGCGCTCGAGGCGCAGCAGGAAGGTCTCGCGCCGGCGGCGCTTGAGCCCGGACAGGGCGGCCTCGGCCGCGGAGACGACCTGCGTGGGGACGGTCACCCGGTATGTCTACACCGAGCGGGTGGGCGCCGGGTCAGCCGGACCGACGACCACACCAGCAGGACGGCGCCCCGACCCGCGCACGACCGGGCTACAGGGCGCACGGAGCGGAGTGGTGGGCCGCCGCGCCGGTCAGGCCCGCCGGACCAGGCAGGCGGCAGCTCTACGAGAGTGGCGCGGGTCTGCGGCGCGAGCCCACCAGGGAGCGACCAGACGGTCTAGTTCTCTTCTGCGCGCTCGCTGCCGCGGCGCCAGCGGATGCCGGCCTCGAGGAAGCCGTCGAGGGCACCGTCGAAGACCGTGGAGGGGTTGCCCTCCTCGTAGCCGGTCCGGAGGTCCTTGACGATCTGGTAGGGGTTGAGCACGTAGTTGCGCATCTGGTCGCCCCAGCTGGCCTGGACGTCGCCGCGCATCGAGTCGAGGTGGGCCTTCTCCTCGGCCTTCTTGCGCGCGAGGAGCTTGGCCTTGAGCACGACCATGGCGCTGGCCTTGTTCTGCAGCTGGCTCTTCTCGTTCTGGCAGCTCACGACGGTGCCGGTCGGAATGTGGGTCAACCGGACGGCGGAGTCGGTGGTGTTGACCGACTGGCCGCCGGGACCGCCGGAGCGGTAGACATCGGTGCGGATGTCCTCGTCGGGGATGTCGATCTCGTCGGTCTGCTCGAGCACCGGGACGACCTCGACGGCGGCGAACGACGTCTGGCGGCGGCCCTGGTTGTCGAAGGGGCTGATGCGCAC
>NZ_JAURVJ010000217.1 GCF_030655615.1 Nocardioides sp.
CTCGCCCAGCTCGCCGCCGAGGGCCCCCGGGCCGTCGACCCGCCCCCGCCGCCTCCCCACCAGGCGGTCGTGGTCGACCTGGCCGCCCGTCGCCGGCGCCGGGTCACCGGCCTGCTCGGGGCGGCCGCCGCGGTCGTCGTGCTCGGGATCGGGGTGTCCCAGGTGGTCGACCTCGGCGAGAGCGCCAGCGACGACTCCGACTCCGCCGGCGCCAGCTCCAGCCAGGCCGATCAACCCGAGGGCGCGGCGGAGGGACGACCCAACGCACCCTCTCTCGCACCCGGGGACGGCCCCGACGAGGGCACCACCGACGACGAGTCCCTGCCCGCCGCCGTGCCCCAGGTCGGCCGCAAGGGCTTCAAGGACTCGGTGACGCGGCTGCGCGGGTCGGAGTCGGTGGCCTCGTCCGAGGGCGTGCCGCTCAACGGTGACCAGCTGACCTCGGAGTCGATGTTCGTGTGCCCCACCAACGACTGGGGCGCCGGCCAGCTGGTCGCGGTCAGCTATCTCGGCGGGCCGGCGGTGCTGGCCTACCGGCCGCCGACCGGAGACACCCAGTCGGTCGAGCTGCTGCAGTGCGGCAGTGGCGCGGTGCTGCGCTCCGTCGTCATCCCCTCCTCCTGACGTCGGACCCGCGTGCGGGCCACCTCGTCGAGGGCGGGCCCGCGGAATGGTCCTCCCCTACGATTCGTTGCAGCGACAGGACCTCATGTCCCCGCCCGCCACCTCGAGGAGACCGCACCGCATGTCCCAGCCTGAGCCCCGCAACGTCATCATCATCGGCTCCGGGCCGACCGGCTACACGGCGGCCGTCTACGCCGCCCGGGCCAGCCTCGAGCCACTCGTCTTCGAGGGCTCGGTGACCGCCGGCGGCGCGCTGATGAACACCACCGAGGTCGAGAACTTCCCGGGTTTCCGCGACGGCATCATGGGCCCGGCCCTCATGGACGAGATGCGCGCACAGGCCGAGCGCTTCGGTGCCGAGCTCGTGCCCGACGACGTCGTGGCCGTCGAGCTCGAGGGCGACGTCAAGGTCGTCCGCACCGCCACCGACACCTACACGGCGCGAGCGGTGATCCTGGCGACGGGCTCCGGCTACCGCAAGCTTGAGCTCCCCAACGAGGACGCGCTCTCCGGACGCGGCGTCTCCTGGTGCGCGACCTGCGACGGCTTCTTCTTCCGCGAGCAGCACATCGCCGTCGTCGGCGGCGGTGACTCCGCGATCGAGGAGGCCACCTTCCTCACCCGGTTCGGGTCCAAGGTCTCGCTCATCGTGCGCCGTGACGAGCTCCGCGCCTCCAAGATCATGCAGGAGCGCGCCTTCGCCGACCCCAAGCTCGAGATCGTGTGGAACTCGGCCGTCGACTCCATCAACGGCGCCGAGAGCCTCGAGTCCGTCACGCTGGTCGACACCGTCACCGGCGACAAGCGCGACCTCGACGCCACCGGCCTCTTCATCGCCATCGGTCACGACCCCCGGTCCGAGCTGTTCAAGGGCCAGGTCGACCTCGACGACAACGGCTATGTGCTCGCGGGCCACCCCGGCACCGCGACCAACCTGCCCGGCGTCTTCGCCGCCGGTGACCTCGTCGACCACATCTACCGCCAGGCGATCACCGCCGCCGGGACCGGCTGTGCCGCGGCCCTCGACGCCGAGCGCTACCTGTCCGAGCTCGACCACGTGGCCAGCACCGGTGCCGAGGCCAAGTCCCGCGCCGACGCCGAGACCGTGCTCGACCTCTGAACCACCGGCCGGGAACACCGGCCGCACCCGGGGCGTTCACCCCACACAACTTCGAGAGATGGGAACATCCGTGGCCAACATCGCAGCCGTCACCGACGCCGAGTTCGAGACCCAGGTCCTGCAGTCCGAGCGTCCGGTGCTCGTCGACTTCTGGGCGGAGTGGTGCGGCCCGTGCCGCCAGGTCGCCCCGATCCTCGACGAGATCGCCACCCAGCACGGCGAGAAGATCAAGTTCCTCAAGATGAACGTCGACGAGAACCCCGTCACGCCGTCGTCCTACCGCGTGACCGGCATCCCGACGATCAACGTCTACCAGGGTGGCGAGGTCGTCCGCAGCATCGTCGGCGCCCGCCCCAAGGCCGCGCTGCTCAAGGAGCTCGAAGAGTTCACCGCGTGACCCAGCTCCACCGCTGACCCGTCGTAGATCTACGACGGGTCAGCTGCTTCTCGGGGGACCGTGCCGTCGCGCAGCGACGGCCGAGGGGCCGGCGTGGGGCGCACCGCGCCGACCAGCCGCTCGATGGCCGCCTCGACCTCGTCCTTCCAGCTGAGCGCGGAGCGCAGGTCCATCCGCATCCGCGGGGTCGTGGGGTGGGCACGGTGCGTGCGGAAGCCCACGTGCGCCAGGAAGTCGACCGACACGACGCACCGACCGCGCGAGCGGGTGTCGCCGAAGGCCTCGACGGCCCGGATGCCGCCGCGCTCGACGAGGTCACGCGCCATGGCCTGGACGAGCATCCGGCCGATGCCGCCGCCGGCGTGCTCCGGGGCGACGTACGCCGCCGTCAGCAGCACCGCGTCCGACGACACCGGCGCCGTCGGGTAGGCGTCGGAGCCGGGGACGAAGGCGGGGGGCGCGTAGACGACGTAGCCGACAGCGACGTCGTCGACGGTCGCCACGCGACCGCACGACCCCCACTCGCGCAGCACCCACGAGAGCCAGGCGTCCTTTTCGGCCGCGGCCTCCTCGGTGGAGCCGAGCCGACCTCGGCGTACGGGGTCGAGCTCCCAGCGCACGCACGAGCGGCACGGCACCCCGCTCTCCCCCAGGGCCGTGAGCCGGTCGGGGGTGAGCCGCACGATCCGGCGGGTCATGAAACCCAAGGGTAGGCGACCCGGTCGACCTGTCAGGATTGTCCGATGCGCCAGATCCGCCAGAGCAAGAAGCTGCACGACGTTCGCTACGACGTACGGGGGCCGATCCTGGTCGAGGCCCAGCGGCTCGAGGCCGAGGGTCACCGCATCCTCAAGCTCAACATCGGCAACCCGGCGCCGTTCGGCTTCGAGGCCCCCGAGGCGATCCTGGCCGACGTCACCCACCACCTGGCCGACTCGCAGGGCTACAGCGACTCGCGCGGGATCTTCTCCGCCCGGACCGCGGTCGCGCAGTACTACCAGCAGCGCGGCCTGCGCGACACCAACGTCGACGACGTCTTCATCGGCAACGGGGTCTCCGAGCTGATCTCGATGGTGCTCCAGGCGTTCCTCGACGACGGCAACGAGATCCTGGTGCCCGCCCCCGACTACCCGCTGTGGACGGGTGCGGTCACCCTCTCGGGAGGCACCCCCGTCCACTACCTGTGCGACGAGGCCAACGGCTGGAACCCCGACCTGGCCGACATCGAGGCCAAGATCACCGAGAACACCCACGGCATCGTCATCATCAACCCCAACAACCCCACGGGGGCGGTCTACAGCAAGGAGGTCGTCGACGGCCTGGTCGACATCGCCCGGCGCCACGACCTCGTGGTCTTCGCCGACGAGATCTACGAGAAGATCATCTTCGACGACGCCGTCCACCACCACGCAGCGGCCTCGGGCGGCGCCGACGTCCTGGTCCTGACCTTCAGCGGCCTGTCCAAGGCCTACCGGGTCTGCGGCTACCGGGCCGGCTGGGTGATGATCTCCGGGCCCCAGGAGGTCGCGACCGACTTCCTCGAGGGCCTGACACTGATCGCCAACATGCGGATGTGCTCCAACGTGCCGGCCCAGCACGCGATCCAGACCGCCCTGGGCGGCTACCAGTCCATCCAGGAGCTGATCGTGCCCGGCGGGCGGTTCTACGAGCAGAGCATGCTCGCCCACCGGCTCCTCAACGAGATCCCCGGCGTGTCGTCGGTCAAGCCGAGCGGGGCGCTCTACTGCTTCCCGCGGCTCGACCCCGAGGTCTACGCCATCGACGACGACGAGGCGTTCGTCATCGACCTCCTGCGGGCCAAGAAGATCCTGGTCACCCACGGGACGGGCTTCAACTGGCCCTCACCCGACCACTTCCGGCTGGTCACGCTGCCCGACGTCGCCATGCTCGAGGAGGCGATCGGCCGGATCGCCGACTTCCTCGCGACCCGGCGCTGACGACGGCGGGATCCGTGGGAGGCTCGCCCTCATGCGTGACATCACCTACCCGCCGATCATCCTGACGGCCAAGGCGGCTTTCCGGCTGCTGGGCCAGACCTTCCAGATGAGCGGCACCGAGCACGTCCCGCGCGACGGCGGGGTGCTGCTGGCCGTCAACCACATCGGCTACGTCGACTTCATCTACGGCGGGCTGGCCGCCAACCCGTCGGGGCGCAAGGTCCGGTTCATGGCGAAGCGCGAGCTGTTCGACCACAAGCTGACCGGCCCGCTGATGCGGTCGCTGCACCACATCGAGGTCG
Organism: Nocardioides sp.; assembly: GCF_030655615.1. Classification (GTDB taxonomy): domain Bacteria; phylum Actinomycetota; class Actinomycetes; order Propionibacteriales; family Nocardioidaceae; genus Nocardioides. The sequence goes on from NZ_JAURVJ010000217.1 coordinate 4,402, forward strand.
ACCGCGGCGCCGGCACCCAGTCCATGCGGACGGCGCTCGACTACCTGAAGGCGGGCGAGGCCGTCGGGATCTTCCCCGAGGCCACCATCTCGCGCTCGTTCGAGCTCAAGGAGTTCAAGAACGGAGCGGTGCGGATCGCGGCCGAGGCCGGAGTGCCGCTGGTCCCGGTCATCCTGTGGGGGACGCAGCGGATGATGACCAAGGGCCAGGACCGTGACTTCTCCCGGGGCAAGACGATCGCCGTCCGGGTCGCCCCCCCGATGTACCCCACCGGGGAGGACCCGGCCGCCGAGACGGCCGCGCTGCACCGCGTCATGACCTCGCTGCTCGACGAGACCATCCGCACCTATCCCACGGACGAGCAGCCACCCGGCTCGTGGTGGCTGCCCGCGTCCTACGGCGGCAGCGCACCGACACCCGAGGAGGCGGAGCAGCTCGACGTCGAGGAGAAGCGGGCCCGAGCGGCGAAGCGAGCCGCCCAGCGTGCGGCACGGCAAAGCGACTCGTAGACATGTCGGTTTAGTGATTTATCGACATATATGCCGTGCTGAGCTCAGACCGGACGGTCGTCCCGGTTGCGCGGGTCCATGATGTCGACAATGCGTCGTAGGTCGTCGAGCGACGCGAACTCCACGGTGACCTTGCCCTTGCGCTGACCCAGCTCGACCCGCACGCGAGTCTCCAACCGGTCCGACAGTCGCTCGGCCAGGTCGGCCAGTCCGGGAGCCGTCGGCTTGCGCCGGACCTGACGCGTCGTCCGGCCGGCCAGCTCACCGTCGGCCACGGCGACGATCTCCTCGAGGCCGCGGACGCTGATGCCCTCGGCGACCACGCGTTGGGCCAACCGGTCCTGCAGGTCGCCGTCGTCGACGGATAGCAGGCTCCGTGCGTGACCGGCCGACAGCACCCCGGCCGCGACCCGGCGCTGGACGGCTGGGCTGAGCTTCATCAGCCGGATGGTGTTGCTGATCTGGGGCCGGGACCGGCCGATGCGCGCGGCGAGCTCCTCGTGGGTGCAGGAGAAGTCCTCGAGGAGCTGGGAGTAGGCCGCCGCCTCCTCGAGCGGGTTGAGCTGGCTGCGGTGGAGGTTCTCCAGGAGAGCGTCGCGGAGCATGTCCACGTCGTCGGTCTGACGGACGATCGCCGGGATGGCGGTCATGCCGGCCTGCTGCGAGGCACGCCACCGCCGCTCCCCCATGATCAGCTCATAGCTGTCCGGACCGACCAGCCGCACGACGACGGGTTGGAGCAGTCCGACCTCCTTGACGGAGTGCACCAGCTCCGCCATCGCCTCCTCGTCGAAGACCTGACGGGGCTGCACCGCGTTGGGCCGGATGTGGTCGATCGGCAGCTCGGCGAAGTAGGCGCCCTCGACGGGGGCCAGCTCGGTGCCGTTGGCGATGACGCTGCCCGGGTCGATCGGAGTCTGGGGCTCGACGCCGGTGGGCTCCGGGCCGGTCGCGACGGATGGCGGCGCCGTCGGGATCAGCGAGCCCAGGCCACGGCCCAGGCCACGTCTCGGGGTCGGCGTGCTCATCAGCGGGCCCCCTTCGTGGCGATCTCGCGGGCGGCCTCGAAGTAGGAGAGCGCACCCGGCGAACCGGGGTCGTAGGTCATCACGGTCTGGCCGTAGGACGGAGCCTCGGACACCCGGACGGAGCGCGGGATGTTGGTGCGCAGCACCTGGTCGCCGAAGTGGCCGCGGACCTCCTCCGCCACGCCGGCCGCCAGCCGGGTGCGGGCGTCGTACATGGTGAGCAGGATGGTGGTCACCGCGAGGTCGGGGTTGAGGTGGGCACGCACCATGTCCACGGTCTCCAGGAGCTGGCCCAGGCCCTCGAGGGCGTAGTACTCGGCCTGGATCGGGATCATCATCTCGTCGCCCGCGACCAGGGCGTTCAGGGTGAGCAGCCCCAGGGAGGGCGGGCAGTCGATGAGGACGTAGTCGAAGCGTTCCTCGACCTCGGCGGCCCTCACGGCGTCGGTGACGACCCAGGGGTGGCCGTGGATCGCCTTGCGCAGTCGGCCCTCGCGGGCAACCACGCTGACGAGCTCGATCTCGGCGCCGGCGAGGTCGATCGTGGCGGGTACGACGAACAGCCCGGGGAGGTCGGGGCTCGCCACGGCGATCTCCTCGAGCGGCCGGCCGTCGACGAGTCCGTCGTAGGTGGAGGGGACGCCGCGCCGGTGCTCGATGCTGAGCGCGGTGGAGGCGTTGCCCTGGGGGTCGAGGTCGATGACGAGCACCCGCTGACCGAGCTGGGCCAGAGCGGCGGCGACGTTGACGGTCGTGGTCGTCTTGCCGACGCCGCCCTTCTGGTTGGCCACCACCATGACGCGCGTCGAGCGCGGGCGCGGCACGGCTCCGGCGCGGCCCGGAGCGGCCTGTGTCTGCCGGGCCAGCAGGCTGTGCTGCGCCGCCCGAGCCAGGGGAGTGGCCTCGGCGTCGTAGGCGTCGTCGAGGGAAGCGAGATCGCCCGCAGTGCGCGGTCCGGCCGGGTTGGATCCCGAGGGGGTGGTCACAGGTCACTCCGTTTCACGTGAAACAAGCAGCATGCCAGTGATGACTGACATGGTCGTTCGGGCTGGGGACAACTCATCCCGATCTGTGGATAACTCCGCTTTCTCAGGCGTGGAGGGCCGGTGGATAACTTCGTGGCCTCATCGCTGGCCCCGACGGCGCGGGGGGCGGGCTGTGGTCCGGCGCTGTGACGGCCACGTTACCGAGGACGGGTCGGACCACGCCACCCGGACCGCGTGCGTGGTCTCGACCAGACGGCCCAAGCCGAGCTCGACCACCTGAGGGGGAGCGCACTGCCACTCCCGCAGCTCCCGGGCGGCGTCCTGCACCTCCGCGCCGACAGACCCGCCCTTGAGAGCCACCATGGCGCCGGTCGGCGCGACCAGGGGCATGCACCAGGTCAGGAGCTGGGCGAAGGACGCAACCGCACGGGAGGTCACCACGTCGAAGCCGGGCCTCAGCTCCTCCGCGCGGTGCAGGTCCTCACCGCGGGCACGGACCACCGACACCCCGCAGAGCCCGAGCTCACGCACGGTCTCCTCGAGGAACGTGGCACGGCGGAGCAGCGGCTCGATCAGGGTGACCGTGACGTCCGGTCGCGCGATGGCCAGGGCCACACCCGGGAGCCCTGCACCGGATCCTACGTCCGCGACGGATGCGCCCTGGGGGACCTGTTCCTCGAGCACCGCCGAGTTGAGCAGGTGGCGCGACCACAACCGCGGTGCTTCCCGTGGACCGATCAGCCCACGGATGACGCCCTGGGTGGCGAGCAGGTCTGCGTACGCCTGCGCCAGCGGCAGCCGATCGACAGGGAACACCCCCCGCGCCTCGTCGGGAGCGGGGGGTGCTGGTGGTGGTGTTTCACGTGAAACGTCCGCCATGGGAGGGCTCGACTCAGTCGGGCAGCACGACGACGTAGCGCCGCGGCTCCACACCCTCGGACTCGGAGGTCAGGTCGGCGGCGGCGACCGCATCGTGGACCACCTTGCGCTCGAACGGCGTCATCGGATCCAGCGACTGCGGCTCACCCGTCTCGCGGGCCCTGGCGATCGTCTCGTTGGCGAGCTCGACCAGCTTGGTGCGACGCTCGGCTCGGAATCCGGAGATGTCGAGCATCAGCCGTGACCGGTCGCCCGTCTCGCGGTAGACCGCCAGCCTCGTCAGCTCCTGCAGCGCCTCGAGCACCTCACCGTTGCGGCCGACCAGCTGCTGAAGGTCGGCCCCGACGATCGAGACGGCGGCACGGTCACCCTCGACGTCCATGTCCAGGTCGCCGTCGAGATCGGCGATGTCGAGCAGCTCCTCGAGGTAGTCGGCTGCGATGTCGCCCTCCTGCTCGAGCTGGGCCAGGCGCCCCGTGGGACGACCCTCGCTCACCTCGCCACCCTCGGGACCCGGGTCGCTCTGCTCCGAGCTCCCGTCCGTCTGCTCGGTGCTCTCGTCGCTCCGGTCGAGCTCGGGATCCACCACGTCCGTCTGGTTGACGTCTGCGTCAGCACTCATCGGCCGCCTCCTTGCTTCTTCTTGGTCAGGTTGGGGTTCTTGGGTTGGCCACCGGACTGCCCGTTCTTGGGCGTCGACGGGGCCGGCGCGCCAGAGCTCCCACCCGCGGAGCCCACGGACCCAGTGCCCCCGGAACCGGACGGTCGCTGGCTGGCCGGGCGCTGACCGGCCTGTCGCTGCGCCTTGGTCTGGCGCTTGGGCTGCTGGCGGGTGGCGGGGCGCCGGTCGGCCTCGGGCTCGGTCTCGACGGCGACCGAGCCGGGCTCGTCGCCCTTGTCGAGCTTGCCCTTGGCGCGGTCGCGCTCGACCTTGGCCTTGTAGGCCAGCGTGCCGGGCGCCGGGTTGTTGCGGATGACGTAGAACTGCTGGCCCATGGTCCACAGGTTGGAGGTGGTCCAGTAGAAGAGGACACCGACCGGGAAGGCCACGCCGCTGATGCCGAAGACGAGCGGCAGCACGTAGAGCAGGATCTTCTGCTGCTGGGCGTAGGGGCCGGTCAGCGCGTCGGCCGGCATGTTCTTGCTCATCAGCTGGCGCTGAGTCGTGAAGGTGGTCGCCGTCATGGCGATCACCAGGATCACGGCCACGACCATCACGGTCACGTCGGGGTTGGGGCCCCAGGTACGAGCCTCCCAGAACGACTCCGAGATCGGGATCTTGCCGAAGATCTTGGACTCGGCGAAGTCGGTCGCGCGCGCGTCGGTCAGGAACCCGCGGCCCGACTGGTTCTTGGCCGCCTGGTCGAGGATGCGGAACAGCGCGAAGAAGATCGGCATCTGCAGCAGCAGCGGCAGACAGGACGCGAACGGGTTGGTGCCCGCGTCCTTGTAGAGCTTCATCGTCTCCTCGCCCAGCTTCTGCCGGTCGTGGCCGTACTTCTTCTGCAGCTCCTTGACCTTGGGCTGGATCAGCTGCATGTTGCGCTGCGACTTGATCTGCTTGACGAACAGCGGGATCAGCAGGATCCGGATGACCAGGGTCAGGCCGATGATCGAGAGGGCCCAGGACAGGCCGCCCTCGGGATCGAGGAACAGGCTCAGCACCTCGTGCCAGCCGAGCATGATGCCCGAGATGGCGTAGAAGAGCGGCTGCATGATGAAGCTGCCGATGTCGGAGAAGAAACCCACGAGACTCAAGCTCCTTGCTTGGAGACGGGCTGGGCGATCGCAGCAGGGCGACGGACCTTGGGAGGTGGGACCTTGTCGACGCCGCCCGGCGCCCACGGGTGACAGCGTGCCAGGCGGCGCACGGCGAGCCACGAACCCTTGATGCTGCCGTGCACCTGCACGGCCTCCAGCGCATAGGCCGAGCACGACGGGTAGTAGCGGCAGACCTCACCGTAGAGCGGGCTGATCAACAACCGGTAGAGCTTGAGCAGGCCGATCAGGAGGTACTTCACGCCGGTGCTCCGCGCTGGCCGGCCACGGTCGTCAGGCAGGAGTCGAGGTCGCGCCCCAGGCGGGCCCAGGAGCTCGCGGCCGAGGCCGGGAGCGCGCGGATCACGAGCACCGACCCGACGGGGATCGAGGACAGTCGCGCCGAGACGAGGTGGCGCAGGCGTCGCTGGACCCGGTTGCGGACGACGGAGCCGCCGACCGCCTTGCTGACGACGAAGCCGATCCGTGCCGGCGCGGCGCGGCCCGTCTCGTCGGCCGCCGAGTCGGCGGCGACCAGGTGCAGCACCATCGTCCGACTCGAGGCGCGCCGACCCCGCCGCGTCGCCTCACGGAAGGAGGCGGCGTCGGTGACGCGGTGTGCTGCAGGCAGCACGACCGGGACCGGACGGCCCGCGACGGGCGCAGAGCCTGGGTGCCTGAGCCGGGTGGCTCAGACGGCCAGGCTCTTGCGGCCCTTGCGGCGGCGGTCGGCGAGGATCGCGCGGCCGGCGCGGGTGCGCATGCGGAGGCGGAACCCGTGCACCTTGTGACGGCGACGGTTGTTCGGCTGGTAGGTGCGCTTGCTCACGGTATTCCTTCGTTGGTCGGTCCCGCACTCAGCAGCGCAGGTGTCGTACAGTCGTGGTCTCGGCGACGCGTGCCTGCCGGCTGCTCGCATCCCGGGCCAGGCCCAGGATGGCGTGCCAGCAGCACCGGTCGACGCCTTGTGACCAACTAACGGTACGCGCTGCCCGGAGACAGGGTCAAACCGCCGCGTCCACCCGTCGGGCACACCGTGTCCTGCCTGTGGATGACGGGTTGCTCGGCTCCGCGCGGGCGGGTTACGTTTCGCGCCATCGGGCTTCACCACGTTCCCCGCCCGGCGACGACTCGGCGTGCCGTGACCCCGGTCACAGGCTCGTCACGACCGCTCTGACCTGCGCAAACGTCGTTCGTCGGGGTCTGGGGCGGCTCCCCCGTCGCCTTCCTCCACAGCCCGGTCGCCGGGTTCACACCCTGTGGACAAAGCTGTGGAACAGTTCGCCCGGGAACTACGACAGATGAAGCGGAGCACCCCACTGTGGATGACAACGGACGATCCGACGCCGACCGGTCCGACCCCCAGGACCCTCCGCCGCTCGACCTCGACGAGGCCTGGCCGGCGGTCGTCGCCGAGCTCCAGCCGCACCAGCAGGCCTGGTTGCGGCAGAGCCAGCCCGTCCACCTCCACGAGACGACCGCCATCGTCGCGGTGCCCGACGACTTCACCCGCTCCCAGCTCGAGGGGCGCCTGCGCAACCAGCTCGAGGAAGCGCTGACCGAACGTTTCGGGCACGACATCCGGATCGCTGTCACCGTCAACCCTGAGCTCGGCGACGTCATCCCCGACGACATCTCGAGCATTGTCGACGAGTCGCCGAGTCTCTCTGTCGACAAACCGGCTCACGTCGAGCACTTCACCGACCTGCCCAGCGGCCCCCGCGACCGGAGCGAGGCGGCCCACGAGCAGACCAAGTCGGCGCTCGAGACGCGCCTCAACCCGAAGTACACCTTCGAGACCTTCGTCATCGGCTCGTCCAACCGCTTCCCGCACGCCGCCGCGGTGGCGGTGGCCGAGGCGCCGGGCAAGGCCTACAACCCGCTCCTCGTCTACGGGGACTCCGGTCTCGGCAAGACGCACCTGCTCCACGCCATCGGCCACTACGTCCGCAGCCTCTACACCGGGGCCAAGGTCCGCTACGTGTCGAGCGAGGAGTTCACCAACGAGTTCATCAACGCGATCCGGGACGACCGCCAGGACCGGTTCAAGCGTCGCTACCGCGAGGTCGACGTCCTGCTCATCGACGACATCCAGTTCCTCGAGGGCAAGACGCAGACCCAGGAGGAGTTCTTCCACACCTTCAACACCCTCCACAACGCCAACAAGCAGATCGTGCTGACCTCCGACCGCGCGCCCAAGCGGCTCGAGGCGCTCGAGGACCGGCTCCGCAACCGGTTCGAGTGGGGCCTCATCACCGACGTCCAGCCGCCCGACCTCGAGACCCGCATCGCGATCCTGCGCAAGAAGGCCGCGATGGACCGCCTCACGGCCCCGCCCGACGTGCTCGAGTTCATCGCCTCCAAGATCCAGACCAACATCCGCGAGCTCGAGGGTGCGCTGATCCGGGTCACCGCCTTCGCCAACCTCAACCGCCAGGAGGTCGACATGACCCTGGCCGAGATCGTGCTCAAGGACCTGATCCCCGAGGGTGGCGAGCCCGAGATCACCGCGTCGCTGATCATCGCCCAGACCGCGGCCTACTTCGGGCTCTCGATCGAGGAGCTCACCGGACCCAGCCGCGGCCGGCACCTGGTGATCGCCCGCCAGATCGCCATGTACCTCTGCCGCGAGCTCACCGACCTCTCGCTGCCCAAGATCGGGGCCCAGTTCGGCAACCGCGACCACACGACGGTCATGTACGCCGAGCGCAAGATCAACCAACTGCTCGGCGAACGACGCGCCGTCTTCAACCAGGTCAGCGAGCTCACCAACCGGGTCAAGATGCAGGCCCGCCAGTCCTGACCCGCGGCCGTCACGCGACCGGCGGCGCCCTGTGGAACCGGACCGCTCGGCGGTACGAACTACACGGGGAGGATCTGGGGAGGACGCGGGACCCGTCCACCACCGGTCCGCCCCGTTCCACAGGCGGCGCACGGCGACGACACCGTCATCCACAGGGCCTGTGCACGACGATCGAGCGCAGCGACCTGCACGAATGCCGTTCATCCACAGATCCCACAGCTGCTACGACTACGACGAACCTCCAGACATCACATCCTCGGCCGAACTCCATCCGGGCCTCCCCCTGTGGACGACCCCCCTCCCGTGGCAGGATGCGAACCCGCCAGACCCCGCACCTGCCCGTCCACCCAGCCACCTCGAAGGACACCCTCGTGAAGTTCCGTGTCGACCGCGACGTCCTCGCTGATGCCGTCGCCTGGGCTGCCCGCAGCCTGCCGGTCCGGCCGAGCGCCCCGGTGCTCGCCGGTCTCCTCATCGAGGCCAGTGACGACGGACTGGTGCTCTCGACGTTCGACTACGAGACCTCCGCCCGCGCGACCCTGACCGCCGAGGTCCACGACGAGGGCCGCGCCCTGGTCAGCGGCCGGCTCCTGGCCGACATCTGCCGCAGCCTCCCGGCCAAACCGGTCGAGATGGTGATCGACGGCTCGCGGGTCTCGCTGACCTGTGGTTCGGCGCGATTCAGCCTGCAGACGATGCCGGTCGAGGACTACCCGACCATCCCGCAGATGCCCCAGGCCACCGGCACCGTCCAGAGCGACGTCTTCGCCCACGCCGTCGCCCAGGCCGTCACGGCCGCCGGCCGCGACGACATGCTGCCGGTGCTGACCGGCGTACGCCTCGAGATCGACGGCTCCACGATCTCGCTCCTGGCCACCGACCGCTTCCGGCTCTCGCAGCGCGAGCTGGGCTGGGAGCCCGGCACAGCCGACGTCTCGGTCGCCGCGCTCGTGCCGGCCAAGGTGCTCGGAGACACCGCCAAGTCGCTCACCTCCGGCAGCGAGGTCACCATCGCGCTCTCCACCGGTGGCACCGGTGAGGGCCTCATCGGCTTCGAGGGCGTCGGGCCGGGCGGCGTGCGCCGCACGACCACCCGGCTGCTCGACGGCGAGTTCCCCAAGGTCCGGAGCCTGTTCCCGGCCGACAAGCTCACCACCGCCCGGGTCGACAAGGTCGCGCTGATCGAGTCGGTCAAGCGTGTCGCCCTCGTCGCCGAGCGCAACACCGCCGTGCAGCTGCAGTTCAGCGACGGCGTCCTCACGCTCGACGCCGGGTCCGGCGACGAGGCCCAGGCGTCGGAGTCGATCCAGGCGACGATCGAGGGCGACGACATCACCACCGGCTTCAACCCGCAGTTCCTGCTCGACGGTCTCACCGCCATCGACCAGCCCGTGGTCGAGCTCGCGTTCACGCAGGCGTCCAAGCCGGTCGTGCTCAGCGGCATCTCCGAGGGCGACGACGTCGACTCCGGGTTCCGCTACCTCCTCATGCCGCGTCGCCTGCTGTCCTAGCCGTCCCGGCTGCACCCGTACCCCGCACCGCCGCCCACCGACCACCTCACCGCCTGGAGGCAGCCATGCACATCGGACTCGTCGGACTCGGCAAGATGGGCGGCAACATGCGTACGCGCATGCGCGACGCCGGTCTCACCGTCGTCGGCTACGACCGCAACCCCGACCTCGCCGACGTCGACAGCCTCGCGGCCCTCGTGGAGGCGCTGCCGGCCGACGGTCCCCGCGTCGTGTGGGTGATGGTGCCCGCGGGCGAGCCCACCCGGGCCACCATCGCCGAGCTGGGCGACCTGCTGCGCGAGGGAGACCTCGTCGTCGACGGGGGCAACTCCAAGTACACCGACGACCAGGCCAACGCCGAGATGCTCGGCAAGAGCGGCATCGGCTTCGTCGACTGCGGCGTCTCCGGTGGTGTGTGGGGCCTCGAGAACGGCTACGCGCTGATGTACGGCGGCTCCGACGCCGACGTCGCCAAGGTCCAGCCGGCCCTCGACGCGCTCAAGCCCGAGGACGGCGGGTCCGTCCACGCCGGGTCGAAGCCGGGCGCCGGCCACTTCGCCAAGATGGTCCACAACGGCATCGAGTACGCGATGATGCAGGCATACGCCGAGGGCTGGGAGCTGCTCGAGACCGTCGACGTCGTCGAGAACGTCCCGGCCGTCTTCGACTCCTGGCGCACCGGCACCGTGATCCGCTCGTGGCTGCTCGACCTGCTCGTCGCCGCCGTCGACGAGGACGAGCACCTCGACAAGCTCCGCGGCTACGCCGAGGACTCCGGCGAGGGCCGCTGGACCGTCGAGGCCGCGATCGACAACGCCGTGCCGATGCACGTGATCGCGGCGTCGCTGTTCGCCCGGTTCACCTCGCGCCAGGACGACAGCCCCGCCATGAAGGCGGTGGCCGCCATGCGAAACCAGTTCGGCGGTCACGCGGTCAGGACCGCGCCGCCCGCCGGGGGCGACGCCAACCCGGAGTAGCGGCTAGCCAGCCATCCGGAGCACGCCGAACACCAGCCAGGCCGCGCCGACGAGCGCGACCACCGGCCGGCGTACGAGCCGCTCCACCACGGGTGCGGGCGTCGCGCGGCGCCGGGCCCTCAGCACGAGGCCGACCAGCACCAGCAGCCCGCCGACGAGCACGATGCCGAACGGGTTCATCGCCCAGGAGCCGGCGACGTCGCCGTGAGCGAGGTCGACCCACGAGCGCGTCAGGCCGCACGCCGGGCACGGGAGCCCGGTGATCCGGCGGAACGGGCACAGCACCGGCCCGTCGTCGACCGACCCGGCCGGGACCAGGAAGGCGGTCCCGAACGCGACGAGCCCCCCGGCCGCGACCAGCTCGGAGCCGGCGACCGGGGGGCGGAGGGTGTCGTCAGGCGAGCGGGCGACCATCGGAGTCGGGCAGCTTGCGCATCGCGACCAGGACGATGTCGATGATCGACCAGATGCCGCAGCCGCCGAGCGTGATCAGCTTGGCGATGCCGAGTCCGGTGTAGCCGAGGTAGAACCGGTCGACGCCCAGGCCGCCGAGCAGGATCGAGAGCAGCAGGGTGGTCATCCACTCCTTGGTGGAGAACAGACCGGGGACCTGCTTGGCCGGGTACCACTGGTCGGAGCCGTCGGAGCGGACCATCGTGTCGGGCTTGAGGTTGCCGGCGGTGGCCATCTGGGCGAGCTGACCAACCTGCAGCGGGCCCTGCTCCTGACCCATGTTGGAGATGAAGTAGGAGCCGCCACCGGGAGCGCCGTAGCCGGGCTGCTGGCCGTAGGCCGGGGCCGGCTGGCCGTAGCCGGGCTGCTGGCCGTAGGGCTGCTGCGGGGGCTGCGGCGGCTGGGGGGAGCCGTAGGGGTTCTGCGGGGGCTGCTTGGACAACGGGTCTTCGGTCATGGGCGGAACAGTAGGGCCCCGTAGGCTCGGGCGGAACCGCACACGCGAGGCATTGACAACCCGTCTCGACGGCGCAGCGGACGGCAGCAGCGAGGGCAGCAGGAGGATGGTCGGGTGCACGTCTCCCACCTGGCCCTGCACAACTTCCGCTCCTACGGCCTCGTCGACGTCCCGCTGGGTCCCGGTGTCACCGCGTTCGTGGGCCGCAACGGCCAGGGCAAGACCAACCTGGTCGAGGCCGTCGACTACCTGTCCCGGCTGTCGTCGCACCGGGTCGCCGGCGACACCCCGCTGGTGCGGGCCGGCAGCGAGCAGGCGGTAGTACGGGCGGCGGTCGTCAAGGACGGGCGCACAGCGGTCCTCGAGGTCGAGATCAATGTCGGCAAGTCGAACAAGGGACGAATCAACAAGTCGACATTGCCGCGGGTGCGGGACCTCGTCGGCCTGGTCCGGACCGTGGTGTTCTCGCCCGAGGACCTGACCCTGGTCAAGGGCGACCCCGGCGACCGGCGGCGCTTCCTCGACGACCTGCTGGTGCTGCGGACCCCGCGCCTGGCCGGCACGATCGCCGACCTCGAGCGGGTCCTCAAGCAGCGGGCGACCCTGCTCAAGACCGCCGGCCACGCCCGCCGCGGGTCCGCCAACCAGGACGCCGCCCTCTCGACCCTCGACGTCTGGGACAGCCACCTCGCCCAGACCGGCGCCGAGCTGCTCGCCGAAAGACTGGCGCTCGTCGAGCACCTGCGTCCCTACGTCGGCGCCGCCTACGCGACCGTCGCCCGCGGGGCCGGCCGCGACGACGCGGCCATCGCCTACAAGGCGTCGTTCGAGCTCCCGCACTCCGCGACCGTCGACCCCACCCGGCCCGACCGGGGCGAGCTCACCGCTGCCCTCCTGGCCGAGCTCGAGCGACGCCGCAACGACGAGCTAGACCGCGGGGTCTGCCTGGTCGGGCCGCACCGCGACGACCTGCTGCTCTCGCTGGGGCACTCGGTGCCCGACGACGGCGCCTCCACGACCCGGCTCCCGGTGAAGGGCTACGCCTCCCACGGCGAGAGCTGGTCGTTCGCCCTCGCGCTGCGCCTGGCCTCCTACGACCTGTTGCGCGCTGACGGCGACGACCCGATCCTGATCCTCGACGACGTGTTCGCCGAGCTCGACGCCGAGCGCCGGTCCCAGCTCGCCGAGCTGGTCGCCGGGGCCGAGCAGGTGCTCGTGACCGCGGCCGTCGCCGAGGACGTGCCCGACGCGCTCGCCGGCGTCAGGTTCAGCGTGGCCGGAGGAGAGGTGACCCGTGTCGAGTGAGGAGACCCCGGGCCCGAGCATCCCCGACCCCTCCGACGGGCTGCCCGTCGAGCCGGCCGGCGAGACGCACGACGACGACGGCCTCGACCTCGCCCGTCAGGTCACCCGCGCGGCAGCCGGCAGCACCCCTGCCTCCCGGCGCCGCCGGACCCGCCGCGCCCTGCCGCCCGGGGAGGTACGCCGGGGCCGTGTCTCGGGCGCGCATCCCGACGACCGCGACCCCCAGCTGCTCGGCGGCGAGGTCGGGCGGCTCGTCGACCGTGGCGGGTGGGAGCTGCAGCTGCGGATCCGCGGCGTCTTCGCGCGCTGGCCCGAGCTCGTGGGCGACGAGGTCGCGGCCCACTGCACGCCGGAGTCGTTCGCCGACGGCAAGCTCGTCGTCCGCACCGACTCCACCGCGTGGGCCACGCAGCTCAAGCTGCTGACCCCGAGCGTGCTGCGTCGGCTCAACGAGGACCTCGGCCACGGCACCGTGACCATCCTCGAGGTCCTCGGCCCGCACCTGCCCACCTGGAAGAAGGGCCGGCGCTCGACCCGCGACGGCCGCGGACCCCGCGACACCTACGGCTAGCGCGCGGGCGGGACCGGGTCGAGCCGGGGAGCGTCGGTGCCACACCGCCGCAGCCGGCGTACGACGAGCAGCCCGCCGCGCCAGCAGCCGTGCCGCGACACCGCCTGGAGCCCGTAGCGCGAGCAGGTGGGCGTCATCGTGCACACCGGCCGGGACCGGGGCACCGACACGTTGACCTGGTAGCTCCGGATCAGCCGCGCGACCACCCGCCCGAGGACCCCGCCGGGGCGCGCGACCCACGGGTCGACCGCGTCGGCGCGGAAGGCGCCCGGAAGCACGCGCACGAGCAGGAGCAGCGGCGAGAGCATGAACGGACTGCAGTCACCGCAGTCGCCGCAGTCCGCGCAGTCGGCCCAGTCCCGCTTGCGACGACCCTCCTGGCGGCGTCGCGCCCGTCGCTGGCGGTAGCGGGTGAGGGCGTTGCCCATGGGTCCTCCTGCGGATCGAGGGGCCCACCCGGGCCCCGGCCGCGCCCATCATGACCGGCCCAGGGCCCGTCCACACCCCTCGTCCGCGAGGACCGCCCACGAGGCGACCTGGCGGCCCCGACGACGTACAGGACCTAGGTCGCCCCCCTCCCAGGCCGCTCACGACGCACCTACGGGCCGCTGAGAGGCGATCTGTCGAAGTCGCCGTCCACAGGCCGGAGGCCGTTGCGTGAATAGCGGCTCATAAACGGCTATCATGGCGTTCGAGGGTCGCGACCAAAGAGCCGCGACCTTCGCCATGTCCGGCTCCCGCCTGCGAAGAGGTCCCGCGTGTCCGACCAGACCGTCCCCGAGAGCACTCCCGAGACTCCCGGCGACACCCCCGAACCGGCCGCCAGCGAGACCCCCGAGGTGACCGCCGAGGTGACCCCTGAGGAGGTCGCCTCGACCCTGCGCAGCTCGACCGTCGACACCGAGTACGGCGCCTCCTCGATCCAGGTCCTCGAGGGCCTCGAGGCCGTGCGCAAGCGCCCCGGCATGTACATCGGCTCCACCGGCGAGCGCGGCCTGCACCACCTGATCTGGGAGGTCGTGGACAACGCGGTCGACGAGTCGCTCGCCGGCCACTGCGACCGGATCGTGCTCACCCTGCTCGCCGACGGTGGCGTCCGGGTCGAGGACAACGGCCGCGGCATCCCCACCGACACCGCTCCGGGCCAGGAGCTCCCCGCCCTCACGCTCGCCCTGACCGTGCTCCACGCCGGCGGCAAGTTCGGCGGCGGTGGCTACAAGGTCTCCGGCGGCCTGCACGGCGTCGGCATCTCCGTCGTCAACGCGTTGTCGTCGCGGGTGGTGGCCGAGGTGCGCAACCGCGGGCACCTGTGGCGCCAGGAGTTCGCGATCGGCGACCCGACCGGCCCGCTCGACGAGGTCGGCACCATGGCCGACGGCGAGCGCACGGGCACGACGATCACCTTCTACCCGTCGACCACGATCTTCGAGACGACGGTGTTCAACCTCGAGACCATCACCACCCGCATCCGTGAGTACGCGTTCCTCAACAAGGGCCTCGAGATCGTCGTGCGCGACGAGCGCGTCGGCGCCGACGCGGTCGCCGAGGCCGTCGCCGACGACACCGTCGACAACGACCTCGACTCCGCCGGCCACGACGCCCTCGGTGCGGGTGCCGGTGGCGGCACCGAGCAGGTCTTCAAGTACGACCGTGGCCTGGTCGACTACGTGGAGCACCTCAACCGTTCCAAGACCCCGGCCAACCCGAGCGTCATCAGCTTCGAGGCCGAGACCCCGGAGTCGACCGAGAACCACATGAGCCTCGAGATCGCGATGCAGTGGAACACGACCTACTCCGAGTCGGTCCACACCTTCGCCAACACGATCAACACCCACGAGGGCGGCACCCACGAGGAGGGCTTCCGGGCGGCGCTGACCTCGCTGATCAACAACGCCGGCTTCGACTGGGGCCTGATGAAGAAGCAGGAGGACCGGGTGTCGGGCGACGACATCCGCGAGGGTCTGACGGCGATCATCTCGATCAAGCTCGGCGAGCCGCAGTTCGAGGGCCAGACCAAGACCAAGCTCGGCAACACCGAGGCCAAGGGCTTCACCCAGCGCATCGTCAACGACCAGCTCAAGATGTGGCTCGAGCAGAACCCCGCCGAGGGCAAGGACATCGTCCGCAAGGCCCAGGCCGCGGCTCAGGCGCGCCAGGCGGCCAAGAAGGCCCGTGAGCTCGCGCGGTCCCGCAAGGGGCTGCTCGGCGGCGGCGGCCTGCCCGGCAAGCTCTCCGACTGCCAGTCCAACCGGCCCGAGGAGTGCGAGGTCTTCATCGTCGAGGGCGACTCGGCCGGCGGCTCGGCCCGCCAGGGTCGCGACCCGCGCATCCAGGCGATCCTCCCGATCCGCGGCAAGATCCTCAACGTCGAGAAGGCGCGCATCGACAAGGTCCTCGGCAACGCCGAGGTCCAGTCGATCATCTCCGCCCTCGGCACGGGGATCCAGGAGGAGTACAACGTCGACAAGCTGCGCTACCACAAGGTCGTGCTGATGGCCGACGCCGACGTCGACGGCCACCACATCAACACCCTGCTGCTGACGCTGCTCTTCCGCTTCATGCGCCCGCTGATCGAGGGCGGCTACGTCTACATGGCCCAGCCGCCGCTCTACCGGATCCGCTGGACCGGCCCGCCGGCCGACCACGAGTTCGTCTACTCCGACGCCGAGCGCGACTCGATGATGGCCCACGGCCTCGAGAACGGCCGCAAGCTCCCCAAGGAGAACCCGGTCCAGCGCTACAAGGGCCTCGGTGAGATGAACGCCAAGGAGCTGTGGGAGACCACGATGGACCCCGAGCAGCGGCTGATGCTCCAGGTCACCCTCGACGACGCCGCGCACGCCGACGAGATCTTCTCGATCCTCATGGGCGAGGACGTCGAGCAGCGCCGGAGCTTCATCCAGCGCAACGCCAAGGACGTCCGCTTCCTCGACATCTGATCAGCGCCACCGCGCACCCACCTCGCGACGCTGATTCCCGGAAGGTATTGAACTCATGACCCAGACCCCCACCGACGGCGGCACCCCTCCCGGGGGCCGGATCGAGCCGGTCGAGCTGCAGACCTCGATGCAGCGCGCCTACATCGACTACGCGATGGCCGTCATCGTGGGCCGGGCCCTCCCCGACGTCCGCGACGGCCTCAAGCCGGTGCACCGCCGCGTGCTCTACGCGATGTACGACGGCGGCTACCGTCCCGACCGCGGCTACTCCAAGTGCTCGCGCGTCGTCGGCGACGTCATGGGTCAGTACCACCCCCACGGCGACACCGCGATCTACGACACCCTCGTCCGGCTCGCGCAGCCATGGGTGATGCGCGCCCCGCTCGTGCACGGCCAGGGCAACTTCGCCTCGCCGGGCAACGACTCCGCGGCGGCCATGCGTTACACCGAGTGCCGGATGGCGCCGCTGGCCCTCGAGATGGTCCGCGACATCAACGAGGACACCGTCGACTTCCAGCCCAACTACGACGGTCGCTCCGAGGAGCCCGTCGTGCTGCCGGCGCGGTTCCCCAACCTGCTGGTCAACGGCTCGGCCGGCATCGCCGTGGGCATGGCCACCAGCATCCCGCCGCACAACCTGCGTGAGGTCGCCGACGGCGCCAGGTGGGCGCTCGAGCACCCCGACGCCGGCCGCGAGGAGCTGCAGGACGCGCTCATCGAGCGCATCAAGGGTCCCGACTTCCCCAACGGCGCCCTCATCGTGGGCCGCCAGGGCATCGAGCAGGCCTACCGCACCGGCCGCGGCTCGATCACCCAGCGCGCGGTCATCGAGGTCGACGAGGACAACCGCGGCCGTACCTGCCTGGTCATCACCGAGCTGCCCTACATGGTCAACCCCGACAACCTGGCGCTCAAGATCGCCGAGCTCGCCGACTCGGGCAAGGTCCAGGGCATCGCCGACGTGCGCGACGACACCTCCGACCGCACCGGCCAGCGGCTGGTCATCGTCCTCAAGCGCGACGGCGTCGCGCGGGTCGTGCTCAACAACCTGCTCAAGCACACCGAGCTGCAGACCAACTTCAGCGCCAACATGCTCGCCCTCGTCGACGGCGTGCCCCGCACGCTGTCGATCGACCAGTTCATCAGCAACTGGGTCGCCCACCAGATCGAGGTCATCCAGCGGCGCACCCGCTACCGCCTCGCCGACGCCGAGCGCCGCGCCCACATCCTGCGCGGCCTGGTCAAGGCGCTCGACGCCCTCGACGAGGTCATCGCGCTCATCCGTCGCTCGCCCGACGTCGACGAGGCCCGCGAGGGCCTGATGCAGCTGCTCGAGGTCGACGAGCTGCAGGCCACCGCGATCCTCGACATGCAGCTGCGCCGCCTCGCGGCCCTGCAGCGCCAGAAGATCATCGACGACCTCGCGGCCATCGAGCTCGAGATCGCCGACCTCGAGGACATCCTCGCCAACGAGGCCCGCCAGCGGCAGATCGTGTCCGACGAGCTCACCGAGATCGTGGACAAGTACGGCAACGACCGCCGCAGCCAGATCATCGCGGCCGACGGCGACCTGTCGATGGAGGACCTCATCCCCGACGAGGAGCTCGTCGTCTCCATCACCCGCGGCGGCTACGCCAAGCGGACGCTGCGCCACCAGTACCGCACCCAGAAGCGCGGCGGCAAGGGCGTGCGCGGCGCGACCCTGCGCGGCGACGACGTGGTCGAGCACTTCATCGCCACCACCAACCACCACTGGCTGCTGTTCTTCACCACGGCCGGCCGGGTCTACCGCACGAAGGCCTACAACCTCCCCGAGGCGTCGCGCGACGCCAAGGGCGGTCACGTGGCGGGACTGCTCAGCTTCCAGCCCGACGAGTCCATCGCCCAGGTGTTGGCGATCCGCGACTACGACCAGATGCCCTACCTCGTGCTGGCCACCCGCGCCGGGCTGGTCAAGAAGACACGCCTCGGCGACTACAACTCCCCGCGCCAGGCCGGCGTCATCGCCATCAACTTCCGCGAGGACGACGACGAGCTGATCGGCGCCGAGCTGGTCGGGCCCGAGGACGAGATCCTGCTGGTGTCGCGACGCGGCCAGGCCGTGCGCTTCAAGGCCGACGACGGCCAGCTGCGCCCGATGGGCCGCGCCACCTCCGGCGTCACGGGCATGGCCACCGCCGACAGCGACTCGGTGCTGTCGATGTCGGTGATCCGAGCCGAGGAGGCGGCCGCCGAGGACGCCGACGAGAGCGACGACGTCAAGGTGCAGTACGTCTTCACGATGACCGACGGCGGCTACGCCAAGCGCTCGCGCATCAACGAGTACCGCCTGACCAACCGCGGCACCAAGGGCGTCCGCGCGATGACCCTCACCAACGAGGACCGCGGCGGCCTGGTCGGCGCGTTCATCGTCGAGGACGGCGACGAGGTCATGTCGATCACCGTCGGTGGCCAGGTCGTGCGCAGCCCCATCAACGCCGACTTCCGACCGACCGGTCGCTCGACCCAGGGCGTCAAGTTCGTCACGCCCAAGAAGGGTGACTCCGTGGGCGTCGTCGCGCGTTCGGTCGAGGCCAAGATCGTCGAGGAGGAGGGCATCGGCGACGAGCCCGAGACCGACGCCGACGTGGTCCCCGCAGAGGGTGTCGCCGAGGGTGTCGATGACGCCGAAGTTTCGGCGGATGTGGTAGCGGATGACACAATCGCCGACGAGACGTCCAGCACGGACGCCCCCGACCCGGGTGAGGATGAAGCCTGATGAGCGATCGGCCCGCACCGCCGGCCCAGCCACCGGCACCACCCCGCACCCCGCCGCAGGGGCGCCCGCCCCAGCCCGCCCACGACCGGGGGACCGAGCCGGCCAAGGCCCCGGTCACCCCCGCCGCACCCGCGACGAGCCCCGGCGCGAGCCCGGCGGCTGAGCCCACCACCGGGCAGCCCGCCGGCCCCGGTGACACCGCGGTCCGGGTCGGGCTCGCCGAGCGCATCCAGGCCAAGCTCGTCGCCGCCACCTCGTCCGACAGGGAAGGCAAGGAGCCCAAGGGCAAGGACGCCGGCGCCAGCAGCGACGGCACCGTCGTCCCCGCGACCGCGCCGTCCAAGAAGCCCCGACCGCGCGGCCCGCGCCGCGCCCGCCTCCGACTGACCCGCATCGACCCCTGGTCGGTGATGAAGACGTCGTTCCTGCTCTCCATCGCCTTCGGCATCGTCACGGTCGTCGCCGTCGCGATGATCTGGGAGGTCATCGGGGCCGCCGGCGTGTGGGACTCGATCAACGACACCGTCAAGGAGGTCATCGACGAGCCCGGCACCGCCGACTTCGACATCGAGGACTACGTCGGCACCGACCGCGTCCTCGGTTTCACGATGCTGGTCGCCGCCGTCGACGTCGTCCTGATCACCGCCATCGCCACCCTGGGCGCGTTCCTCTACAACATGTCGGCCGCGCTCCTCGGCGGCGTCGAGGTCACCCTCGCCGAGGACAACTGAGGATTCGATACCGATTGGGAGGGTGCTCCCGGGGTGGGATATCGTCCTTCCGCCCGCCTGATCCGCGGTACGGGCCTATAGCTCAGACGGTTAGAGCGCTTCCCTGATAAGGAAGAGGTCACAGGTTCAAGTCCTGTTAGGCCCACCCGTACGACGCCCTGGAGGCGACCATGAAGAAGATCCTGCTGCTCGCCCTCGCGGCCGCTGGTGCGGTCGTCGCCCGGAAGAAGATCTCCGAGGGTCGTACCGAGCAGGCCCTGTGGGCCGAGGCGACCGACGCGGTCACCAAGGCGCACTGAGCCGCTCCGCTCCATCCGGGGGCCTTGGCGCAATTGGTAGCGCACCTGCTTTGCAAGCAGGGGGTTAGGGGTTCGAGTCCCCTAGGCTCCACCACCGTGCAGGACTGTCGGGTCAGCCGGTCGCCTGGTCGGCGCCGTTCTCATTCACGTCGTGGGCGATGGCCCAGATGACGGCCTGGGTGCGCCGGGTGACGCCGATCTTGCGGTACGCCGACCGGATGTAGGTCTTGACCGAGTTGATCGACAGGTAGAGCTGGCCGGCGATCTCGTGGTTGGAGCAACCGCGGGCGATGAGGGCGACGACCTGGTGCTCGCGGTCGGTGAGGTTGCCGGGGTGCGGCGGGCGACGGGACTGGATGCTGGTCACGCGGGTGCAGGTCACGGCGGGCTCTCTGTCTGTCCGACGGACGGCTTCGGGGACCGTCCGGAAGAGCTCGTCCGACTTGTTTGCGCACGAGGGGTCGAGACCAGGGTCGGGCACCGCGGGTCGGGCCGACAGCGCCGAACTTATGCACTGCCCCTGCGCTGCCGGTGCTACCTTGCGCGAGCAGGCCCGACCGCCAGGGCCGCGCCGGCGATCGAGGGTGGTCCACGTGACGGCACCACCGAGTCGAGGCGCGCCCGGGAGCACCCCACCCGACGTCGGCGCGGGACTGCAGATCCATGAGGCGAACGCGTTCCTCGGCGTGCCCGCGCCGACGCTGCGGTCGTGGGAGCTGCGCTACGGCCTGCCGGTGACGCTGCGGAGCCCCGGGGGCCACCGGCGCTACACCGAGGCCGCCCTGCACGAGCTGGGGATGATGCGCGACGAGGTCGCGAGCGGGCGGACCCCCGCGGAGGCGGCCCGGCGGGTGCGGGTCCTCCTCGACGAGCAGAGCGGCACCCGGTCCCGGGTCGAGGGCCTCCTGGCCGGGTCGGAGCGGCACGACGCGTCAGCCATCCGGTCGGTGCTGGAGGAGGCGCGTGCGGCCCTCGGGCTGGCGGCGACGCTGGACGCCGTGGTGCTGCCGACGATGCGCCAGATCGGGGCCTGGTGGGAGACCGGGCGCTGCGACGTCGACCAGGAGACCTTCACCACCGAGGTCGTGCGCGGGTGGCTCGCCAAGCTGACCACCCTGGCCCCGCCGCCGGCCTCCGACCGGTGGGTGCTGCTCGGCACCGGCCCGCACGACGTGCACACGCTCGGCATCGAGGCACTGGGCGCCCTGCTCGTGACGCGGGGCACCGGGTGCCGGGTCCTCGGGGCCCGTACGCCGCAGCACGTGGTGGTCGCCGCCGTACGCGCGTCGTCGCCGGCCGGGGTGGTGATCGTCTCGCACCTGTCGCACCAGCGCCGGGCGGCGGTCGGGTCGCTCGACGCCCTGGCCGCCACGGGCTGCCCGACCTACTACGCCGGCAACGCCTTCCGCTCGGGAGCCTCGCGCCGGGAGGTGCCGGGCACCTACCTCGGCGAGCGCCTCGCCGAGGCGGCCACGACCATCGAGCGCGCGCTCCCCACCGAGCTGCCGCCCGGGCTCGCCAGCGCCGGTTGACGCGCATCGCCCCGGGCGGCCGCGGCCGCTGGGACTCGATGGTTGGATGACCGCATGAGGTTCCGCTCCCTCCTCGTGCTCGCCGCCGTGGCCGCGGTCGCGGCGGGCTGCAGCGAGCCCGCGGACCCGGTCGTCGTCGAACCGACCACCGAGGCGGCGATGGACGCGCCGGCCTACGACCCCGCGCTCGAGCCGGCGGCCGCGGTGCTGGCCGTCGTCCCCGGCGAGGCGACGGTGCTCGAGGTGACCGACTTCGACCAGGTCCGGCTGGCACTCGGCTACGGCGACCTCAGCAGCGCGTCGGAGCCGGCGGTGCTCCGGAGGTTCTGGAGGCAGGCCGAGGCCGAGGCGCCGCTGCTCAGCCCCGGGATGCTGCGCGACCAGGGCACCGAGCGCTACGGCTTCACCCAGGACGACGTGTCCTGGGAGGCGCACTTCACCGGTCCGGCCGGGGAGGGCTTCGTGGTGAAGTTCCGCGACGACCTCGACATGGCCGGCGTCCAGCGCGCGGCAGCCGCGACCGGCGGACCGCTCGCGGGCGCCGTCGTCGTCCCGGCCGTCCAGATCGCCGCCGTGGGGGCGACCCGCGAGCCGACCGAGAGCTGGGCGGCCGACCCCGCGCTCGTCACGCTGGTCGGTCCGAAGGCGGGGGCGACCTACGTGTCGAGCGACTGCCTCGCCGTCGACGAGGCCTTCGGCGGTGACGTCGGCGGTGACCTCGCCGACGACCTCGCCCCGACCCCCGCGGCCGACCTCGGTGCGCTCGACGCCCTCGGGCCCTTCTCGCTCGGCTTCGGTGGCCGGCTGGTCACGGCCCGGCTCGGCGGGACCCGTACCGACGTCTTCGAGCGGGCCAGGCTGGCCGAGACGATGCCCGCGACCGACCCCGAGTTCGGCCTCGGCTACGTCGACCCGGTGGCCGACCCCCGGGACGGCCGGATCGGCTTCACGCTGGGCGACGGTCCCGTGGCGGCGCGGCTGGCGCGCGAGCGGCAGCTGCCGTTCGCGGTCTGCGGCGGCTGACCCCCGGGGCGGAGGTCAGGCCGGCGCGGTCGGGGCGAACGCCTCGAGCTCGACCGGGTCGTGGGCGCTGAAGATCCGCAGCTCGGGGTGGCCCGCCTGGACCAGCTCGCGCAACCGGGCCTGGTTGGCGACGCGGACGGCGTCGTCCTGGGCCAGCACCTTCTGGACCACCCGGAGCACCCGCGGCGTGGTCGGCGGGTCGGTCATGTCGCCGCGGTGGAAGTAGGAGTCGCCTGCGTGCAGCTGCCACCCCTCGGGGACGTCGGGGTCACGCACCGCAACCAGGGCGTGCCCGCGGCTGTGTCCGTGGAGCGGCACCATCAGCACGTCGTCGCCGAGCACGGTCACCGACTCGAAGCCGAACCAGTCGTCGCCCTCCGCGTGGTGGGTGGCGAACCGGGCGTCCTTCCACTGCACCTCGAGGTAGCGGCCGTGCTCCATCCCCTGGGGGTGGCGGGCGGCGTCGAGCTCGGCGTCGTAGACGTGGACCGTGGCCGCGGGGAAGTCGGAGACCCCACCGGCGTGGTCGAGGTCGAGGTGGGTCAGCACGATGTCGGTGACGTCGTCGGCGCGGAAGCCGAGCTCCTCGACCTGGGCCAGCGCCGTCTCCGCCGGCCGCAGCACCGGTCGCATCACCGCCTTGAACGCACGGCCGAGCCGGATCGAGTCGGCCAGGTCGGCGGTGCCGAAGCCGCTGTCGACGAGGAGCAGGCCGTCGGGGCGCTCGACCAGCAGCACGTGGGCGACCATCGGGCCCACCAGGCGGGGGGCGAACGAGGCGCAGTTGAGGTGGTGGATCACCGACGCATCGTGGCAGAACCCGGGTCCGTACGCTGGCAGGGTGCGCCTGATGCTGACCCCGAGGATGCTCGGCGCCCACCTGTTGGCGATCGTCGCCGTCGGCATCGCGGTCGGCCTCGGCGTCTGGCAGTACGACGCCTGGCAGGAGCGCCGCGCGGCCGAGGCCGTCGACCTGACCCAGCGTGACCCGGTCCCGCTGACCGACGTGCTCGGCCCCGACGACCCGTTCCCCGGCGACCAGGTCGGCCAGCCGGTCGAGCTGTCCGGGACCTGGCTGCCCGGGTCGACCGTCCTCGTCTCGGACCGCTTCCGCGACGGGGAGCGGGGGTTCTGGGTCGTCACGCCGGTGGAGGTCGCCGACTCCGCCGTGGCCGTGGTGCGCGGCTGGACCGCGTCGGCGGACGACGTACCGGCGGCGCCCGAGGGCCCGGTCGACCTCGTGGGCTGGCTGCAGCCGGGAGAGGGGTCCGGGGCCCTCGACGACGACCTGACCGACGACGTCTTCCCGCAGCTGCGGATCGCCGACCTGGCCCAGCGCGTCGACGGCGACCTCTACAGCGCCTACGCCGTGGCGCAGGAGGGAGTGGGCGGGCTGCCCGCCGCCGACCTCGAGGAGCTGCCTGACGCGGGGCGGTTCACCGCGCTGCGCAACCTGCTCTACGCCTTCGAGTGGTGGGTGTTCGCGGGCTTCGCGGCCTTCATCTGGTGGCGCTTCGTCCGCGACGCCCTCGCCGAGCAGGCCGTGGGTGACCCGGTAGCGTCGTCGGTGTGAACATCTTCGGTGTCTACCGCGTGCTGGCGCTCGTCGTCGGGGTGCTGCTCGCGTTCTGCTCGTTCGTCGCCGCGCCGCTCAAGTACCTCGTCACCGACGGGACCAGCCTGCAGCGCCTGGGCGAGGACCTGAGCATCCTGTGGTCGGTGCACGGCTTCGTCTTCATCGTCTACGTCGTCGTCGCATTCCTGCTGTCGCGGCGGGCGAGCTGGACCCTCCAGTTCACGATCCTCGCGCTGGTGGCCGGCCTGGTGCCGTTGCTCATCTTCTACGTCGAGCGCGTGGTCGCTGCCCGCGTCCGCGACGAAAACCCAGAGCTCGCCGGCACCTGAGAGGCACCGGCGAGCTCGGGGACGTGCTCGTGGATCTGGGTCAGCGCGGGGCGTCGGGGTCGACGTCGACGACCTCGGCCGGCTCGTCGGGCGTCGTGACCGGGTGCGGCGCCTCGGCCGCGTCGGCGATCGCCTCGTCGGGACCGGCACCGCCCGGGTCGTCGACCGGGGTCGCGGCGGCCGGCGCCGTCGGGGCCGGGGTGGGCGCCGGGGTGGGCGTGTAGGACGACTGCCAGTTGTCGGTCTTCTTGCCGCCCTGGAGCTTCTTGGCGACGACGGCCGCACCGCCGGCGACCGCAGCGAGCAGCACGAGCGTCTTGATCTTGCTGCGCTTCTTGGGCTCCTCGCCCTTGACCTGGGCAACCTTGGCCTCGGCGAGGGTCTTGGCGGCGGACGCCTTCTCCCCGGCGAGCGCGGCACCGCTGGCGACGAGCGGTGCGGCCTTGTCGCGGGCGTCAGCGATGACGGGGGCGACCTTGTCGCGGGCGTCGGCCAGCGCCGGGCCCGCCTTGTCGTAGGCGTCGGCGAGGGCCGGACCGGCCTTGTCCTTGGCGTCCTGGAGCGCCGGGATGGCGGTGTCCTGGACGAAGTCCTTGGCCGAGCCGTAGGCGGCCTCGACGTGCGGGCGGAGGGCGTCGACGTAGTCGTTGGCCTGGTCGATCGCCTGGTCGACCAGCGACTTCTTCTTGCGGAGTCCCATGGCGGACCTCCCTTTCCGGGCCTGACGGCCTGAACGGTCGTGAACCTCCACCCAACCACGGGGCCGCGGCGAGTAGCCACCCCAGGTCGGGTGAGGACACCGTGGCAGGATCGGAGCGTTCACCGGAACCCACGCGAGAGGCAGTCATGGCTGACCTGCAGGCCATCTTCAAGACCAACCGGGGCGACATCACCGTCACCCTCTTCCCCCACCACGCTCCCGAGACCGTGGAGAACTTCACCGGCCTCGCAACCGGCGAGAAGTCGTACTCGACCCCCAACGGGCGCAGCGGCAAGTTCTACGACGGGCTCGGCTTCCACCGTGTCATCTCGGGCTTCATGATCCAGGGCGGGTGCCCGCTCGGCACCGGCACCGGCGGCCCGGGCTACACGTTCAAGGACGAGATCCACCCGGAGCTCGTCTTCGACAAGCCCTACCTGCTCGCGATGGCCAACGCCGGCCCGGGCACCAACGGCTCGCAGTTCTTCATCACCGTCGGCGCGACGCCGTGGCTCAACCGCAAGCACACGATCTTCGGCGAGGTCGCCGACCAGGCGTCCCGCGAGGTGGTCGACGCGATCGGCACCACGCCGACCGGCGCCGGTGACCGTCCGGTCGACCCGGTGATCGTCGAGTCCGTCGAGATCGTCGGCGGAGAGCAGTAGGACCTGTCGATGTCTGACCCCGCTCCCGGCGTGACGGTCTGCTACCGGCATGCCGGGCGCGAGGCCAACATCCGCTGCCAGCGCTGCGAACGCCCGATCTGCACCGAGTGCATGCGCGACGCCGCGGTCGGCTTCCAGTGCCCGTCCTGCATCAAGGAGGGCGCGCGCACCACGCGCCAGGCGGTCGCGCCCTACGGCGGCGCCCGCTCGACCAACCCGGCGCTGACGTCCTACGTCCTCATCGGGATCAACGTCGCGCTGTGGATCGCCGTGGTGGCGACGGGCTGGCAGTCGAGCCGCCTCATCTACCGGCTCTCGCTGCTGCCGGTCGGTCTGTGCGAGTCGGTGGGCGACCCCGACTCCTACTACCGCGCCGACAGCGCGGCGCAGTGCGCCCTGGTCGGCGCCGACGGGCGCTGGGTCGCCGGCGTCGCCGACGGCGCCTACTGGCAGCTCGTCACCAGCGCGTTCATGCACGTCGAGCTGTGGCACATCGCCGGCAACATGCTCGCGCTGTTCTTCCTCGGCCCGCAGGTCGAGTCCGTCCTGGGCCGGGCCCGCTTCCTCGCCGTCTACCTCGTCGCCGGCCTCGCCGGCTCCGCGGCGGCGTACTGGCTCTCCTCGTCCGACAGCTACTCCCTCGGCGCCTCCGGCGCGATCTACGGCCTGTTCGGCGCGCTCGGCGTGCTGATCCAGAAGGTCGGCGGCGACCTGCGCCAGATCGGCGGCCTGCTGGTCGTCAACGTCGTCATCACCTTCGCCGTCCCCAACATCTCCTGGCAGGCCCACCTCGGCGGACTCGTGGGCGGTGCGCTGGTGACCGCGATCATCGTCTACGCCCCCCGCGGCGTCCGGCGCGCGACCGTGCAGTGGTCGGCGTTGTTCGGTGTCGTCGCCCTGCTGCCCCTGGCCGACGTGCTGAGGTCGGCCGTGCTGGTCTGAAGCCGGTCCGAGTTGTCCACAGCTGTGGAGTACGCGGTGGATAACTACACGGGTGTCATTCGTTCAACAGGTGGGGATAACCCTGTGGATAACTCTGACGGCTGGGCGTGGGGTCGTGTGCCTGCCGACGGTCCCAGGACCGTTGCGGGGCACACGACCCCGGCTCCGAGGCGGGGTCGAGTGAGGCCCCTGGTGCGTCGGCCCGGGGCCTGTGGATGACCGGCACGCGCTGCACCGGTCTCGCGCACCGTGTGCGCGATGGAACCCGAGGAGACCGCCGAGCCGGACCGGGCGCTCGAGGCCGCTCGTCGCACCGAGCGCGACGCGTCTCCGGAACGCCTGGTCGCCGACCAGGCCGTGATGGTCGCACGCCGGCAGCTCACCGCGATCGGCATCGACGGGGACGCGGTCGACGCAAACGCGACCGCGCGCCGCTGGGTCGTGCGCACGCCCCGGGTCGCCAGCACGACCAGGATCGTGTGCCTGTGGGTGGGTCAGGGACCGTGCTCAGGCACACGACCCCACACCCGGCTCCGGGCTACCCACCGCACCCCGGCTCGGTGGCTCACGCACCGCCCGAGCGGGCCCGGCTCACTCCCAGCGCGTGGCGAACGTGAAGCCGACGGCCATGAAGGCGATGCCGACGACGAGGTTCTTCTGGTCGAGGTCGTTGAAGACCGGGACCTTCGAGGTGTCCTGGGAGATGGCGTAGAAGGTGCAGATCCAGGCCAGCCCGATCAGGAAGCAGCCGAGCATGCCGACCACCACGCCGCGGCCGCGGCCGAGGGGGGTCGACGGGTGGGCGGAGATGACCAGGCCGAGGAAGAAGACCCCGAAGCCGATCAGGTAGTTCCAGCCGCCGAGGTCCTTCATGAAGCCGGGGCCGGTGGCGGGGAACGCCTCGCCCTGGTCGTTGAAGCCCTCGGGGGCACGCACGCCGATGTAGTAGAACGCGATGTAGGCGATGCCCGCCGCCATGAGCAGCAGGGCGAGCCCGAAGCGCACGCTGAGGACCGGCCCCCGGTCGGGGTTGAAGGTCTGCTGCTTCGCCTTGAGCTTGGCCACGGGTTCGCAATCCTTTGGGTCGATGAGTCGCGGGATACCTTAGTCGGGTGACGCCTGGCGACCGAAACGAGCCCGCACCCGGGCGACGGCTCCGCTGGCGCGTCGGCACCCCGCTCGTCGTGCTGCTGTCAGGCGCGCTCTTCGCCGTCAGCGCGACCAACAGCGAGGGCACCGACCTCCGGCCGGGCCGCTACACCGACCTGGCGAGCCTGACCGAGGCCGAGTCCCGGGCCTACCAGGACCTCCAGGCCGAGTCGACCGAGCTCAAGGCCGAGGTCGATCGGCTGACCGGCGAGGTCGACGACGCCCGCGTACGCCGGGAGGAGCGCCGGGCCGACCGGCTGCGGGGGCGCGCCGGGCTGATGGCGGTCACCGGGCCGGGCGTGACGGTGGTGATGTCCGACGCCGACCAGGACGTCCTCGAGGCGGCGGTCCAGGGGTCCGAGGACGGGTCCGACGCCGACCTCAACCTGTTCCCCTTCGTCGTGCACCAGCAGGACATCCAGGCCGTCGTCAACGCCCTGTGGGCCGGCGGCGCGCGCGCCGTGACGATCCAGGGCCAGCGCATCGTCACGACCACCGGCATCAAGTGCACCGGCAGCGCCGTGCAGCTCCAGGGCGTGCCCTACCCGGCTCCCTACACGATCCAGGCCGTGGGCGACCCGGCCGACCTCGTCGACGCCCTCGACGCCGACAGCGACGTCAGCGGCTTCCGGGCCGACGCCGACCGCCCGGAGGTCGGGGTCGGCTGGGAGCTCGAGGAGCTGGACCGGGTCGAGGCGCCGGCCTACGCAGGGCTGCTCGACATCGACCAGGCCCGCCCCCTCCGCGGCTAGCAGGACCCTAGGGAGTCGGCACCGTCGGCGACGTGGGATCGGTCGGCAGCGTCGTCGGTGGGGTGGTGGGGGGCTCGGTGGTCGGCGGGCTGGTGGGCTCGACGTAGACGGTGACGAAGATCGTCACCACGCTGCCCTCGGGCAGCGTCGTGTCGGGCGCCTGGGCCTGGTCGGTGACCTTGCCCGCGTCGGCGCGCACCGAGGTCTCCTCGCCGTCACGGACGTCGGCCACGAACCCCGCCGCCTCGATCAGCTGGGTCGCCACGTCGACGTCGCGGCCGACGAGGGTGGGCACCTTCTCCGGGCCGTCGGAGTAGGTGATGGTGATCGCGGTGTCCTTGGCGACCATCTCGCCGCCGGCGGGGCTCTGGGTGAGCACCTCGCGCGCGGGTCGGTCGCTCTCGTCCTCGGTCTTGCGGATCGTCGTGAAGCCGGCGGCCTGGAGGCGGGCGACGGCGTCCTTGACGGACTTGCCCGTCACGTCGGGCACCTCGACCTCCTCGCGGCCGATCGAGACGGTGAGCGTGATCTCGCTGCCGGGGTCGACGAAGTCGTCGCCCTGGGGATCCTGGTCGATGACGTCGCCGGCCGCGACGGTGTCGCTGTTGACGAGGGTGACCGGCTCGCGCACGGTCAGGCCGGCCTGCCCGATGGCGGTCCGGGCCTGCTGCTCGGTCATGCCGATGGTGTCGGGGACCGGCGTGCGCTCCGGCGAGTCGGGGAAGAGCGAGTCCTGGACGAGGAAGAACCCGGCCACCAGCAGGGCCACCACGAGCAGGCCGAGCACGATCCACAGGCCGGTCCGGGGCGGGTTGTCGGCCGGGGGGAGCGCCGCGGGCTCGGGACGCCGGGGCGCCGTGGCCACGGGGACCGGCACGGGGGCGGGCCGCGGCGGGGCCGGCTCCGCCACCGGAGGCGGGGAG
>NZ_JAURVJ010000009.1 GCF_030655615.1 Nocardioides sp.
CCTCGACGCGGCCGACCATCTTCATCCGCTTCTTGCCCTCCTTCTGCTTCTCGAGCAGCTTGCGCTTGCGGGTGATGTCGCCGCCGTAGCACTTGGCGAGCACGTCCTTGCGGATCGCGCGGATGTTCTCGCGGGCGATGACCCGGGCGCCGATGGCGGCCTGGATCGGCACCTCGAACTGCTGGCGCGGGATGAGGTCCTTGAGCTTGCCGGCCATCATCACGCCGTAGCCGTAGGCCGCGTCCTTGTGGACGATCGCGCTGAACGCGTCGACGGGCTCGCCCTGCAGCAGGATGTCGACCTTGACGAGGTCGGCGACCTGCTCGCCGGAGCGCTCGTAGTCGAGCGAGGCGTAGCCCTTGGTGCGCGACTTGAGCTGGTCGAAGAAGTCGAAGACGATCTCGCCCATCGGCAGCGTGTAGCGCATCTCGACGCGGTCCTCGGAGAGGTAGTCCATCCCGCCGAGGGTGCCGCGCTTGGTCTGGCAGAGCTCCATGATCGTGCCGATGTAGTCACTCGGGCTGAGGATCGTGGCCTTGACGACCGGCTCGCGCACCTCGTCGATCTTCATCTCGGGGAACTCGCTCGGGTTGGTGACCTCGATCGAGGTGCCGTCCTCGAGGATGACCTCGTAGACCACGTTGGGGGCGGTCGAGATGAGGTCGAGGTCGAACTCGCGCTCGAGCCGCTCGCGGGTGATCTCCATGTGGAGCAGGCCGAGGAAGCCGACGCGGAACCCGAAGCCCAGGGCGCCCGAGGTCTCGGGCTCGTAGACGAGCGCGGCGTCGTTGAGCTGCAGCTTCTCGAGGGCCTCGCGCAGGTCGCCGTACTGGTCGCCGTCGATCGGGTAGAGCCCGGCGTAGACCATCGGGTTGGGGTGCTTGTAGCCGCCCAGGGCCTCGGTCGCGCCGTGGTGCTGGGTCGTGACGGTGTCACCGACGCGCGACTGGCGGACGTCCTTGACGCCGGTGATGAGGTAGCCGACCTCGCCGACGCCCAGGTCGGACGCCTTGACCGGCTCGGGGCTGATCACGCCGACCTCGAGCATCTCGTGGACGACGCCGTTGGACATCATCTTGATGCGGTCGCGGTGACTCAGCTTGCCGTCGATGACGCGGACGTAGGTGACGACGCCGCGGTAGGTGTCGTAGACGGAGTCGAAGATCAGCGCGCGCGCCGGCTTGTCGGGGTCGCCGACCGGCGGCGGCGTCTCGGCCACGATGTGGTTGAGGCGCTGGGCGACGCCCAGGCCGGTCTTGGCGCTGACCCGCAGCACGTCGTCGGGGTCGCAGCCGACGAGCCCGGCGATCTCGGCGGCGAACTTGTCGGGGTTGGCGCTCGGCAGGTCGATCTTGTTGAGCACCGGGATGATGTGGAGGTCGGCGCCCATCGCGAGGTAGAGGTTGGCCAGCGTCTGCGCCTCGATGCCCTGCGCGGCGTCGACCAGGAGCACGGCGGCCTCGCACGCCTCGAGCGAGCGCGAGACCTCGTAGGTGAAGTCGACGTGGCCGGGCGTGTCGATCATGTTGAGCACGTAGGTGCCGGGCTCGGCGGACTCGTTGTTGCCCTCGGGGACCGTCCACGGCATCCGCACGGCCTGGCTCTTGATGGTGATCCCGCGCTCGCGCTCGATGTCCATCCGGTCGAGGTACTGCGCCCGCGCCGCGCGAGCGTCGACGACGCCGGTCAGCTGCAGCATCCGGTCGGCCAGCGTCGACTTGCCGTGGTCGATGTGGGCGATGATGCAGAAGTTGCGGATGATCGCCGGGTCGGTGTGACCGGGCTTCGGCGC
Organism: Nocardioides sp.; assembly: GCF_030655615.1. Lineage (GTDB taxonomy): Bacteria > Actinomycetota > Actinomycetes > Propionibacteriales > Nocardioidaceae > Nocardioides. The sequence goes on from NZ_JAURVJ010000009.1 coordinate 1,793, forward strand.
GGCGGCAGGCGTGGGCATGATGCCGCCATTCTTCCAGGCTCCTCCTCCCCTGCCACATTCGCTGACCCGTCGCCGATTGCTGACGGGTCAGCGTCCCGCCACGGTGACCCGTCGTCGATCGCGGACGGGTCAGCGTCCCGCCACGGTGACCCGTCGTCGATTGCTGACGGGTCGGCGTCCCGCCACGGTGACCCGTCGTCGATCGCGGACGGGTCGGCGTCCCGCCATGGTGACCCGTCGTCGATTGCGGACGGGTGAGCGCGTGCTCACTCCGGGGAGTCGACGAACTCCTTGGCCTTGGCGATCGCGAAGCCCCAGCCCTGCTCGTGGGTGGGCTTGGGTGGGAGGGCGATCTCGTCGGCGCTGGTCACGACGTCGAGGAGCGCGGGTCCGTCGTGGGCGAGCACGGCGCGGACGGCGTCCTCGACGTCGTGCGGGTCCTCGACGCGTACGCCGTGCAGCCCCATCGAGCGGGCGACCGCGGCGAGGTCGGGGTTGTGGAGGACGGTGCCGTACTCCGGCAGCCCGACCTGCTCCATCTCGAGCTTGACCATGCCGAGGCGCCCGTTGTCGAAGACGACGAGCTTGACCGGCAGGTCGTGGGAGACGGCGGTGATGAGGTCGCCGAGCAGCATGGTGAGCCCGCCGTCGCCGCAGAACGCGATCGTCTGCCGCTGCCGGTCGAGCGCGGCGACGCCGAGGGCCTGGGGCATGGCGTTGGCCATCGAGCCGAGGTTGAACGACCCGAGCAGCTGCCTGCCGCCGGTCATCCGCACGAAGCGGGCGAGCCACACGGTCGACATCCCGGTGTCGGCGGTGAAGACGGCGTCGGCGGCCGCGTGCCGGTCGACCATCGCCGCCAGCAGCTCCGGGCGGACCCGGGCGTCGGGGTTGTCGACCTTGCGGCGCAGCAGCCCTCGGGGCTTGCGGTCGTAGTCGGGGTCGACGAACTGCTGCTGGCGCTCCTGCCAGGTGGCGTGACGCTCGCGGGCCGCCTCGAGGTGGCTCCGGTCGGCCTTGACCTCGACGAGCGGCAGCAGCGCGTCGACCGTGCGGGCGACGTCGCCGACCACGGGGTGGGTGACGGTGGCGCGACGACCGATGTGGCGCCCGGCGTGGTCGACCTGCACGACGGGGACGCCCTGCGGGATGAATTCGGTGTAGGGGAAGTCGGTGCCGAGCATCACGAGCAGGTCGCAGCCGTCGAACGCGACCTTGCTGGCCGGCCCGCCGAGCAGGCCGGAGAGCCCGACCTCGTGGTCGGTGCCGTCGAAGCCCTCCTTGGCCTGCAGGGTGATCACCATCGGGGCTGCCAGCCGGTCGGCCAGGGCGAGGACGGCGTCACGGGCGGGACGGGCGCCGCGGCCGACGAGGAGCGTGACCCGCTCCGCGGCGTTGATGGCGGCCGCTGCGGCGGTCAGTGCCTCGTCGTCGGGACCGGCCGGGGCCGGCGGCCGGGCGAAGGTGGAGTGGGTCAGGGCCTTGTCCAGGTCGAGACCCCCCACGTCGCCGGGGAGGGTCAGCACGGCGACGCCGCGCTCGGTGAGGGCCGCGTTGGCGGCCTGCTCGATGATGCCGGGCAGCTGCTCCTCGCTGGTGATCGTGGCGCTGAAGACGGCGACGTCGCTGAACAGGACGTCGTTGTCGACCTCCTGGAAGTAGTCGCTGCCGATGTCGGCACGCGGCACCTGGCCGCAGATGGCCAGCACCGGGGTGTGCGACTTCTTGGCGTCGTACAGGCCGTTGAGGAGATGGATCGCGCCCGGGCCGACCGTGCCCATGCAGACCCCGAGCCGGCCGGTCAGCTGCGACTGGGCGCCGGCGGCGAAGGCGGCGACCTCCTCGTGGCGCACGCCCATCCACTCGACCCGGTCCTCGCGGCGGATCGCGTCGGTCACCGGGTTGAGGGCATCACCGACGACGCCCCAGACGTGGGTGACGCCGTGCTCGGCCAGGGACGCGACAAGGTGCTCGGCGATCGTGGGCATGGCCTCACGCTCGCAGCGGTACGCGCCCGTCGTACCGACCTCAGGGGTGGAAGACCCGCCGCAGCCGACGCCACCCGGCGGCGAAGGAGCTCGACAGGAACAGCAGCAGCAGCGGGAAGTAGCTCGTGGCCGGCACCAGCAGGGCGATCGCGAGGGCCAGGGCGAGGGCCACGACGCTGGCCGCCCCGTTGACGGGGTCGGAACCGTCCTCGCCGTCGGTGATCCCGGGGCGACGATCGATCACCGCCGCAACCAGGGTCATCAGGACGGTCGAGGCCAGCACCGTGCCGATGTAGAGCACCTTGGTCAGGTCGTTGGTCGACACCTCCGCGACCAGCGCGGTCGGGAACGGGAGGAACGCGATGGTCAGGCCCCAGGCCATCAACAGTCCCGCGACGCGGTCGTCGTAGGCGACGACGTGCCGCAGCGTGCGGTGCTGGCCGAACCACAGGCGGGCGATCACGACCGAGCTGAGGAGGAAGGCCCAGATCTCGGCCTGGTGCTCCACGAGGAGGTCGCCGACGTCGGCGTCCGTCGGGAGGTCGGTCGTCAGGTCGACGAGCGGCAGCACCAGCAGCGTGATGGCGATCGCCACGACGGCGTCGAGGAACGTCAGGAAGCGGTCGAGGTCTCGCGAACGCTCGCGCACCGCGGCGTCGGTCATGTCGGCCAGGCTAGGGCCGCGCCGGGGCCGCGTCTGGGCTGGGCCGGGGTCAGGGGGTGAAGCGGTCGGGGTCGGCCGCGTCCCAGTCGGCCCGCCACGACGCCGGCGGGTCGGTGAGGAGCTGGCCGGGTGCGAGGTAGTCGAAGAGCTCGGCGTACGACGAGATGGTGCCGTGGTCGATCCGGCGGCGGAGCATCCGGGGCTCGAGGTCGTCGAAGGAGTGCAGCCCCATCGAGGCGACGACCTTCATCGCCGAGGCGACGACCTCGTGCTGATAGCTGGTGACCCGCTCGGACTTGCTCGGTACGTCGAGCGCGCGGACGCGCTTGGGGTCCTGGGTCGCGACGCCGACGGGGCAGGTGTTGGTGTGGCAGGTCTGCGCCTGGATGCAGCCGATCGCCATCATCATCGAGCGTGCGGCGTTGGTGTAGTCGGCGCCCTGGATGATCCGCTTCACGACGTCGACGCCGGTCGCGACCTTGCCCGAGGCGCCGACCCGGATCCGGTCGCGCAGCCCGGCACCGACGAGCGCGTTGTCGACGGTCATCAGGGCCTCGGTCAGCGGCATCCCGACGTGGTCGGAGTACTCCATCGGGGCCGCGCCGGTGCCGCCCTCCGCGCCGTCGACGACGACGAAGTCCGGGGTGGTCCCCTCCTCGACCATCGCCTTGCAGATGGCCAGGAGGTCGACGCGAGAGCCCAGGCAGAGCTTGAACCCGGTCGGTTTGCCGCCGGCGAGCTCGCGCAGGTGCCCGACGAAGCGGACCAGCTCGCGCGGCGTCGAGAACTCCCGGTGGTAGGCCGGGGAGACGACGGTCTCCCCCACCGGCACGTCGCGGGTCTCGGCGATCTCGGCGTTGACCTTGCGGCCGGGAAGGACCCCGCCGAGGCCGGGCTTGGCGCCCTGGCTGAGCTTGAGGTTGATCATCTTGACCTGGGGGTCGGCCGCCTTGGCGGCGAACTTCTCCTCGTCGAAGCCTCCGTCCGGCGTACGGCACCCGAAGTAGCCCGACCCGATCTCCCAGACCAGGTCGCCGCCGTGGCGGTGGTAGGGGCTGATCGCGCCCTCGCCGGTGTCGTGCGCGAACCCGCCGCCGGCCGCACCCTGGTTGAGCGCCTGGATCGCGTTGGAGCTGAGCGAGCCGAAGCTCATCGCGCTGACGTTGAGCAGCGCCATGTCGTAGGGCTGCGTGCAGTCGGGGCCGCCGATCCGCACGCGCGGCGGCTCGGGCATCGGGTCGACCGGGCGGCTGGAGTGCACGAGGTACTCGTAGCCGACGGCGTAGAGGTCGCGCTCGGTGCCGAACGGCTGCTCCTCCAGGGCGCCCTTGGCGCGCTGGTAGATCGAAGAGCGGGTGTTGCGGTCGTAGGGGCGGCCGTCGAAGTTGCGCTCGATGAAGTACTGCTGCAGCTCGGGGCGGATGCCCTCCATCAGGAACCGCATGTGCCCGATGACCGGGTAGTTGCGCAGGATCGCGTGCTGCTTCTGCACGAGGTCGTGCACCCCGACGACGATGAGCACCACGGCGACGGCCACCAGCAGGAACCAGCCCGGTCCCCCGATCGTGGCCGCGAGCGTCGCCACCGCGCCGAGGAACACCAGGACACCCAGCACGTAGAACCTCAGCACCCCG
>NZ_JAURVJ010000039.1 GCF_030655615.1 Nocardioides sp.
GCATCCCGGGAGAGGCTCGCTGTCAAGGATCGCGCAGCGACCGCGAAGCGGCGCCGAAGGCGTCCTTGACAGGGAGGCCCGGGATGCTAGGCGCGCGGACAGCCCGACCCCGAATGACCCGACGAAGCAGACCCCCCGTGACGAAGCAGAACCCGGGTGACGCAGAGGACGAACGTCAGGGAACGACGCCGTTGGCGACGAACGCGGCGTAGGGGTCGACCGGGTCACCGCCGCCGGGGCGGACCTCGACGTGGAGGTGCGAGCCGGTGACGTGGCCGGTGGAGCCGACGGTGCCGATGATCTCGTTGCCGGTGACGACGTCACCGACGGAGACGTACTGCGAGGTCTGGTGGCAGTACCAGAGCTCGGTGCCGTCCTCGAGGGTCACGACGGTCTTGTTGCCGTAGGAGCCGTCGTAGCCGGCGAAGGTCACGATGCCGTTGGCGATGGCGTGGATGGGGTCGCCGTTCTCGCCGTTGAAGTCGAGGCCGGTGTGATAGCTGGCCCAGAGGCCGTACTCGCCGAAGCGGGCGGTGAGGATGGCCGGGTCGATCGGGAGGAACCAGCGGTTCTCCTTGATCTTGGCGGCCTGCTTCTCGGCCTGGGCGGCCAGCTCGCCGAGCGCGGCGTTGCGCTCCTCGGCCTGGGCCTCCGCGACGGCGACGAGGTCGGTGTCGCTGGCCTGCTCGAGGGTGGCGCGCTCGCCGCTGCGGCTGGCCGTGGTGCGCACGTCGCCGACCGTGGCGATGCCGCCGGAGCCGCTCAGCGCGCTGGCGGGGCGTACGTCGTTGACCACGGTCCCGGCCAGGGCCGGGCTGGTGGCGTCGGGGGAGTAGAGGACGCCGCCCACGGCCACGGCCATGGTGGCGACGCCGAGCAGGACCGGCGCGGAGGGCAGGCCGCGGAAGAGCGGGCCGCGCGAGCCGGCGTGCTTGACGGCCTTGCGCTTGCCGGGCGTCCGGTCGCGGACCAGGGGCAGCTCGGCGGTGTGGTCGAGGTCACCGAAGTGGTGGGTGCCGGACGTGACGGCAGCCTCGGAGCGCCCGAGCGGGACGACCGCCTCGGGGGCCGGGCGGGCGGCCCGCCGTCCGACGTAGGCGCTGTCGTCGTGGGTCTCCGAGGGTCGGCGGCCGGGGCCGCGGCGTTCCGCTCGGTGGTTACCCATGGACAGACGACTCCCGTACGTGAAGGACTGGTGGACGCTGGTGCTGGCGCTCGGCGCGGAACAGACGTTTCGTGGACCGGTGCGGCGCGGCCCCGACTGTAACCGATGCCGAGCACGCCCGGTAATCGGGCGGAACCGGATTGTGGACGGCTAGGACCACCCCTGCAGGGGAACGGCCCGAGCGGTCGCCGGGCACCCACCAGAGCTGTGGGACGAGGCGGCGGCGGACCTCGTCGGCGGCCCGCCGCGCCGCGGGTCTAGGGTGCGGCGAGGAAAATGCCTTGCGTGAGCACGACCCGTTCGCGCAGTCGAGAGACACCCAGAGACACACCGAGAGACATGGTGGACCAGTGGACCTGATGGAGTACCAGGCGAAGGAGCTCTTCGCCAAGCACGGCGTCGCGACGACCCTCGGGGTCGTCGTCGAGACCGCCGAGGCCGCCAAGGCCGCCGCCGAGGAGATGGGCGGTGTGACCGTCGTCAAGGCGCAGGTCAAGGCCGGCGGTCGCGGCAAGGCCGGTGGCGTCAAGCTCGCCAAGACCGCGGACGAGGCCTTCGAGCACGCGTCCAACATCCTCGGGATGGAGATCAAGGGCCTGACGGTCAACCGGGTGCTCATCACCCCGGCGACGCCGCCGGAGGAGGAGTACTACTTCTCGTTCCTGCTCGACCGCTCCAACCGCCAGTACCTCTGCATCGCGTCGGTCGAGGGCGGTGTGGAGATCGAGGAGGTCGCCAAGACCAACCCCGACGCCGTCAAGCAGATCCCGATCGACCCGGGCAAGGGCGTCGACGCCGCCAAGGCGCGCGAGATCGCGACCGAGGCCAAGTTCCCCGAGGCGGTGTTCGAGCAGGCCGTCACGATGATCGAGGCGCTCTACACCGTCTTCGTCGAGGAGGACGCGACGCTCGTCGAGGTCAACCCGCTCGCGCGGTTGGCCGGCGACAAGCTCGAGGCCCTCGACGGCAAGGTGTCGCTCGACGAGAACGCCTCCGAGGTGCGTCACCACGAGCACGAGGCGTTCGAGATCAAGGACGAGGCCGACCCGCTCGAGGCCAAGGCCAAGGCCAAGGGCCTCAACTACGTCAAGCTGGACGGCGAGGTCGGCATCATCGGCAACGGCGCGGGCCTGGTCATGTCGACCCTCGACGTCGTCGCCTACGCCGGCGAGGCGCACGGCGGGGTCAAGCCCGCCAACTTCCTCGACATCGGTGGCGGCGCCAACGCCCAGGTGATGGCCGACGGCCTCGACGTGATCCTCAACGACGAGCAGGTCAAGAGCGTGTTCGTCAACGTCTTCGGCGGCATCACCGCCTGCGACGAGGTCGCCAACGGCATCAAGGGTGCGCTCGAGATCCTCGGCGACGCCGCGACCAAGCCGCTCGTCGTACGCCTCGACGGCAACAACGTCGACAAGGGCCGGGCGATCCTCGACGAGCTCAACCACCCGCTCGTCACGCAGGTGGACACGATGGACGGTGCGGCCGACAAGGCCGCCGAGCTCGCGAACGGTGGCAACTGACATGTCGATCTACCTCAATAAGGACAGCAAGATCATCGTCCAGGGCATCACCGGTGGGATGGGTGCCAAGCACACCACCCTGATGCTCCAGTCCGGCAGCAACATCGTCGGCGGCGTCAACGCCCGCAAGGCCGGCACCACCGTCGAGCTCGACGGCAAGGAGCTCCCGGTCTTCGGCACCGTCGAGGAGGCGATGAAGGAGACCGGCGCCGACGTGTCGGTCGCGTTCGTGCCGCCGGCGTTCACCAAGGACGCCTGCATCGAGGCGATCGACGCGGGCATCGGCCTGCTGGTCGTCATCACCGAGGGCGTGCCCGTGCAGGACACCGCCGAGGTGTGGTCCTACCTGCAGAGCGACGCCAACACGGCCGGCACCCGGATGATCGGTCCCAACTGCCCGGGCATCATCACGCCCGGCGAGTCCCTGGCCGGCATCACGCCCCACACCATCGCGGGCACCGGCCCGGTCGGTCTCGTGTCGAAGTCGGGCACGCTGACCTACCAGATGATGTTCGAGCTCAAGGACTACGGCTTCTCGACGGCCATCGGCATCGGCGGCGACCCGATCATCGGGACGACGCACATCGACGCCCTGGCGGCGTTCGAGGCCGACCCCGACACCAAGGCGATCGTGATGATCGGCGAGATCGGTGGCGACGCCGAGGAGCGCGCCGCGGCCTACATCAAGGACAACGTCACCAAGCCGGTCGTCGGCTACGTCGCGGGCTTCACCGCCCCCGAGGGCAAGACCATGGGCCACGCCGGCGCCATCGTCTCCGGCTCCTCGGGCACCGCGCAGGCCAAGAAGGAGGCCCTCGAGGCCGTCGGCGTCAAGGTCGGCAAGACGCCGTCCGAGACCGCCGCCCTCATGCGCGAGGTCCTGGCCAACCTCTGATCCACCTCTCGCTGACCCGTCCCCGATCGGGGACGGGTCAGCGCATTTTTCGGCCGTACGACGTCAGCAGCCGGCCACGGTGAACGCACACTGCGCGGCGACCACGTCGGCGGCCCGGGTGGCCATCGAGGCGGCCAGGTCCTCGGCGTCGCCGGCGTCCTGGACGATGCCCTCGCCGGAGGTGCTGTCGAGCAGGATCGAGCGACCGACCCGGACCGCGTGGAGCGCGCTCATCCCGATGGCCGGCTCGCCGTCGTACTCGGTGCTGCGCACGACCGCGAACGAGTCGCCGCCGACCTCGGTGTCCACGAGGCGAAGGGGATAGCTGAGTCCGTCCTCGGTCGGTGTCGGGCAGGAGCCGTAGAAGTCGCGCAGCGCGGCCAGGTGGGCGACCGCGTCGTCGGCGTCGGCGAAGGTGAGCAGCTCGCGCGAGAGGTAGGCCTCGACGTCGGAGTACTGGGCGCGCAGCACGTCGGTCGTCCCGGCAGCGGGGCCCCTGCTGTCGCACGCGTAGTCCGGGAACGACGCCAGGAGCCCGTCGACCGGGAGCTCCAGGCCCGCGGAGCCGGGCTCGACCGTCCTCGTCGGCCAGCCCGACGCGAGGGGGAAGTCGTCCAGGATCTCGCCGTCGGCAGGGGGCGTCGTCGACGTCGGCCCGCCGAGGTCGCTGAAGACCGCCAGGGCGTCGAGCACCGGCTGGGACGACTCGCGGGCGAAGTCGACGAAGGAGGCGATGGCCTCGTCGCTGCCCCCGCCCTCGCCGTAGTAGGACGACAGGTAGAGCGCGTTGCCGACCGCGACCAGCTCGATGACCTCGAGGCCGGCGTCGAAACGGCCGTCGAGGCGGTAGCGGTGGGTCACGGTGGCCGAGCCCTGGGCCGTGTCGACGACCTGGTAGACCTGCTCGGTGCCGCCGAGGTCCTGGCTGGGGCAGGCGGCGTAGGCGTCGCGCAGGGTGTCGAGCGCCTGCTGGGCGTCGAGCTCGTCGGCGTAGACCGCGACGAGGCGGGAGCGGGTGTCCTCCGCCTCGCCGGTGTACGACGCCCCGGCGCGGTCGAGGGTGGGCACGGGGACCTGCTGCGACCAGACCACGTCGCCGCACAGCTCGACGTCGCGCCACGAGGGGCGGTCGGTGACGGTGACGGGCGAGCCGTCGTCGCCGTTGGTCGCGGGGAGTCCGGCGGCGAGGGGGAAGTCGTCGGGCACCGCGGTGACCTGGGCGGGGTCGACCGGGACGTCGGGGGTGCTGCCGTCGTCGACGGGGGAGTCGGACGGGCTGGCCGCACTGCTGGTGGGGGTGGGAGCCACGGTGGCGCCGGCCCGGTCGGCCCGGTCGGCGTCGGGACCGTCGGGGCCGGCCTCGGTGGTGTCCCCGCAGCCGGTGAGGAGGAGGGCGGCGACCGCGGCCGCGGCGAGCAGCGTCCGGGGGCGTCGGAGGTGGCGGGGGGCCGTGGTCGTCATGGTCGTTCCCTTCGTCGTCGTTGCGGGTGGGACGACGCCCGACGACGAAAGGTTGTGGCAGGGGCTCAGCCCTGGGCGGCACCTTGAGGTGCCGGCAGCTGGGCGAGCCGGGCCCGTGCGCGCACGGCGAGCGCGAGGAACGCGCCGGGCTGCAGGTCGGCGCCGCGAGCGGGGACGAAGCCGATCTGGGCGACGCCGGTGCGGGCGCGGACGATCGCCATGTAGAAGACGACCGAGCGGGCGTCGGTCACCTTGATGTCGAGGCGCCAGGCGGTGAGCGAGAACGCCTTGGTGTCGGTGCGCGAGAGCTCCTCGACCTCGGTGTTGAGGTCGCGCTCGGGGCAGCTCGCGAGGCGGCTGCGGACCTGCTCGACGAGCGCCTGGGCGCGGCCGACCGGGAGCGCGCCGACGGTCTCGGTCAGCCCGAACTCCTGGGGCAGGTCGGCCTCGGGCACGACGAAGGTCCGGGTGGCGGTCCGGCTGAACCGGGCGCCCTTGAAGGGGTCGGAGAACGACGTGGAGTCGCACCCGGTCGCGGCCGCGTTGGTCGTGGGGCGGCTCGGCTCGGTGCCGACCCAGGGGCGGCGTACGCCGGTGACGGGCGGCAGGTCGACCTCGGAGAGCAGCGCCGGGCGCTGGCCGGTCGGCAGCGGGTCGCGGTCGACCACGTCGGGAGCGTCGGGGGCGCAGCCACCGCCCTCGGGCAGCGCGCAGAGCTTGCCGACGCCGGCCGCGAGCAGGGCCGCGCCGGCCTCACGGTCGGGGGTCGCGTCGCCGACGAGCCGGACGGCCGTGGTCGTCGTGTAGCCGCCGGTGCGCGCGACGCCGATGACGTAGGTGGTGACGGGCGAGCGCCAGCGGCGCAGCACGAACTGCAGCGCCTCGTCGCCGACCGCGGTCGGGGTACGGGTGCCGAGGAGCTGGACCTGCGACTCGGTGCAGCCGGCGTACCAGGCGGCGGTGGTGCGGAACGTGCGCCGGGCGGCCCGGGTCGTGGCGGACGCCTCGGTGAGCTGGACGGCGACGGTCCTGCCCGCGCCGCCGCGGCCCGGGCTCTCGAGCTCGCGGACGAGGGTGGCCTTGCCCCTGGGGTCGGCGTAGCGGTCGCGCTGGCACGGCACGGCGAGCCCGTTGCCGGCACTGTTGTCGCCGGTACGGACCTGGGCCCAGCGTCCGGCGTAGCGCTCCTGCAGGTCGGTGGGGACGAGCAGCGACGACTCGGGCAGCGTCACGGCGACCGGGGTGTCACTCGCGCGGACCGGGCCGACCGGGAGCAGCGGCACCCGGGTGCCGGCCTCGTCGAGGGAGGGACGTACGCCGGCCGCGTCGGTGACCAGCGACCCCGAGATCACGACGGCCGCGACGGCGCCGAGCACGCCGACGATCGTGTGGGTCCGGCGGCGCGCGGCCCCGGAGCGGCGCACGATGGTGGCCCGCGGCCAGCGGCCCCGGCCGTGGACCGAGGCGCCGAGCCGCTCGAAGACCGCGCGCAGCTCGACGGTCTCGACGTCGAGGGCCAGGGCCAGCGAGGCGGCGCCGGACTGGAGCTCGCGCTCGGCCTGCTCGGGTGGCAGACCGACCTCGCGGGCCATCTGGGGCATCGACACCGACGCGAGCTGGGTCAGCACCAGCGCCCGGCGCTGGGCGATCGACAGTTTGCCGAGGGCGTCGAGCGTGGCCCGCACCTCCGGCGCGATGTCCTTCTCGCGGTGCCACACCCGCGCCGTGTGGTTGCGCTGGGCCAGCCGCCAGGCGTGCGGGCGGACGACCTCCTCGGGCTGCTCGAGCCGGGAGAGCTTGCGCCAGCGGTGCCAGCCCACGACGAAGGCCTCGCGGACCGCTCGCCGCGACGCGCCCAGGTCGCCGGTGAGGGCGTAGGTCTGGGCGAGCAGTCGTTCGCGCGCGTCCTTGTAGAAGGCGTCGAAGTCGTCGGGCTGTCGCATGGCGTCCTTCACGGTAGACGAACACGGCGTTCGGGCCCGAGTCGGCGTGGCGGCGCCGAGGAGCCGCCCGCTCTTGTCACGATGGTCCGGCCATGACGACCCTCCTGCCGCCTCCCCAGAGCAAGACCGGCCGCTCGAGCGAGCAGGTCCGCCAGGACCTCACCACCCGACGTCCCCTGGTCCTGCTGGCCACCGGCGGTGGCGTCGCCGCCGCGGCGGCCACCCTGCTGGTCTGTCTCGCGACGGGCCTCGCCGGCTGGTACCTCACAGACGGGGGCTCGCACGGCGCCCCGCGCTACGGCCTGCGGGTCGGTGCGCTGTCCTGGCTGATGGGCCACGGCTCGGGCGTCAGCATCGACGGCGTGGCCGTCACCGCGATGCCGCTCGGCATCACCCTGCTCTCCGCCTGGGCGATCTGGCGCACCGGCCACCGCCTCGGCGCCTCGGTCGCGGGCCACGGCCCCGACGCCGGCGGCATCGCCGACGGGCAGCGCGACGTCGTGGTCCCGCTGGCCGCCAGCCTGTTCGCCGCCGGCTACGCCGTCACGGCGGTCGCGACCGCCACCGTCGCGGCCTCCGCGTCGACCTCGCCCAGCGTCCCGCGGGTGGTCCTGTGGTCCCTGCTCCTATGCCTCGTGGTCGGCGTACCCGCGATCGCGGCCGGGTCCGGCCGGGCCGCCATCTGGACCGCCGCCCTCCCCGTGTCGGCGCGCGCCACGGCCCACGTCGCCCGGCGGGTCGTGCTCCTGTGGCTCCTGGTCTCGCTCGTGGGCTTCCTGGTCGCCCTCGTCGTCGACTTCTCCACCGCGGCCAACGTGATGGGCCAGCTCGGCGGGGGCGGCGGCGCCGTGGTGCTCGTCGTCGTGCTCGGCCTGGTCCTGCTGCCCAACGCGGTCCTCTTCAGCGGCTCCTACCTCCTCGGTCCCGGCTTCACCGTCGGGACCGGCACCCTCGTCTCGCCCGGCGGGGTCGTCCTGGGCGCGCTGCCGGCGTTCCCGATGCTCGCGGCGCTTCCCGACGACGGCCCGGTCCCCGCCTGGACCGGCTGGCTGGTGCTGCTGCCGCCCCTGGTCGCGTTCGTCGCCGCCGCGTGGTCGCAGTGGGTCTGGCCGACGGCCTACTACGTCGAGGGTGCCGTCCGCGGCGCCGCCGGCGGGATCATGGCCGGCGTCCTGTTCAGCGTCGCGGCGTCGCTCTCGGGGGGTGCGGTCGGGCCCGGCCGGATGCGCGACGTGGCGCCGTACGCCTTCGACGTGCTGCTGCACGCCGTCACCGCCTTCGGCATCGGCGGGCTCGTCGGCGGCCTGGTCGTCACCTGGTGGCAGCGGCGGACCATGCCGGTCGAGATCGAGCTCGACCAGTAGTCTCCGGGGCGTGTCAGCGCGCCTGGTCGTCCTCGTCTCCGGCAGCGGGACCAACCTGCAGGCGTTGCTCGACGCGTGCGCCGACCCGGCCTATGGCGCCGAGGTCGTCGCCGTCGGCGCCGACCGGTCCGGCATCGAGGGCCTGGAGCGCGCCGAGCGGGCGGGGATCCCGACGTTCGTGCACCGGGTCAAGGACTTCGCGTCCCGCGACGAGTGGGACGCCGCCGTGGCGCAGGAGGTTGCCGGACACCGGCCGGACCTCGTGGTGCTGGCCGGCTTCATGAAGCTCGTCGGCGACGCCTTCCTCGCCGCCCACGGCGGGCGCGTGGTCAACACCCACCCGGCGCTGTCGCCGTCCTTCCCCGGGATGCAGGGCCCGGCCGACGCCCTCGCCTACGGCGTCAAGGTCAGCGGCTGCACGCTCTTCGTCGTGGACGCCGGCGTCGACACCGGCGTGATCGTCGCCCAGACCGCCGTGGCCGTCGAGGACGACGACACCGTCGACACGCTGCACGAGCGGATCAAGGTCGCCGAGCGCACGATGCTCGTCGACGCGGTCGGCCGGATGGCGCGCGAGGGGTTCACCCTCGACGGGCGCCGCGTCCGCTTCGGGCGATAGAGTCCAGCCACACGACTGGCGCGGGTGGGCAACCACCGGGGAGTGATCGTGAGGCCATCGACCGCCTGGGTGGCCCTCCTTCCTCGACGTAGGAGCACCCACTGATGGCTGACCAGATCCCGCTGGACCGGATTCCCCTGAGACGAGCGCTCGTCTCGGTCTACGACAAGACCGGGCTCGAGGCGCTCGTCCGCGGCCTGCACGACGCGGGGGTCGCGCTCGTCTCGACCGGCGGGTCCGCCGCGCTCATCGAGGGCCTGGGCCTGCCGGTGACCAGGGTCGAGGACCTCACCGGCTTCCCCGAGTGCCTCGACGGGCGCGTCAAGACGCTACACCCCCGGGTGCACGCCGGCATCCTCGCCGACCGGCGCCTCGAGTCCCACGTGCAGCAGCTCCGGGACCTCGAGGTCGAGCCGTTCGACCTCGTCGTGGTCAACCTCTACCCCTTCACCCAGACCGTCGCGTCCGGCGCCGCTCCCGACGACTGCGTCGAGCAGATCGACATCGGTGGGCCCTCGATGGTCCGCGCCGCCGCCAAGAACCACCCGTCCGTCGGCGTCGTGACCTCGCCCGCGGCCTACGACGACGTGCTGGCGGCCGTCGCGGCCGGCGGCTTCACGCTCGCCCAGCGCCAGCGGCTCGCGGCCGAGGCGTTCGTCCACACGGCGACGTACGACGTCGCGGTGGCCTCGTGGATGGGCAACGTGCTCACCGACACCTCCGACGGCGACGGCTTCCCGGCCTGGGCCGGCGCGACGTGGACCAAGGCGTCGACGCTGCGCTACGGCGAGAACCCCCACCAGCCGGCCGCGCTCTACCTCAACGGGTTCGGCACCGGGCTCGCCCAGGCCGAGCAGCTGCACGGCAAGGAGATGTCCTACAACAACTACCTCGACACCGACGCCGCCCGGCGCGCGGCCTACGACTTCGACGAGCCCGCGGTCGCGATCATCAAGCACGCCAACCCCTGCGGCATCGCCGTCGGCACCGACGTCGCCGAGGCCCATCGCCGTGCCCACGAGTGCGACCCGGTGTCGGCGTTCGGCGGCGTGATCGCGTCGAACCGGCCGGTGAGCGTCGCGATGGCCGAGCAGGTCGCCGAGGTGTTCACCGAGGTCATCGTGGCGCCGGCCTACGACGAGGGCGCCGTCGAGGTGCTCGCCCGCAAGAAGAACATCCGCGTCCTCGTCTGCGAGCCTGCCGTGCGCGGTGGCGTCGAGACGCGACCGGTCTCGGGCGGGCTGCTCATGCAGCACCGCGACGCCGTCGACGCCCCGGGCGACGACCCGTCGACCTGGACCCTGGCGACCGGCACCCCGGCCACGCCCGAGGTGCTCGCCGACCTCGCCTTCGCGTGGCGGGCCTGCCGCGCGGCCAAGTCCAACGCCATCCTGCTCGCCAAGGACGGCGCCTCGGTCGGCGTCGGCATGGGCCAGGTCAACCGCGTCGACTCCTGCAAGCTCGCGGTCACGCGCGCGGGGGAGCGGTCCGTGGGTGCGGTCGCCGCGTCCGACGCGTTCTTCCCCTTCGAGGACGGTCCCCAGATCCTCATCGACGCCGGCGTCACCGCCATCGTCCAGCCCGGGGGCTCGGTCCGCGACGAGCTGACCGTCAAGGCGGCCGAGGCCGCCGGCGTGACGATGTACTTCACCGGCACACGCCACTTCGCCCACTGAGCGAGCAGCAGGTCCGCGAGGAACGAGCGGACCTGCGTCGCGAGCGAAGGTCGAGCGAGCGACACGACCGAGGAACGAGGTCGTACGAGCGCGTCGAGACCACCGCAGGC
>NZ_JAURVJ010000047.1 GCF_030655615.1 Nocardioides sp.
TCTTCCGCACCCTCGGCCCGGTGCTGCCACTGGCCGCCCGCGTCGTGCCGTTCGCGTTCCTCTACGGCGTCCTGGGCGGCGAGGATCCCATTGACAACGTGCAGTAGTCTATCGTGAGAGCCGGCGACGACATGCACCCGATGCTGCAGCGGATCATGCAGATCCACGTCGCCGAGGAGGCGCGCCACATCGGGTTCGCCCACCAGTACCTCCAGCACCACGCGCCCAAGCTCAAGCGCCGCGACCGCGCGGCCCTGTCGGTCATCGTGCCGGTCATCATGAAGTGGCTCTGCAACGAGATCCTGGTCCCCAGCAAGCAGGCGCAGCGCGACATGGGCATCCCCGACGCGGTCATGAAGGACCTCTACTGGGACGCGCCCGAGTCCGAGAAGTTCCTTCGCGACCTCTTCGGCGACGTCCGGATGCTCGCCGAGGAGACCGGCCTGCTCAACCCGGTCTCGCGCCGGCTGTGGCGGGCCCTCGGGATCGACGGCCGCAGCTCGCGCTTTCGCAGCCAGCCAGCGTCCGCCGCCGCCTGAGCCTCTGACGAGCTGACATGGCCTACGTCGTCACGCAGTCCTGCTGCGCCGACGCCTCCTGCGTCATCGCCTGCCCGGTCAACTGCATCCACCCCGCGCCCGGTGAGCCCGGCTTCGCCGAGGCCGAGATGCTGTACGTCGACGCGACGGCGTGCGTCGGCTGCGGCGCCTGCGCCACCGCGTGCCCCGTCGACGCCATCAAGCCCGACACGGTCCTGACGCCCGACGAGCAGCCGTTCGTCGCGATCAACGCCGACTACTTCGACTGCTTCCCCCACCCCGTCCGCACCCCGCTGTCCGTCGTCGCGAAGCAGCGCCGCCTGACCCGCCGCGGACCCTTCCGCGTCGCCGTCGTCGGCGCCGGGCCAGCCGGGCTCTACACCGCCGACGAGCTCCTCAAGCACCCCGAGGTCTCGGTCGACGTCTACGACCGGCTGCCCACGCCCTACGGCCTGGTCCGCGCCGGCGTCGCCCCCGACCACCACCACACCAAGCGGGTCGAGAAGCTCTTCCGAGCGATCGAGGAGCAGCCCGGCTTCCGCTACTTCCTCGGCGTCGAGATCGGCCGCGACCTCACCCTCGCCGACCTCGAGGCGCAGTACGACGCCGTCGTCTACTCCGTCGGCGCCAGCGCCGACCGCAGCCTCGGCATCGAGGGCGAGCAGCTGCCCGGCTCGCTCTCGGCCACCGACCTCGTCGGCTGGTACAACGGCCACCCCGACAAGGTCGACCTCGACGTCCCGCTCGACGGCACCTCGGGCCGCGCCGTCGTCGTCGGCAACGGCAACGTCGCCCTCGACGTCGCCCGCATCCTCGCCCTCGACCCAGCCGCCCTCGAGCACACCGACATCGCTGCCCTCCCGTGGGCGGCGCTGTGCCGCAGCAACGTCCGCGAGGTCGTCGTCCTCGGCCGCCGCGGACCCGCCGACGCGGCGTTCACGCTGCCCGAGCTCGTCGGTCTCGCCGGGCTCGCCGAGAGCGGTGCGATCGACGTCGTCGTCGACACGGGGGGAGCCCCGCCGCCCACCGGCACCCGCAAGCTCGAGGTGCTGGCCGAGCTCGCGGCCCGACCGGCCCGCCCGGCCCGACCGGCCGCAGCACCCGGCGTACGCCGGATCGTGCTGCGCTTCCACACCACCCCGGTCCGCATCGCCGGCGACGACCGCGTGCGCGCCGTTGAGGTCGTCCGTGACGGCACCACCGAGGTCATCGAGGCCGACCTCGTGCTGCGCGCGATCGGCTACCACGGGCGGCCCGTCGCCGACCTGCCCTACGACGCCGCCACCGGCACCGTGCCCCACGTCGACGGCCGGGTGCGGCCCGGGCTCTACGTCGCCGGGTGGGTCAAGCGCGGCCCGACCGGCTTCATCGGCACCAACAAGTCGTGTGCCGAGGGCACCGTCGCCGCGATCCTCGACGACCTCGACGCCGGCCTCCCCACCCCGGTCGGCAGCCTCGCGTCGATCGCCTCCGTCGTGGCCGGACGCTGCCCGGCGTACGTCGACCTCGCCGGCTGGCGCGCCATCGACGCCGAGGAGCGCCGCCGCGGCGAGCGCCGCTCGCGACCGCGCGCCAAGATCGTCGACGTCGATGAGATGGCGCGCGTCGCGCGCGCGGGGACGACCCCGACACCACGACGCGGTTACCCTTCGCTGAGGCGACTGGTCAGGGGTTTCGACGGTCGCACCTGAGGGGCGACACGCGGTGAGGGTGAGATGGGTCAGCAGGACGGGCGCCAAGCCCGGTGGGACAAGCACAACGAGGAGCGGCGTGCCCAGATCCTCGACGCGGCGCTCGCCGTCATCGGCGAGGGCCAGCCGGGCGCCGAGTTCCACGTCCAGCAGATCGCGCAGCGCGCGGGGCTCAACCGGACCGTGGTCTACCGCCACTTCGACGACCGCGCCGACCTCGACCGCGCGATCCGCGCCCACATCCTCGACGACCTCACCGACGGGCTGATCCCGGAGGTCAGCCTCGACGGCACGGTCAACCAGATCATCCGCCGGATAGTCGCGGCCTACGTCGACTGGGTGGTCAAGCACCCGGCCGCGCACGCGTTCGCCGCGCAGGAGCTGTCCGGGCCCTTCGAGCAGGGCACCGACCGGATCGCGACCGCGGTCAACGACATCCTCCAGCTCGCCATCGCGCTGCTCGGGGCCGAGCTCGACGACGACGAGCGGGCGCTGGTGGACCCCTTGGCCCACGGTCTCGTCGGCGCCGTCTTCGGCACCGTGCGCCGCTGGGTCTCGCGCGAGCCCCGCGCCCCCGAGGCCAAGGCCCTCGTCGACCTGCTCTCGCAGTCGGTCTGGAACCTCCTCGACGGCCACGCCCGCCGCCTCGGCCTCGTCCTCGACCCCGACCTGCCGCTGGTCGACCTGCTGCCGACCGTCGGGGCCACCGACCCCACGTCCCCGTGAGCCGCCCGTGACCACCCACGAGCAGGACGGCGCGGGGGAGGACGACGGCCTCGAGCGCCTCTGGACCCCGCACCGGATGGCCTACATCCGCGGCGAGTCCAAGCCGGCCGACGACTCCGAGCGGGCGTGCCCGTTCTGCCGGATGCCGGGCCTCGACGACGCCGACGGGCTCGTCGTACGGCGGGGGAGCCTGGCCTACGCCGTGCTCAACCTCTACCCCTACGCGCCGGGGCACCTGATGGTCTGCCCCTACCGCCACATCCCCGACTACACCGACACCACCGACGCCGAGGCCGCCGAGATCGCCGACCTGACCCGCCAGGCGATGCGCACCGTGCGCGCCGTCTCGGGCGCCGGGGGCTTCAACGTCGGCATGAACCAGGGCCACGTCGCCGGCGCCGGCATCGCCGGCCACCTGCACCAGCACGTCGTACCCCGCTGGCCGGGCGACCAGAACTTCATGCCCATCATCGGCCGCACCCGCACGTTGCCCGAGCTGCTGAGCGACACGCGTCAGCTGCTGGCCGACGCGTGGCTCGGGTCACCGGACAAGTAACTCACCGTACGCACGACTTACCCGCCCGAATTCGGGCGGGTAAGTCACCCGGACGGTGAGTTACTTGTCCGGGGCCCCGGCGCCGCCAACCCACCTGTAACTCACCGTTACGACGACTACCCCGGCGCTGTAGCGCCGGGGTAGTGCCACGAACAGTGAGTTACAGCCGGTCGGGAGGCTCCAGGGATGGCGGAGCCCCCGACGCGCCTAACCCCGCCCGCTCGACGACCGCAGCCGCCGGGAGACCGAGTCGATCGCGACCGCGACCAGCAGGACACCGCCGGTGACCATGAACCGCACGTCGGAGTCGACGTTGATGATGTTGAGGCCGGCGGAGATGGCCTGCAGGACGAGCATGCCGAGCAGGGCGGCGTACGCCGTCCCGCGGCCACCGAACAGCGACGTGCCGCCGATGACGGCCGCCGCGATCGCGGTCAGGTTGGTGTCGGTCGTGCCGCTGGACTGCGAGACCGTCGTGAGCTGACCGGCGAGCAGGACGCCACCGAGGGCGGCGAACGTCGAGGTCAGGCCGAAGACGGAGACATAGATCCAGCTGACCTTGATGCCCGAGCGGCGAGCCGCCTCCTCGTTGCCACCGACGGCCATGACGTGCCGGCCCCAGGTGGTCTTGCGCAGCGCCAGGTCGACGACGACGACCAGCAGCACGAACAGCGTGAAGAGGTAGCCGACACCGCGGTCGTTGGGCGCCAGGCCGAGGTAGTAGACGAAGTAGCCCAGGCCGGCTGCGAGCAGCACGGCCTTGGCCACGACCCACGCGAGGCTCGGCGGGGTGAGGCCGGCCTCCTTGCGCTTGCGGATCGTCCACAGCCGCGCCCCGAGGTAGGCCAGCGTCGCGATCGCGACGAGGGTGTAGGCCTGGGTGTCGCTGAGGAACTTCTCGCGGGCGAAGGACCGCAGTCCGGAGTCCTGCGGCAGTGTGATCGTGCCCTGGTCGCCGAGCGTGTAGAGCAGCGCGCCCTGGAAGGCGAGCAGCCCGGCGAGCGAGAAGACGAAGCTGGGGACGCCGACCACCTGGTGCAGGACGGCGTAGACGAGCCCGATCAGCAGGCCGGTCCCGATGGCGGCACCCATGGCGACGACGAGCGGCTGGTCGTTGTTGACCAGCGTCACCGCCATCACCGCGGAGGTGAACCCGGCGACCGAGCCGACCGAGAGGTCGATCTCGCCCAGCAGCAGCACCAGCACGATGCCCAGCGCGATGACGCCGGTGGGCGCCGCGAACTGGGTGATCGAGACCAGGCTGGCCGAGGAGAGGAACGTCGGCTCCTTAGCGTAGAAGACGATGCAGATGACGACGAGCCCGAAGATGACCGGACCGACGCCGAGGTCGCCGCCACGGATCCGGTTGACGAGCGCCCGCATGACACCGCGTACGCCGAGCTCGTGGATCAGTCGCTCGTCGGCCATGTCGGCCGCGACGGCCGACGTGGGGGTCTCGACGGGCTCCTTGGTGAGTGCGTCAGCCACGGGAGAGCTCCTCGGTACGGGCCGCGCGAGCGGCGACCACGTTGTCGCTGGCGCCGGTGATGGCGGCGACCAGCTGGGCGGTGGTGGCGTCCTCGACGTTGAACTCCGCGGCGTTGCGGCCCAGTCGCAGGACGATGATGCGGTCGGCGACCGCCTGGACGTCGGCCATGTTGTGGGTGACGAGGATGACGCCGAGGCCCTGGTCGCGCAGCCGCTCGATGAGGTTGAGCACCTCCGCGGTCTGGGCGACGCCCAGCGCGGCGGTGGGCTCGTCGAGCATGACGACCTTGGGGCTGCCGACCAGGCTGCGGGCGATGGCGACGGTCTGCCGCTGGCCGCCCGACAGCGCGGCGATCGGGATGCGTACCGACGGGATCTTGGCCGAGAGCGAGCGCAGCAGGCGCCACGCCTCCTTCTCCATGCCGACCTCGTCGAGGATCACGCCCGACCGGCGCTCCTGGCCCAGGAAGAGGTTGGCGACCACGTCGAGGTTGTCGCAGAGCGCCAGGTCCTGGAAGACGGTGGCGATGCCCATGGCCTGGGCCGCGGACGGGCCGCTGACCGACGTACGCCGTCCGTCGAGCTCGATGTCGCCCTCGTCGGGCTGGTAGACGCCCGAGATGACCTTGACCAGCGTCGACTTGCCGGCGCCGTTGTCGCCGACGAGGGCGACCACCTCACCGGCACGGACCTGCATCGACACGTCGGACAGGGCTTGTACGGCTCCGAACCGCTTGGTGATGCCGGCCAGGGAGAGGACGACGCGGCCGCCCTCTCCCTGTCCGGCTTCCGACTTGCTCAGATCCATCAACGGGGACCCATCAGGAGATGCCGGCGGCGGTGCAGTCGTCGGCGTAGTCGTCGGTGCAGACGTCGGCGGCGGAGTAGAACCCGTCGGCGATGACGGTGTCGGCGACGTTGTCCTGGGTGACGACGATCGGGTCGAAGATGTAGGACTTCACGCCCTCGTACTCGGTCTGGTCGATGCCGGTCTCGGTCGTGCCGCTGACCTCTTCGCCACCGAGGAGCTTGACGGCCACCTCAGCAGCGGTCTCGGCCTCGATCGGGATGGGCTTGTAGATGGTCATGGCCTGCTCGCCGGCGAGGATGCGCTGGATCGCGGCGACCTCGGCGTCCTGGCCGGTGATCGGGGGCAGCGCGTCGAGCGCGACACCGGCACCGGTGAGGGCGGCGACGACGCCACCGGCCTGGCCGTCGTTGGCGGCGTAGATGCCGGCGATGTCGGCGGGGTCGATCTTGCTCAGCTGGTCGGTGGTCCACTGCTGGGCGTTCTCGGGCGACCAGTCGGGGTTGTCGTACTCCTCGGCGATGGTCAGGTCGGAGCCGTCGAGGACCGAGTGGGCGCCGGACTTGAACTGCGCGGCGTTGGGGTCGCTGGGCGCCCCGTTGAGCATCAGGATGTCGCCGGCGCTGCCGACGGCCTCGACGAGCGCCTCGGCCTGCATCTTGCCGACCGTCTCGTTGTCGAAGGACATGTAGTAGTCGGCGTTGGTGATCAGCCGGTCGTAGGCGATGACGGGGACGTCCTGGCCCTGCGCCTCCTCGACCATGCCGGTCGCACCCGCACCGTTGACCGGGTCGAGGACGACGACCTTGGCGCCGCCGTTGAGGGCGGTCGTCATCTGCTGGGCCTGCTTGGCCTCGTCCTGGTCGGCGTTGTAGTAGTCGACCTCGCAGCCGCCGCACAGCTCCTTGACCTTGGCCTCGAAGAGCGGCTTGTCGAACGCCTCGTAGCGGGTGGTCTTGGACTCGGGCAGGAGGAGGGCGATCGTGCCCGACGCCTCGCCGCCGCCGGAGCTGTCACTGCCGCCGTCGTTGCCGCTGTCGTTGCCGGAATCGTTGGAATCGTTGGCGCCGCAGGCGGTGAGGGCGGCAGCACTGATGACCAGGGCTGCGCCCAGGGCGGCTACGCGGTGGAACGGTGTGGTCACGATCGACTCCTTGAGATGGGAACTTGTTCGGGCACTCGGGCGTCCCGACGCGAGTCGAGTGTTGACCGTCACACGTTTGTCGTCAAGAGTCGAACGTAAAAAGGTTTGAAATCGATGCATAGTGCGTGTTGTCGCCGACCAATAGCGACAAGAGCATTGACGTACGCCGCCCGCCGCGGGCACAGTGCCGCCCATGTCATCTCCGTCGCCCAGCGCTGCCCCGGGGTCCCCGGGTTCGCTGCGCAGCGCCAACCAGTCGCGGGTCGTGCGGCTGCTGCGCGAGGGGGGTGAGTCGTGGACGCAGGCCGACCTGGCCCGGGCCACCGGCCTCGCGCCGGCCACGGTGTCGACGATCGTGCGCGACCTCCACGACCACGGCCTGGTCGACGTCGTGCCGGGCAGCGGTCGCCGCGGGGCCGCCGTACGCCTGTCGTCGTCGGCGGGGACCGTCATCGGCATCGACTTCGGCCACAGCCACGTCGCGGTCGCCGTCGGTGACCTGGCCGGCAACGTGATCAGCGAGGACCGCCACCACACCGGCGGGGGAGAGGACCACCGCGAGGCACTGGCCCTGGCCCACGCCATGCTCGAGGGCCTCGGTGCCTTCTCCGACGAGTCGCCCCACGTGCGCGCGGTCGGTCTCGGCCTTCCCGCCCCGATCGCCGACGAGCTGGTGGAGGGCGACGCGATCTTCCCCGGGTGGCACGGCGTCAACGCCCGCAAGGCCGCCGAGGCCGTCCTCGGCTGCCCGGCCCTCGTCGAGAACGACGCCAACCTCGGCGCCCTCGCCGAGCACCGCGTCGGCGCCGGCCGCGGCCACGCCAGCTCGGTGTTCATCAAGACCTCGTCGGGCGTCGGTGCGGGCATCATCATCGACGGGGAGCTCTTCCGCGGCGCCGGCGGTACGGCGGGCGAGATCGGTCACCTGACCCTCGACGACCAGGGCCCGGTGTGCCGCTGCGGCAAGCGGGGCTGCCTGGAGGCCTACACCTCGACGCCGTTCGTGCAGCAGCAGCTCGCGGGCCAGCTGCCCGAGACGCCGGGACAGACCGACGTCGACACCGTCGTCGCCGCCGCGCGCGACGGAAACATCGCTGCTCGGCGCGCCCTCGAGGAGGCCGGGCTCCACCTCGGCCGCGGGCTCGCCAGCATCGTCAACCTGCTCAACCCGGCGCTCGTCGCCGTCGGTGGCGACATGGCGCGAGCGGGCGAGCTGCTGCTCGAGCCGGCCCGGATCGGGCTGCGCCGCTATGCGCTCGACTCGGTGGCCAGCACCCCGATCGTGGCCGGCGAACTGGGCGCGAGGGCGAGCCTCGTCGGCGCGATCCTGCTCGCGGCCGAGAACACCGACGTGTCGTCGGCGTCCTCGTTCGCGACGACCTGAGGGTCAGCGACGCTTGGCGGGCGTCTCGATCAGCGGCGAGGTGTCGCCCGCTGCCTTGCCGCGCTTGTCGGCACGCTTCTCCTTGAGAGACTTCCCGGACTTCTTGGTCATTCCTTGACGAGGCGACTTGTCGCTCATGTGGGGTCTCTCTGATGGAGAGCCTGGGTGGCTCCGTGCACCGACACTACGCGCTGTTGATGAGGGTGGGTCCCACATCGATGCCCTAACCTGCTCCGCGTGCTGCAGACGAGCGTCCTGGACCGGTTCAAGGACTTCTGGCA
>NZ_JAURVJ010000062.1 GCF_030655615.1 Nocardioides sp.
GGCCTCCTGCTGGCGGGCCGTCGCCAGCGCGGCCTCGACCTGCTGGCGGCGCTCGAGCAGGATCGACTCGTCGGCCATCTCCTGCTGCAGCGCCGTGCGGGCGGTGACGAGGTCGTCGGCGAGCAGCCGTGCCCGGGCGTCGCGGGCGTCGGCCTGCACGCCCGCCGCACGGCGGGCGACCTCGGCCTGGCGACCGAGCGGCTTGAGCTGGCGGCGCAGCTCGTGGAGCAGGTCGCTGAGCCGGGTCAGGTTGCCGTCGGTGGCGTCGAGCTTGCGGAGCGCCTTCTCCTTGCGCTTGCGGTGCTTGAGGACGCCGGCCGCCTCCTCGATGAAGCCCCGCCGGTCCTCGGGCGTCGCGTGCAGGATCGTGTCGAGCTGGCCCTGGCCGACGATGACGTGCATCTCGCGGCCGATGCCGGAGTCGCTGAGCAGCTCCTGGACGTCGAGCAGGCGGCAGCTGGTGCCGTTGATCGCGTAGTCGGACCCGCCACTGCGGAACATCGTGCGGCTGATGGTGACCTCGGCGTACTCGATCGGCAGCGCGCCGTCGGAGTTGTCGATGGTCAGCACGACCTCGGCGCGGCCCAGGGGCGGGCGGCCGGAGGTGCCGGCGAAGATGACGTCGTCCATCTTGCCACCGCGCAGCGACTTGGCGCTGGCCTCGCCCATCACCCAGGCGAGCGCGTCGACGACGTTGGACTTGCCGGACCCGTTGGGCCCGACGATGCAGGTGATGCCCGGCTCGAGCTGCAGCGTGGTCGCCGACGCGAAGGACTTGAAGCCCTTGAGGGTCAGGCTCTTGAGGTACACGCGCGGGGCTCCGTCACCGGGTTGGTCGACTTGTGGGTCGACTGTTGATCGGGTGTGGGTACGTCGACTGGTTACTGACGCGGGGGAAGCTCAGCGGGCCTCACCCTACCCGTGGCGACCGACCGTTTCCGGCAGCGGCGCCCGTCGGAGCGCCCCGGTGGGCTAGTCCTCCCGGCCCGATCGTTAACGCGACGGCAACGAATGGGCGATTTCCCCGCGGCTGCCACATCCAGCGAGGTAGATCTGTCGCAGCCCGTGCGCGCCGCGCGTCGGCGTAGGGGTTGGGAGACTCTGGTGGGCAGCAGCATCGGTCGCGCACGTCGGTTGGTCGTCGCAGTGGCGACGGGAGCCCTGGTCGTCGGGGGTGGTCAGGTCCTCGCCCCGGCGGCGGCCGGCGCCGCGGCCGCGGCACCCGACGACGACGCGTCCGCCCGACGGATCGGCGTGATCGCGCTGACCAGCGCGATCTCGGCCGTCGGCCAGACGCCCGAGCTGTCGACGCCCCTGCCGTTCACCACGACGGCGCTGGCCGACGTCCTCGGTCTCGACAAGAGCCTGGCCGGCAGCCTCCAGCAGGCGCTCCTGGGCACCGACCTCGAGACCGCGCTCGACGCGGTCGAGGGCATCTCGCTGGTCGACGACGCCGACGACGAGACGATCGCGTTCACCTACGACCGCACCGTGACCACCGACCTCGCGCTGGTGCACGACGACGGCGACCTCCGCTTCGGCAGCAACGACGGGGCCGGCAAGGCGACCGTCGCCCTGACCACCGACGAGGACTCGCCGTTCGTCGTCGCCGTCGACCCGGCCGAGACCGACCCGCTGCTGCGCGTCGCGCTGGTCAGCCAGCCCGTCCTCGACCTCAGCGTCGACATCGACACCGACGACCTCGCGCCCTTCTCGGCCCGCCAGGGCTTCACCGCCCTCGACGTCACCGGCGGCCACTACCGGGTCCACCGCGACCAGCAGATCACCATGCGCGACCCCGACGGCCGTGGCGTGCTGACCCTCGAGGACCTCCGCTTCTCCACGCTCCCCGACCTGTTCCGCGTGACGACCGGCGACGACGACCTCGACGTGGCCCTCGACGTCAAGCTCCCCGACTCTCTCGCCGGCGGTACGGCGGCCGAGCGCTCGGGCACGCTCGCCGTCACCGGCGACAGCACCCCCGACGGCGACGTGTGGCCGACCGCCGAGGACGCGACGCGCACCTACGGCGCGACCCTCACCCAGGCGACCGGGCTCTCGATGGCCGACGGCCTCACCTCGCTCGCGCAGTACACCGGCACCGTGCTGGCCCTCCAGGACGCTGCCGACGTGCCGTTCCCCCACCTCGGGGGCGGCACCTCCGACCTGTTCTCCCCCGGCGACCGGCTGCTGGAGCTGCTCTCGACCGCCGCGTCCGCCCAGGTGGTCTGCGGCGTGTCCCCCGGCAACCCGCCCACCGGCGTGGCCGCCCCCGGCGACACCGTCTACTGCCAGGCCACCACGGCCCAGGGCCTCGGCGGGCTGACCGGCGTCTCCTGGTCGCTCAACGACGGCGGCACGATCGTCTCCTCCCCCACCGGCGCGCTCGGCGAGACGCCGAGCGACGTCGTCGAGGTGTCCGGCTCCGACGGCGAGCCCGACCTCCAGGTGTCCTTCACCGCCGGCGGCCAGCAGCTCGTCGCCCGGTCGATGCCGCAGACCGTGCAGGACGTGGTGAGCCGCATCGAGGAGCTCGACGGCTCCGACGCCTCAGCCTCGCTCACCGCCGGCCGGCTCGACGTCGCCGTCGGGATCACCCAGGCGTCGCGCGACCAGACGCTCGAGCTCGGCAACGCCAGCACGCTCGGTGCGCTCGTCGGCCTCACCGGCCTCAAGTCGGCCGACCCGGACAACCCGGACCTGGCCCAGGCCCGCGCGACGGGCGCCTCCTTCGACGTCGGGTTCGGCATCCAGACCGGCACGCCCGCCGAGGGCGCCGGCCGCCAGACCTACCTGCTGCCGAAGGACCGCTCGCTGCTGCAGGTCGACGGTCTCTCGGCCACCCCGCCGCGTGGGGTGACCGGTCTGCCGGCCCGGATCGGGTTCCTCGGGGTCAAGGCCGACCTCACGGGTCTCGGCCTCGGCAAGGCCGGGTCCGGCCCGGCCGTCGAGCTCGCCCGCGTCACGGCCGACGGCACCGAGGCCACCGACCCGCTGCCGATCTCCGACCTGCTGACCGAGGACGGCGCGCTCGACCCCGACCAGCTCACCCTGACCTCGCAGGTGACCGCCTCGATCGGCTTCACCGCCACCGAGCAGGCGCTCTCGGGCACCACCTTCGCCACCGGCACCCCGGGCGGCGCCCAGGGCTCGGCCTCGGTGTCCTGGAACGCCGCCGGGCTGCCGTCGGTCACCCTCGGCGACGGCTACGCCCGGCTCCGCGTCTTCGACCCGGTCCCCGCCGCGTTCCTCGGCGGCACGGCCCGGGTGAAGCCGGGCTCGCGCACCGCTGCCGACGTCGTCCGGGTCGACGTGACGTCGCTGCCCGCGGGCACCACGCTGTACGCCGCCCTCAACGTCGCGCCCCCGACCGGCGCCGGCGCCGCACCCGTCGAGGTCGCCCGGCACCTGCAGTCCGAGGGCGTCGCCTGCCAGAACGTCACGATCCTCGACGCCGACACCCTGACCTGCGACGACCTCGCGCCCAACGGCCGGACCCCCTGGGCCGACGGCCAGGCGGTCCAGGTCATCGTGCTCGGCGACGCGTTCGCCCTCCGCGACTCCGTCATCGAGGGCCTCGCGAGCTCCCTCGCCGACTTCGACCGGCTCACCGGCGACAACGTCACCGAGAGCCCGGCAGTGCCGTTCGACCAGTACTCCTCGACGCTGCCGCTCGTCGACCTCACCCCGTCGCAGCTCGCCGTCGAGCGCGAGGCGCTGCGCCAGGGCATCGCCGCGATGGACCAGGCCGCGACCGAGGACGAGCAGGGCACCTCCGCCACCCCCGTCTCGAGCGCCCAGGAGCTCAGCGCCGCCGTCGGCGGGCTGGTCCGGCTCGGCTCCGCGGGCGGCTACGACCCGTCGCTCGCGTTCGACCTCGGGACCCAGCGCCTCGGCGTGCGGCTCGTGGCGCACGCACCCACCGGCACCCGGCTGAGCGCACCGCTCCGCCTCGACGACGCCGGCGCCACCGGCCGCCCGGGTCGCGGCCAGGTCGCGAGCGGTTCGACCGCCGCGGGCCCGGCGAGCGTCCCGGTCGACGTCACCTCCACCACGACGCTCGCCATCAGCGTCGACCGCACCACCGCGCGTCACGCCCTCGCCGACGCCACCGCCAGCTACTCGACCGCCCGGGTCACCCGCACCGGCGCCCAGCTCGCCGGACACCCGCTCCAGGCGGGCGTGAGCGCGCTCGGCGTCCTGGCCGCGGGCACCTCGGCCGACCTCGGCGTCCGCGTGCTCACCGACTACGTCGTCGCCGGCGACGGCACCGGACGGCTCGAGACCCGCCGCAGCAACGCCCGCACCACCGGACGGGCCGCCGTGGCCAAGCTCGCCGTCGGCACCGGCGACGTCATCGACTACGCCGCCGACGCCACCACCTCCTCGGGCGGTGCCGGTGCGGCGCAGCCCGCGCGCGACGCGATGCAGGTCCGGTTCCTGGCCGAGGGCCTCGACGGGCTGGCCGACGCGCTCGGCTCCGCCACCGACGGCGCCGCGCCGCGCAACCTCGACCCCGCCACCGGCACCCCCGTCTCGGCACCGCTGATCGGCACCGACCTCGACGCCGGCGCCGGCGTCCCCGACATCCTCACCGCGCTCACCTCCTCGTTGCGCACCGAGCTCACCCAGCCCGCCGTGACCGGTGTCACCAAGGCCACCGACCTCAAGGCGGTGCTGGACGACGCCGTCGACCGCGCCGTCGACGGCACCGAGGGCCTCGAGGACATCGCCCCGTCCGACGTCACCGTCACCGTGACGTGCGGCGGCACCAACGGCGCCTGCACGGCCTGTCCCGCGCCACCCACCGACGGCACCACCGCGCCCGTCTGCACCACCGACGGCGCCACCGGCTGGGACACCGTCACCATCAGCACCAAGCTGACCGGGGTCGAGAAGGCCGGCAAGACCCCCTTCGAGACCGGCCTGGCCGGCCTCGAGGTCCGCTCGAACATCGACATCGACACCACGACGAGCTGGACCCTCCCGATCACCCTGCAGCTCAAGCGCGGCGTCGGGCCGCAGGTCGTCGTCGGCAGCAACGACGCCCTCGAGCTCGACGTCGCCGCGTCCATCCCCGACGGCGGCATCGACGCGATCGTCGGCTACCTGCCCGCCCACCTGTCGGTGGACGGCGCCGGCCGCGACGGGTCCGTCGAGACCACGATCGCGATCAAGCCGACCGCGGCGACCTACGACCTGTTCGACCTCTACGACGGCGCGCTGACCGCCAAGCCCAGCTTCACGGGCGCCGACGAGGAGGGCCTCAGCCTCGGCTTCGACACCCTCGCCCAGGACAAGGGCGTCTTCGGGATGTCGGGCTACATCGACATCCCGTGGAGCGCGGCCGACGGCTTCACCGACGAGGTGACCTACAACGACGTCAAGCTCGACGTCGGCGACGTGGTCGCCGCGATCGCGACGCCGTTCCAGGTCGTCGACCCCTACCTGGCGCCGATCCGCGACGTGGTCGACGTGCTGCGCTCGCCGATCCCGGTCATCTCCGACCTGTCCGAGCTGGCCGGCGGCGACGAGGTGTCGCTGCTCAGCCTGCTCGAGACGCTCTCGGCCGCCACCGAGAAGCCCCAGCTCGAGCTGGCCCACCGCGTCATCGGCCTCGTCGGCGGCGTCACCGACATGATCCACGGGCTCTCCGTGCTCGCCGACGGCGACGTCGGGCTCGAGGACCTCGCCGAGGCCGGTGCCGTCCTGAGCCTCGACCCGTCCGACGTGTCGCTCTACGAGAAGTGCACCCAGACGGTGAGCACGTCGAGGACGACCGCCCCCACCACCCCCGGCGGTACGCCGACCACGGCGACCACCAAGACCAAGCCGCAGCCCTGCCCCGACGACGACGCGCTCGCCGACGAGCAGGCCAAGCCCGGTGCGCCCGGCCAGACCACGGCCGACAACCGCCTCGGCAAGCGCAACACCAAGACCAAGGTCGCCACCAAGACGCGCGAGATCACCGGGCAGCTCCCGGGCTTCTCGCTGCCGTTCCTCACCGACCCCGACCAGCTGCTCGACGTGCTCACCGGCGAGGGCGAGGCGTCCTACTTCCGGCTCGACCTCGGCACCCTGTCGGCCTCGGTGGCCTACACGCAGAAGTTCGGCCCGATCATGGCCGGCCCCGTGCCGATCGTGCCGTTCGTGGGTGGCTCGATCTCCGTCGAGGGCCGCCTCGCCATGGGCTTCGACTCCTACGCCCAGACCCTGGCCGCCCAGGCGGTCAAGCCCGGTGCCGTCGGTGCGCTGCTCGAGACCTACACCAAGGACTTCGACGGCGGCGACGTCATCCGCGAGGGCTTCTACATCGACGACCTCGACGCCGAGGGCGTCGACGTGCCCGAGGTCAAGGTCGTCACCACCCTCGAGGCCGGCGCCGGCGTCAGCGTCGGCATCGTGACCGCCGGCCTCAAGGGCGGCATCACCCTGACGATCAACCTCGACCTCAACGACCCCGACGACGACGGACGGCTGCGCACCGCCGAGATCCGCGACATCTTCGCCGGCGACGCGGGCTGCATCTTCGACGCGAGCGCCGAGATCGAGGCCTACATCTCCGTCTTCGTCGAGATCGAGCTGCTGCTCACCTCGCTCGAGTACGAGTTCGACCTGCTGCGGCTGGGCCCCTACGAGCTGTTCAGCTATGGCTGTCCCGACCTGGTGCCGAGCCTCGTGGTGCGCAACTCGGCCGGGACCGGCCTGTTGCTCAACAGCGGGCCCGAGAGCCCCAACCGACTACCCGGGTCGGGAGCGGTCAACGACGCCGACCTGGCCGACGAGTACGAGGTCCGCCAGTTCGACCAGGGCGGCGGTCTGACGACCTACGAGGTCTCCGGCTTCGGCCGCGTGCAGAACGTCGACGTCAAGCGCAACAGCGCGACGAGCTGGGCGGTCACGATCTACGAGTCCGGCCTGACGACCTCGACCGAGGTCGCCTCGACCTTCACCACCTCGTCCCGCCCGACGTTCCAGGCCGACGGCGGCCAGGCGGACGACCAGATCTCCTTCCTCGCCGGCGAGGACTTCGCCGCCGACGGCGCCCTGGTCACCACCCCCTTCGACACCCGGATCACCTCCCTCACCGGCGGACCGGGCGACGACCAGCTCGTCACCGGCGACGGTGACGACAGCGGCATCGACGGCGGCCTCGACGCCGACAACATCGACACCGGCCTCGGTGACGACTCCGCGACGGGCGGCGCCGGCAACGACGTCGTCGGCGGCGGCGCCGGTCGTGACGACATCAGGGGCGGTGCCAACAACGACCGCCTCGAGGGCGGCCCCGGCGCCGACCGCGTCGACGGCGAGGGTGGCAACGACAGCCTGGTCGGCGGCTCCGGCCGCGACGTCCGCTCGCTGCTGGTCCGCCCGCGCGGCTCGGCCGACGACGTCGTCAGCGAGCAGGTGCGGCTCGGGTTCGACAGCGGCGACGTGCTCGTCGGCGGCTCGGGTGCTGACACGGTCGACGGCGGCGACGGCTCCGACGTGGTGGTCGGCGGCGAGTCCTCCTCGCTCACCGGCCCCACCGTGACCATGGGCTCGCTCTTCGGCACCGGCCAGCGCACGGTCGACGTCCTCGTCGAGGGCGCGAGCTCCGACGACGACGCCGTGCTCACCACCGAGACGGTCCCGGTGCTCACCGCCAACGTCCCCTCGGACAGCCGGCTCGACAACCTCTGCGTCTCCGGGACCCTCGAGTCGGGTTCCAGCAGCACCGACTTCGTGACCGGTGGCGCCGAGAAGGACGTCGTGGTCGGCGGCAACGGACCCGACACGCTCGACGGCGGCTCCGGCCCCGACGAGATCTGCGGCCTGGCCGGCGACGACCAGATCTCCGGCGACGGCGCCGAGGGCGACGACGAGAACGACGACGTCATCCGGGGCGGCGCGGGCAACGACCGTTCCGACGGCGGCCCCGGCGACGACGTGATCTTCGGCGACGACGTCACCCTGGTGCGCGGCGGGACGCGGGTGCTCGACGGCTCGCTCGGCGGCACCGGGACCGGCTCCGGCCAGGACTTCCTCGACGGCGGCGAGGGCGACGACGTGCTCGCCGGCGGGGACGGGTCCGACCAGCTGGTCGGCGGCGTCGGCGACGACGCAGCGTTCGGCGAGGGCCGCGACACCGCCGACACCGGCGGCGCCGCTCCCCCGGTCGCCGAGCGCCTGGTGGCCTGCAACGCGACCACCCGCGTGGTCCGCGGTCTCGTCGACCTCGACGGCGACCTCTTCGGCGGAGGCGGCGGCAGCGGCCTGACCGCCGACACCGGCCGGATGGCCGGGCTCGACGTGGTCGACGGCACGATCGGGACCCCCGGCTCGAGTGCGTCGTTCGACGGCCTGCTCGGCGGCGACGTCGTCGTCATCGGTGGCCGGGTCGACCTCGACCGTGACGGCACCGCCTCTGACGACGACGACGACACCGGCGTGATCGACCTGCCCTCGATGCTCGGCACCGGGACCAACACCGACGGCGACTGCATCCTGACCGGCGACGGCAACGACGACCTGCGCGGCGGCAAGGGCTCCGACTACCTCGGCGCCGGCGACGGCACCGACCTGCTCGCCGGCGGCGACGGCAACGACCTCGCCCTCGGCGACGGCGGCACCGACGTGCTGCTCGGTGGCCAGCACCAGGACGTGCTGGTCGGCGGCACCGGCGACGACCACCTCCTCGGCGGCAACGGCGACGACCGCCTGCGCGGCAACGAGGGCGCCGACGACCTGGTCGGCGGCAGCGACACCGCGGGTGCCGCCGACGGCCAGGACGTGCTGCTCGGCGGCCGCGAGGACGACGTGCTCGTCGCCGAGAACGGCATCGCCGTCTCCGAGGCGATCGTCGACGCCGTGACCGACCCGGCGGTCCCGTGGAGCTCGACACCGGCCACCGGGCCCACGCCCGCGGCGGTCACCGCCACCACCGGGTCCCCGCTCGTCTTCGGCGCGAGCGCCCTGGCCTGCGGGCCCGGAGCCCCCACCCGCTACCTCACGCTGCTGCCCGACGACGGCGTCGCGGGCACCCCCGTCGCCTCCCCCGGCACCCCGCTGGCCTACGACGAGCTCTACGGCGGCTTCGGCTGCGACACCGTGCTCGGCTCCCCCGGCAACGACCTCGTGCGCGGCGGCCAGGACGACGACCTCGTCGAGGCCGGTCCCGGGGCCGACATCGCCTACGGCGACGACGGCGACGACGTGGTCGTCGGCGGCTCCTCGGTCGACCCGACCCGCCGGACGACCTTCACGGTCACGCGCACCGGTGGCGCCGGCGTACCCGACCGGGGCGACGAGATCCACGGCGACGGCGGCCCCGACGGCGCTGGCGGCGACGGCGCCGACCTGGTGGCCGGCGACAACGCCCTGGCGACGCGGGTCGAGGCCCTCGCCACGCAGGCCGACCACGTCGGCCCCGCCTACGTCCTGCGCCTGTACGACGCCGCAACGCGCACCTCCGCGCCGGGCGCCACGACCTCCGGCGACGACACCATCCGTGCCGACGGCCTGACCGACCGCGTCTTCGGGCAGGGCGGTCGGGACACGGTCGACGGCGGGGACGGCGACGACTACCTCGAGGGCAATGACGGCGGTGACTCCCTCACGGGCGGCGCCGGCGACGACGACGTCCTCGGCGGCTCGTCGACGGCCGACGGCCTCCCGCTCGGCACGACCGGGTCACGCCTGACCGACGACCTGGGCGGACCGTTCGACGCGTCCTCCGCCGGCCTGCTCGACCGCGGCCAGGACCTCGTCGACGCCGGGACCGGCGCCGACGTCGTCCTCGGCGACAACGGTCGGATCACCCGCCCCTCCTCGTCCGAGCGCCACGTCGCCCGGGCCGACGAGACCGGCACGCTCGACGTGTCCGACGGCGACCGGATCGCCGGCGGCGCCGACGACGACCGGCTGCTCGGCCAGGGCGGCGACGACGTCGTCGACGCCGGACCCGGCACCGACCACGTCGAGGGCAACGAGGGCGGCGACGCCCTGATGGGCGGCACCGGCACCGACACCGTCATCGGCGGCTCGTCCCTGAGCCCCGACGGCCGCGGCACCCTCGCCGACGCCGTGACCCGGGCCCGCACGCAGCCCGACGGCGACGACGTCATCGAGGGCGACCTCGCGACGGCGGGTCCGGTCTCCCCCGACCTCCTGCTCGGCGACAACGCGACGGTGCTCCTCGACGGCAGCCTCGCCTCCGTCCAGCTCGCCGACGTCGGCACGACCACCTCCGCCCCCGCGGCCCTGACCAGCGGCGACGACACCATCCGTGGCGGCGTCCCCGTGTCCGGGTCCCCGGGCGCCTCCGACCGGGTGTTCGGCCAGGGCGGCGACGACGACGTCACCACCGGACCGGCCGACGACTACCTCGAGGGCGGCGCCGGCGACGACGTCGTCGACAGCGGCGCCGGCGACGACGACGTCCTCGGCGGCTCCTCCGCGACCGACGGCCGTCCCCTGGGCGACACCGGCACCCGGCTGACCGGGACCGGCGAGGGTGCGCCCTCGGCCACCGCCGTCCGGCTGCTCGACGGGGCCGACCGCATCGACACGGGCGCCGGCGACGACGTCGTGCTCGGTGACAACGGCCTCCTCACCCGGCCCGCGGGCGCCGGTCCGCGCGCCGACGGCACGCGTCTGCGCACCGTCCAGCTCTTCGACGTGGTCACGGCCACGCGGGGCGCGGTCGCCGGGGTGGGCGGTGGCGACACCGTCGTCGCCGCCGCCGGCCGGGACCTGGTCTTCGGCCAGACCGGCAGCGACACCGCCTCGGGCGGCGCCGACGACGACTACCTCGAGGGCAACGTCGGCGACGACACGGTCACCGGCGGTGACGGCGAGGACGACATCGTCGGGGGTGGCTCCACCAACCTCGGCTCCGTCATCACCGCGACGACCGCCTCGACCGGGACGACGACGGTCGACCGGCTGCTGACGCCGGTCACCGCGCCGACCGACAGGACGGCCTCCGGGCTCGTCGACGGCAACGACGCCATCGACGGCGGCGCCTCCCGCGACGTGGTCCTGGGCGACAACGGCCGGATCACCCGCGACGGACCCGGCGTCACCCTCGCGGGCGGCGCCTCCGGGCCCCACGTCGTACGACGGGTGGGCATGGGCGACGAGGGTCCCGGCGTCTGGGCCGGCAGCGACCGGCTGTCGGGCGGCCTCGGCGACGACGACCTCTACGGCCAGTTCGACAACACGCGGAGCACCCGGCCGAAGCAGTCCTACGGCGGCCAGGCCGTCCAGGGCGACGTCCTCGACGGCGGTGCCGGTGAGGACGCCCTCGTCGGCGACCAGGGGGTCGACGTGCCGACCCCGGCCGCCGCCCTCGGCGCGGTCGACCGCACCGTCACCGACAGCAGCCGGTTCTTCGGCGAGCTCGTGCGACCCCGCGGCACGCTCGTGCGGGTCGTGACCCTCAGCCAGTCGGCCGTGGGCGGCGACGACCTCCTCCTCGGCGGGGACGGGTTCGACTCCATCCACGCCGGCGCGGGCAAGGACGTCACCAACGCCGGGGCCGGCGACGACGTCGTCTTCGCCGGCGACGACGCCGACGCCCTGTGGGGAGGCACCGGCCACGACCGCCTCTTCGGCGGCGCCGGCAACGACCTGCTCGACATCAAGCGGCGCACCAGCGACCCCAAGCTGTGGCAGCTCGCCGCCCCGCTCGAGGACACCGACCGGCGCCGCCGGACGCTCAACGGCCGCGACGTGCTCTACGGCGGCTCCGGGGCCGACGCGATGCAGTCCGACCAGGGCGACGAGGGCACCAGCCGCAGCGTGCAGGGCGACCGGCTCGTCGACTGGCGCTCGACCATCAACTACTACAAGGTCTGCCAGTCCGGCTACGGCCTCGGCAAGTCGCTCCGGACGTCCTCGTCGTCGATGACCTCGGCACTGCGGCAGCTCGCCGCGGCCACCGGGTCCGTCGGGTCGGCCGAGCTGGCGATCCCCTCCACCGAGCGCCTCACCACCTACGCCAACCAGGGGAGCTTCGTCTGCGAGACCGGCTGACCCGCGACCACGGCCGCTCGGAGCCGGACCCCACCCCCCTCATCACGATCCCTGGAACTCCTGGAAGGACCTCATGAAGCACAGCACCAAGCGCGGCCTCACCCTCGCTCTCACGACGACCCTGGCGGTCTCCGCCGCGCCGTACCTCACCTCGTCGGCCACCGCGGCCCCCGGCAAGCTGTCGCTGGTCGCGAGCTCGCTCGACGGCCTCGCCTTCGACCTCGACGAGCAGGCCGCGGGCGACGTCACCGTGCAGGTCACGGACTCGGTCGCCGGGAGCGTCGACGTCGACGACGCCCAGGACCTGACCTACCACTGGACGGTCACGCCGTTCGACACGACGACCGCCGCGGTGCGGGTCCCCGCGACGGGCGAGGCCGTCCAGGCCGTGGACGTCACGGGTGAGTTCGTCGTACCGCTCCCGGCCGGGCAGGCACCGGGCACCTACGTCCTGGTGGCCGGCCTCGGCCCCGACGCGGCGGCCACCGGGGCGATCCCCGCGGCGACGCTGCTGACCGTCAAGGCCGGCGAGGCCGCGATCGTCTTCGACGACGAGAGCCCGCTGCGCGTCGCGGCCGGCGCCGACCACCCGGTCGCCGGCACCCTCGAGCTCGAGGACGGCACCGGCCTGCCCGACCGCCTGCTCGACCTCGCCCTCGTCCGCGGCTCCGCGGGCAGCGACCCGCTCGCCGACGCCGTCCTGACCTCGCTGCAGGTGACGACGGACGACGCCGGCGCCTTCGAGACCGTCCTCAGCGACCCGGCCGAGGCCGGCCAGGGCACCGAGCTCGGCGGCTCGGTCCAGGCGGCGACCGCCGTCACCCCCGGTGTCGGCGACGCTGTCGCGAGCGCCTCCCTCGCGGTCGACCTGGTCAGCGAGACCCCGCCCACCGGCAGCTCCCTGGCCGCCGTCCCCCTCGGCGGCGGCAAGCCCGGTCAGGCCCTGGCCGGCCAGGCTCGCGTCTTCGCCCCCGACGACACCTTCGACGTCGACCCGGTCACGGCAGGGGTCCAGGGCGACTCCGGCACGGCCCTCGACCCGGTCGAGGGCCAGGTCGTCACGCTGAGCCTCGACCACGGCTTCTTCACCACCGGTGGCGAGGAGCTCCCCGCTGTCGTGGGTGAGCCCGGCGGCAACCTCGTCGACCTCGGCACGACCCTCACCGGCGTGACCAACGCGGCCGGTCGGCTCGACTACCGGGTCGCGATCGAGCGCGACGCCGCCTTCGACGACGACGGCCTGGTGACGGCCGCCGTCACGGTCGTGGCCGACGCCGCCGGCGACCTCACCGGCACCGCGACCGCCGACTGGGACACCACCGACCCGCTCAACGGCCGCGTCAGCATCGTGCTCTCCCCCGCGGACGAGCAGGTGGGCCCGGTGGCCCCGGCCCTGGCCGGCGACCGCACCTACTACGAGGTCCGCAGCCTCGACCAGTTCGGCAACCCGGTCGACGGCCGGACCGTCGACCTCGCCTACTCCGGCGACCTCGACGACTGGGACTACAGCGACGACTCCACCGTCACCGACTTCGACACCGCCGGCGACGTCTGGGTGGTCTCGTTCGAGACGGCCGACATCGACGTGACCGGGACCTGGAACGCCCCGACGTTCGAGTACGTCGACACGGCCGGCAACGCCGTCGCCGGCACCAGCGACGTGACCGGCTCGGCCACCGCCTCGTTCTACGAGCTCGACTTCGACGCCTCCCGCTTCGCGATCCGGTCCACGGCGACCGACGTGGTGGCGGTCGGCTCGACCGTCAGCCAGACCGTGCGGGTCCTCGATCAGCGGGGCAACCCGGTGCGCGGCTACCAGGTCCGCTTCTTCCGCTTCGGGCCCGACCGCAGCGGCAGCGAGGCCCGCGCCATCCGGACCACCAACGCCCGGGGCGAGGCGACCTACACGTTCGTCGGCACCCGGCTCGGCAAGGCCCGGATCACCGCCGAGGTCACCGACGGCGTGCGCACCCGCAGCCTCGGCGACGTCGTCGTCTTCGGCGCCCCGGTCACGGCCAAGCTCGTCGGGGAGAAGAAGGGCGGCCGCACCCCCGACCGCCTGACCGTCACCGCGCCCCGCAAGGCCGCCGGCGCGAGCGTCACGGTCTACCGCGTGGTCGCCGGTCGGCGCACCGCCGTCCGCACACGGGTCCTCGACGCGACCGGCCAGGCCGCGTTCAAGGTCAAGGACCGCAACGGCAAGCGCGCCACGACCTACCTCGCCGTCGTACGCTCCACCGCCACCACGGTGGCCGACACGACCAACAGCGTGAAGGTGCGCTGACCGCGCGTCGTCGCCGGCTCAGTCCCAGTCCTTGGGGGCGAACTGGCTCAGCGTGAGGCGCGCGCCCTGGGGGTCACCGACCTCCGCGGCGCGCGCCCAGTCGGTCTCGTGCGTGTCGTGCACCGTGCCGCCGAGGCGCTCGACCTCGGCCGCCGCCTCGTCGCGGTCGGCCACGGTGACGACCACGTGCCAGTGCGGGTCGTCGCCCTCGGCGGCGAGGATGCCGCCGATGACGTCCTCGAAGCCGTCCGGCGCCTGGGCCTGGCGCGTCCGGATGTCGGGGTCGACCGTCGCCTCGAGGTGGTCGCCGTAGCCCGGCACCTGGATGGACGTCGACCAGCCCTGGTCGACGATCCGCCAGCCGAACGCCTCGGCGTACCAGGCACCTGCGGCAGCGACGTCGCGCGACTTCAGGTTGCTGAAGTTCCAGGCGCCGGGCTCGTTGCTCACCTGGGCCCCGAGCCGCGCGCG
The DNA here is from genome assembly GCF_030655615.1 of Nocardioides sp. Classification (GTDB taxonomy): domain Bacteria; phylum Actinomycetota; class Actinomycetes; order Propionibacteriales; family Nocardioidaceae; genus Nocardioides. Next base: position 14,777 of record NZ_JAURVJ010000062.1, read on the forward strand.
GGCCTGCCACAGCCGGAGGTACGCGCCCTCGGGGTCTCGCAGCGTCGACGTCCGTCCGCCGGGCCCGGCGTCGGCCGGCGGGTCGACGAGCGAGGCGCCCAGCCCCACGAGGCGCTTGGTGGTCGCGTTGCAGTCGTCGACGGCGACGTAGGTGCGCCACGCCGGCGTCTCGCCGTCACCGAGCGGGGCGATCGCCGCCGCGTCGCGACCGTCGAGGCGGGCGATCACGTAGCGGCCGGGTACGCCCGGCGGGACGGCCTCCTCGAAGGTCCAGCCGAGCAGGCCGCCGTAGAACGCGATCGCGGCGTCCACGTCGGTGGTGGCGACGTCGATCCAGCTCGTGACGCCGTGCGGGTAGGTACGTGCCTCCGTCATGGCGTCCATGGTGCCGAGCCGACGGGTCGACGTGAAGCCCCTCGCCGCGGCGTACGCCTCACGCGCTGAGCGGGGCCTCCGCCTCGTCGGCGTGCGCGACGTGGGAGAGCTGGCGCCAGATGAGGACGACGAAGACCGCCGACCCGACGAACGCGAACCAGAACGGCGCCGCGATGCCGCCGTGCTGGGCGAGCAGCCCGCCCAGGCCGGACCCGATCACCAGCCCCCCGTAGACGCTGACGAGGTAGACCGAGCCGACCCGGCCCTGCAGTCCGGTCGGGACGGCACGCTGGCGCACGGTGATCGAGGTGGTGCCCCAGACGAACGCGTGGGCGCCGAAGACGAAGAAGATCGGCAGGGCGACGTAGGGCGACCTGGTGAGCGCCAGCCCGAGGTGGGTGAGCGTCTCGACGACGAGGCCGATCCGCATCAGGTCGCCGAGGCTGACGTGGCGGGTGATCCAGCCGTAGGACACCATGCCGGCCAGGCTGCCGGCGGCGCCGACCGTCGTCACGAGGCCGAAGCCGACCTCGCCGAGACCGAGCCGCTGGGTGGCGTAGAGGACGAGCACCGACCATGCGGCGCCGAAGGTGATGTTGAAGATGAAGATGGTCAGCGCGAGGGTGCGGACGGCGGCGTGGTGCCACACCCAGCGGAAGCCCTCGGCGATGTCGTGGCTGATGCGCGAGACCGACTCGGCCTCGCGCGTCACGGCCGGGGCCACGACCCGCGACACGAGCACCGCGCCGAGCAGCACCATGACGGCCTGGGCCCCGAACGGCCACGCCGACCCGGCCGCGAAGAGGGCGGCCCCGACCGGCGGTCCCGCGAGCTGGTTGATGGTGATCAGCCCGAGCTGGAGCCGCGAGTTGGCGACCGCCAGGTCGTCGCGGTCGACGACCATCGGCAGCAGCGCGCTCGAGGCGTTGTCGGCGAACATCTCCGCGGTCCCGAGCGCGAACAGGGCGACCAGCACGACGGCGATCGACACGGCGCCGGTGACGACGAACGTCGTCAGCACCGCCAGGACGACGACCCGGACGAGGTCGACGGTGACCACGATGCGCCGGCGGTCGACCCGGTCGGTCAGCACCCCGGCGTAGAGCCCGAAGAGCAGCGGCGGAGCCCAGACCGCCAGCGCGGCGAGCGCCACCAGGAACGGCTCGTCGGTCTCGGAGGCGACGAGCAGCGGCCCCGCGGCGAGGGCGATGCCGTCACCGACGTTGGAGGTCCAGGAGGAGGCGAGGAGCCACCGGAAGGACGTGCCGAGCCGTCGGGGCACGACGGCCTCGACGAGTCTGCTCACGAGAGCAGGACGCTACAGGCGGACCCGGGCGTCAGGCAGGCTGCATCTCCGGCATGGGAGCGGTGTCGAGGAGCTCGGCGGCACGGGCGGCCACCAGCCTGTCGTTCTCCTCCGAGAGACGGAGGACGAGGGTTTCCAGCTCGGCCACCCGCTTGCGAAGCCGCGCGTTGTCGGCGTCGGAGCGGGGGTCTCGCAGGTCGCTGTTCAAGTAGCCGATCAGCGCCTTGGCCATGAAGAGAGCCTTCCGGTGAGAGAGATGAGGTCGTGGCGGAACATGGAGCGGCCAGACCGTCTACCAGCGTCCCACCCCGAAAGGCGGGGGTCAATCTGGCGCGATCACTGCTAGGGGCATGACGCGACGACGACGGGGTACGGGCTGGCAGCGGGGGCAGAAGTACGACGACCGGTTCATGAACGCGACCCGCCTGATCGGGGTGCCGCACCGGTCGCACGGCTCGTCCTGGCGCCCGTAGGCGTGCAGCGAGCGGTCGAAGTAGCCCGACTCGCCGTTGACGTTGACGTAGAGCGCGTCGAACGACGTGCCGCCCTGCCCGAGGGCCTCGTCCATCACCTCGCGGGCGTGGTCGAGCAGGGCGCGGACCTGTGGCCCGGTGAGCCGCTCGCCCGGTCGCTCGCCGTGCAGGCGGGCCCGCCAGAGCGCCTCGTCGGCGTAGATGTTGCCGACGCCCGAGATCAGCCCCTGGTCGAGGAGCAGCCGCTTGACGCCCGAGCTCCGCTTGCGGACCCGGGCGACGAACAGGTCGTCGTCGAACGCCGGGTCGAGCGGGTCGCGGGCGATGTGGACGATCTCGGGCGGCAGCTCCGCGCCGCCGGCGCTGACCGACAGGCCGCCGAACATCCGCTGGTCGACGAAGTGGATGTTGCGGCCCTCGGCGGCGCCCTCGAGCACCAGCCGCACCCGCAGGTGCCGCTCAGGTGGGGCCTCCTGGGGCTGCACCAGCATCTGCCCGCTCATCCCGAGGTGACCGAGCAGGGCGTCGCCGTTGTCCAGCGGGAGCCAGAGGTACTTGCCGCGGCGGCGCGCGCCGTCGATCCGGCGCCCGGCCAGGGCGGCGGCGAAGCCCTCGGGACCGCCGGGGTCACGGCGTACGGGGCGGGGATGGAGCACGTCGACACGGGCGATCCGCGCGCCCACGACGTGACGCTCGAGCCCGGCGCGGACGACCTCGACCTCGGGAAGCTCGGGCACGGTCGGGACCGCTCAGACGGCGGGGTCGGGGGTGGCGGCGGCGTCGGCCGTCACGGTGACCACGCTCGTCGCGGCCTCGACGGACTCCGCGATCTCGCCGTAGGCCGTCTCGGCCGCAGCCTGCTCGGCCTCCTTCTTGGACCGCCCGGTGCCGTCGCCGTAGAGCGTGCCGGCGACGCGGACCTGGGCGTGGAAGGTCTTCATGTGGTCGGGACCCTCGTCGGTGATGACGTACTCGGGCACGCCGAGACCGTGCTCGGCGGAGAGCTCCTGGAGGGAGGTCTTCCAGTCGAGGCCGGCGCCCATCGCGGACGCCTCGTCGATGAGCGGGTCGAACAGCAGGTGGATCACGTCGGCGGCGACGGTGATGCCGCCGCTGAGGTGGACCGCACCGATGACCGCCTCGACCGTGTCGGAGAGGATCGACGCCTTGTGCCGGCCGCCGGTCGTCTCCTCGCCGCGGCCGAGCTTGACGTGGTCGCCGAGGCCGATGCGGATCGCGACGACGGCCAGCGCCCGGGCGTTGACGACCGCCGCGCGGAGCTTGGCGAGCCGACCCTCGGAGAGGTCGGGGTGCATCGTGTAGAGCGTCTCGGTCACGACGACGCCGAGGACGGAGTCGCCGAGGAACTCGAGCCGCTCGTTGGTCGGCAGCCCACCGTTCTCGTAGGCGTAGGACCGGTGGGTCAGGGCGCGCTCGAGCAGCTCGGGGTCGAGCACCGGGTCCCCGAGCGCCGAGCGCAGCGTGCCGTAGTTGCTGATCGGGCAGCTACGAGGGTCAGAGGACCTGGCGGCGAGCGGTGCGGGCGCCGTACTGACCGCACGTGCCGCACGCACGGTGCGGGAGGTGCTTGGCGTCACAGGCCGGGTTGGCACAGGTGACCAGGGTCGGCGCGACGGCCTTCCACTGCGAGCGACGGTGGCGGGTGTTGCTCCGCGACATCTTCCGCTTCGGGACAGCCACTGGATTCTCCTAGGTGTTCTGGTCGGTCTGGGTGTCGAGCGTGGTGAGCGCTGCCCACCTCGGATCGATCGGTTCGTCGTGCGTGTGCTCGGGGTCCTCCTTGAGCGACGCACCACACTCGGTGCACAGCCCAGGGCAGTCGTCCTGGCACAGCGGCTGGAATGGTAGTGCGAGCACCACCGCGTCCCGCAGCAGGGGTTCGAGGTCGACCAGGTCGTCCTCCATCATGCTGACCTCGTCGTCCTCGCTGACCTCGGGGTGGGGGTCAGGGCCGCGGTGGTGGTCGTCGTAGACGTACAGCTCCTGGAACGTCACGTCGAGCTCGTCGACGATCGGGTCCAGGCACCGTGCGCACTCGCCGTCGAGATCGGCTCGCGCCGTTCCCGTGACCAGCACCCCTTCCATGACCGCCTCCAGCCGCAGGTCGAGTTCGACCGGTGAGCCTTCGGGGACAGAGAGGATGTCGATGCCCAGCTCTGCTGGAGCCGGCACCGTCAGTGTCACCTCACGCTGGGACCCCGGGCGGCGGCCGAGCTCGCGGGTGTCGAGCACGAGCGGCGCTCTCGGGTCCAGGCTGGTCAGGAGATCACTTCCGGGTCCGGGCACAACAGAACAGACCAGAAGCGTACTGGTCGCTCGCTGACCTGCGAAATCATGCGTCGCCCTGCTGCTCGGCCCGCTGTGCGGACTGCCGCTCGGCCAGCCGCCGGGTGAGCGCCTCGAGCACGAAGTCGGGGACGAAGGCCGCGACGTCGCCGCCGAACGACGCCACCTCCTTGACCAGGCTCGACGACACGAACGACTGCCCGGTCGCGGTCGGCAGGAAGACGGTCTCGACGCGGGTCAGGGCGGTGTTCATGTGGGCCATCGGCAGCTCGTAGTCGAAGTCGCCCGACGAGCGCAGGCCCTTGACGATCGCCTGCGCGTCGTGCTCGACGCAGAAGTCGGTGACCAGCCCGGTGAAGCCCTCGACGCGCACGTTGGTGAACCCGGCCAGCGCCCGCTCGAGCATCGCGACGCGCTCCTCGGGGCCGAAGAGACGACTCTTGGACGGGTTGACGCCGATGGCCACGACGACCTCGTCGAAGAGCCGGGCGGCGCGGCCGATGATGTCGAGGTGCCCGTGGGTGACGGGGTCGAAGGACCCGGGGCAGACGGCGCGACTCATGAGCGGCTCGGTCGGTGTGTCACGGGGCGTGACCGTACCAAAGCGTCGTCTCGCCGTAGCGCTTGCTGCGCTCGCCCTCGATGCCCGCCGGCCACGTCGGCTCGGGGCTGCGTCGGGACCGCTCGAGCACGACGAGCGCGTCGGGGGCCAGCCACCCGTCGGCCAGGCGCCGGAGGTCGTCGGCCAGGTCGGTCTCGGGCAGCGGGTAGGGCGGGTCGCTGAACACGATGTCGTAGGGCCGGCGCGGCGGTCCGGCGAGCGCGTTGACGACACGCGACGCCTGGACGTCGGCGCCGGCGAACCCGAGGTCGCGGGCGTTGCCCAGCACGAGAGCCGCGGTGGCCTTGTCGGACTCGACGAACGTCACGGCCTCGGCCCCGCGCGACCACGCCTCGAGCCCGACCGCGCCGCTGCCGGCGTAGAGGTCGAGGAACCGCAGGCCGTGCAGCGAGCCGCACCACGACTCGACGGCGCTGAACAGCGCCTCCCGCACCCGGTCGGTCGTGGGGCGGGTGTGCTCGCCGGGCGGCGTCCGGAGCCGGCGGCCCTTGGCCTGGCCGGCGATGATGCGGGTCATCGGGCTGCCCGCCTGGTCGGCGTGGGACTGGTGGGATGGGTGGGGTTGGCGGTGTGGGCGGAATACCCGGTGAGCCGGGTGTTCCGGCAGTTCGTGGGCAATGCAACCCCCAGGAAGCGCAGGAATACCCGGTGCACCGGGTATTCCTGCTCGGCCCGCCTCACGACTTCTCGATGAAGTCGGCGTTGGCGGAGGCCTCGAGGTCGGCCACGGCGCCGGCGAGCAGCGGGGTGGCGGCGAGGGCGGGGTCGGTCTCGAGGAGGTCCTCCGCGGCCTCGCGGGCCTGGACGATCGTCTGCTCGTCACGGAGGACACGGAGGTTCTGCAGGGTCGAGCGGCGTCCGGACTGGGAGCCGCCGAGCACGTCGCCCTCGCGACGCTGCTCGAGGTCGACCCGGCTGAGCTCGAAGCCGTCGGTGGTGGCGGCGACGGCGTCGAGGCGGGTGCGGGCCGGGGAGAGCCACTCGGCCGACGAGACGAGCAGGCAGAGCCCGGGCAGGCCGCCGCGTCCGACCCGGCCGCGCAGCTGGTGGAGCTGGGAGACACCGAACCGGTCGGCGTCGAGCAGGACGATCGCGGTGGCGTTGGGTACGTCGACGCCGACCTCGATCACGGTGGTCGAGACGAGCACGTCGACCTGGCCGGCCCCGAAGGCGCGCATCGTGGCGTCCTTGACCTCCGGAGCGAGGCGGCCGTGGAGGACCGCGAGCCGGAGCCCGGCGAGGTGGCCGTCGGCGAGCTCGGTGACGACCTCCTCGACGGCAGCCAGCGGCGGCGCGGCGGTCGCGGGGACGACGAGCTGGCCGTCCTCGTCGACCTCGGGCAGGTCGGTCTGGTTCTGCTCGAGCTCGTCGCCGGAGATGCGCGGGCAGACGACGTAGACCTGGTGGCCCTTGTCGACCTCCTCGCGCACGCGCTCCCAGACCCGGGTGATCCAGCCGGGGTGGTCGACGAGGTTGACGACGTTGGTCTGGATCTCGGCGCGGCCGGCCGGCAGCTCGCGCAGGGTCGACACCTCGAGGTCGCCGAAGACGGTCATGGCCACCGTGCGCGGGATCGGCGTCGCCGTCATCACGAGCACGTGGGGCGGGGAGCCGGCCTTGTCGGTGAGGGCGGCGCGCTGCTCGACGCCGAAGCGGTGCTGCTCGTCGACGACGACGAGGCCGAGGTCGGCGAACTGGACCTTGTCCTCGAGCAGCGCGTGGGTGCCGATGACGATGCCGGCCTCGCCGCTGCCGAGCCGCGACATCGGTCCGGTGCGCTGGGTCTTGGTCATCGAGCCGGTGAGGAGCTCGACGGTCGTACCGCCCATGAGGGCACCGCCGGCGAGGTCGCCGAGCATGGCGGTGATCGAGCGGTGGTGCTGCTGGGCGAGCACCTCGGTGGGCGCGAGCAGCGCGGCCTGGCCGCCGGAGTCGACCACCCGCAGCATCGCCCGCAGCGCCACGAGCGTCTTGCCGGAGCCGACCTCGCCCTGGAGGAGGCGGTTCATCGGGTGGGGCCGGGCCAGGTCGGCCTCGACCTGCTCCCCCACCTCGCGCTGGCCGGCCGTGAGCTCGAAGGGGAGCCGCTCGTCGAACGCCTTGAGCAGCGTCCCGTCGCCCCCGTCGCGGGCCTGGGCGCCGATCTCTCGGACCGCGCGACGGCGCTTGGCGAGCACCAGCTGGGTGACGAGAGCCTCCTCGAAGCGGTAGTGGCGATGGGCCCGGCGTACTTGCGTGTGGTCCTCGGGCGCGTGCACCCAGCCCAGCGCGGTCTGGGCGTCGACGACGTCGTAGCGCTCGCGCACCGCCTCGGGGACGACGTCGGGCTGGTCGTCGACGACCGAGCGGGCGAAGGTCACGACGCGCGCGACGTCCCACGACTCGAGGCCCTTGGTGAGGGGGTAGATCGGGTAGAGGTCGCCGATCGCCTCGACGGTCGCGATGTCGTCGTCGTGGCTCTCCTGGGCGCCGAAGAGCACGAACTTGGGGTGGGTCAGCTGCCACTGGTTGTTGAACAGCTTGGCCTGACCGAGGAAAAGTCCGCTGGTGCCCGGGCCGAGCCGGTCGGCGCGCCACTTGGCCGAGCCCACGTGGCGGGCGAAGAAGGTGATCTGCAGGCGAGGGCCGTCGGTGCGGACCCAGGTCTCGACCCGGGCCGCCATCTTGCCGGTACGGCGGTCCTGGTGGGTCTTGACGTCGCTCTTCTCGATCTCGCCGATGACGGCGAGCATCTGGCCGGGCTGCAGGTCGTCGACCTTGGTCAGCCTGCCGGTCTCGAGGTAGCGGCGCGGGAAGTGGTGGAGGAGGTCGCCGACGGTGCGCAGGCCGAGTCCGTCGGTGAAGTTCTTCGCCTTCTTGGACTCGCCCAGGACCGCCGTCACGGGCGAGTCGAGGGAGATCACGTCACCAACCCTGCCTCACTCCACCGACAGCAGCAGCGGGTAGCGCTCCTGCCCACCGTCGTAGACGACGACGTCGACGGTCGGGTGCTCGTGGTCGAGCCACGCCGCGGCCCGTTCGCCGAGGTCGCCCGCGCCGGCGCCGGTCACCAGCGTGACGAGCTCGCCACCACCGTCGACCAGCCGACCGAGGATCGCCGTCGCGACGTCGTGGACCTCGGTGCCGATGACGACGAAGTCGCCCTCGATCACGCCGAGCACGTCGCCGGGCTCGCACCAGCCGGCCATGGTGAGCGCCTTGCGGGCCGCCAGGGTCACCGCGCCGTGGCGCGCGTGGCGGGCGGTCGCGGTCATCTCGAGCACGTCCTGGTCGAAGCTCCGGCCGGGCTCGTGGACGGCCATCGCGGCGAGCCCCTGCACCTGGGCCTGGGTCGGTACGACGGCCACCCGCAGCCCGTGGTCGGCCTCGGCGGTGCTCGCGGCGATGCGGGCGACCCGGACCGAGTCGGGGTCGTTGGGGAGCACCACGACCTCGGCGGCGCCCGACCCGGTGATCGCGTCGAGCACCTGGCCGGTCGACGGCCGGTTGCCCGGACCGCCCTGGACGACGACCGCGCCGGCGTCCTCGAAGAGCGTGGTGAGACCGGGACCGGCGGCGACGACCACGACCCGACGGCCGGTGCGTGTGGCGGCCGGCGCGGCGCGCCGCTCGGCGACCTGCTCGGCGAAGTGGGTCACCCGGACCCGGTGGGGCCGGCCCGCCTCGATCCCGGCCTCGATGGCGGCGCCGACGTCGTCGACGTGGACGTGGACGTTCCAGAGCCCGTCACCGCCCACGACCACGAGCGAGTCGCCCAGGGTGGCCAGGCGCTGCCGCAGGGTGCGGACGGCGGCGTCGTCGGAGTCGAGGAGGTACATGACCTCGTACGACGGCCCCTCGGGCCCCAGGGCGTGGTCGCCGTCCGGCACCGCCGGGTGGGGCACCGGGATGGCGTGCCGCGTCACCGCGAAGGGGCGGCGTCCGGTGAGCACGGTCTCGGCGGCGTCGAGGATCACGCTGACGCCGCGGCCACCCGCGTCGACGACCCCCGCGTTGCGCAGGACCTCGAGCTGCTCCGGCGTACGCGCCAGGGCCTCGCGGGCCGCCTCGGCGGCCGCGGTG
>NZ_JAURVJ010000067.1 GCF_030655615.1 Nocardioides sp.
GCAGCGACCGGCGCCGGCGCCTGCCACGCGGGCTGGGTCGGGTCGAGGGCGCGGAAGTCGTGGGCGCACCGGGGGCAGGTACGCAGCACCGACTCGTCGCGCCGCTCGCCGCACTGCGGGCAGAACGTCACGACGCACTCGTCGGCGTCGAGACCCTGGCAGCGCGGGCAGACGTAGTCGGGCTCGCTCTTGCGCAGGTGCGCCATCCGGCCGAGCATCACGTAGGGGCTGGCGCCGTGGCCGCCGAGGAACATCCCCATGCTGCTGGTGAGGGCCTGGCTGCGACGGGCCCGCTCCCGCAGCCGCGCGAGGTCGGGGTTGACGACCTTCTCGAGGCGGCACGTCGTGCACCGGGTCAGCAGCCGCAGCGGCAGCTGCTCGCGCAGCCGGCTCTGCTGGAACAGGAAGCCGACGACCGGCACCTGCCCGGCGGTGAGCTCCATGCGGGAGGTGCGGTCGGCGTACCCCGCCCGTCCGGCCTGGTCGAGGTGGGCCTCGAGCGCGAGCACGAAGGACTGGACGTCGGTGAGCAGGTTGGTCGGCAACCCGCCGGGCCGGTCGACGACGAGGCGGCCGGTGGTGAGCATGGCGTCGACGGTGACGACGTCGAGCCGGACGACCCCGGTCGGCGAGGCCAGCTCGACGGTGGCGAGGCCCGAGGCCGAGCCGGCGGCGCGGGGCCGGTCGTTGCCCTCGAGCACCCGGTCCGTACGACGCCCCACCGCGCCACGCGCCCGGGCGGCGACGTCGGCCGCCGACTGCATCGCGGCGACGTCCTGGCCGACGTCGAGGTGCCAGGGCTCGAGGAGGGCGGCCGGGTCGACGCGCGCGACGGCGCGGTCGAGGTGCTGGGTCAGGGCCTCGAACAGCGTGCGGTAGACCGAGACGGCGCCCCAGCTGCGGCCCGGCATGGTCCAGGCGTCCTCGACCCGCAGCTCGACCCGGCAGCCGGCCGCGGTCGGCACGATGTCGGCGCGGACACGTACCGGCACCTTCTCGGGCGAGAGCGTCAGCCCGCCGAACCGCGAGCCGCGCTGGGCGTCGATGGTGCCGAGCTGCTCGACCGTCACCGTCAGCCCGGCCTGCCGGACCGTCGTCAGCAGGGCCTGCCGGACCGCCGCCATCGGCACCGCGAGGTCGCGGGCCGCCGTGGCCGACAGGCGGACCGGCTGGACCGGCTGGACCGGCGGGGGTGGGTGGTCGCTCACGCCGCTCCGGTCAGTAGTCGGAGCCGGTGTCGTAGGACGTCGTGTCGGCCGCCGAGGTGTCGAGGGCGGAGTAGTCGACGCTGTCGAGGGAGCTGTCGGCGGCCGCGAGGTAGTCGCCGGTGGTCTGCTCGTAGCCGGCGGCGGTGTCGGTGGCATCGGCGGCCGTGGTCGCGGCGATGTCGGCCTGGTTGAGCGACCACTCCGCCCCCGAGACGTCGCCCTGGGCGAGCGCGGTCGTGGCGTCCTCGTAGGACGCGGCCGCGTCGGCCGAGGCGCCGGTGGCGATGTCGCTGTTCCAGTCGGCCCAGGACTGCTGCCCCTCGGCCAGGTCGGTCTGGTAGGCCGCCGTGTCGAGGGTGACCTGGTCGAGGTCGCTGACGCCGCCGCCGATGGTGTCGGCGTTGGCGGCGAAGTCGGTGACCTCGGCGTTGATGGCGGGGACGGCCTGGCTCGGGTCGGTCGCGTCGACGCCGCTCAGGTCGACGTAGTCGTCCCAGGTTCCATCGGTCATCGGGGGCTCCAGGGGTGCGTCGGCGGTGGGAGCACCACGCTAGGCCACGTCGTACCGACGCGGGAGTGGTTCACGCGAGCGGTCCAGTCCACAGACCCGGAGGTGGGTGGCGGCGCGTTGCTACTGGCGAGTTAGATGGGTGTGACCGTTCGCACCCGTTGATGCCGCCAGGAGGCAAACCGCATGCAGCTCGCACTGTCCGAGGAGGACCAGGCGTTCCGCGAGGAGATGCGCACCTACTTCACGACCGAGATCTCCGAGGAGATCCGCACGACCGTCGCGGAGGGGCGCGAGCTCACCAAGGAGCAGATCGTCCAGAGCATGCAGGAGCTCAACAAGGGCGGCCTCGCCGTCCCGCACTGGCCCGAGGAGTGGGGCGGGCGCGGCTGGAGCGAGCTCCAGCGCCACATCTGGCACGAGGAGATGCAGGCGGCGAGCGTGCCGGTGCCCCTGGCGTTCAACGCCAGCATGATCGGCCCGGTCATCGCCCAGTTCGGCACGCAGGAGCAGAAGGAGGAGTTCCTCCCCAAGACCGCCAACCTCGACATCTGGTGGAGCCAGGGCTTCTCCGAGCCCGACGCCGGCTCCGACCTCGCGGGCCTGCGCACGACCGCCGTCCAGGACGGCGACGACTGGATCGTCAACGGCCAGAAGACGTGGACCACGCTGGGTCAGTACGGCGACTGGATCTTCACGCTCGTGCGCACCGACCCCGAGGTCAAGAAGCAGGCCGGCATCTCGATGCTGCTCATCGACATGAAGAGCGAGGGCCTCGAGGTCCGGCCGATCGAGCTCATCGACGGCGGCCACGAGGTCAACGAGGTCTGGTTCACCGACGTCCGCGTGCCGGTCGGCAACATGGTCGGCGAGGTCAACAGCGGCTGGACCCAGGCCAAGTTCCTGCTCGGCAACGAGCGCGTCGGCGTCGCCCCGGTCGGCGCGACCAAGCGGGTGCTGGCCAAGGCCAAGGAGGCCGCCGCCGCCACCATCGCCGAGGACCCCCTCTTCCGTGCCCGGATCGTCGAGCTCGAGAACGAGCTGCTCGCGCTCGAGCTGACCGCGCTCCGCGTGGCGGCCCACTCCGCCGGCGGCGAGCCCCACCCGGCCTCGTCGGTGCTCAAGCTCAAGGGCACCGAGCTCCAGCAGGCCGTCAGCGAGCTCGTCGTCGACCTCGGCGGCCCCGCGACGCTCGCCTCGGGAGAGGGAGACGCGACGCTCGACTGGTACCGCCGCTCGACCCCCACCTACCTCAACCTCCGCAAGGCGTCGATCTACGGCGGGTCCAACGAGATCCAGCGCCAGATCATCAGCCGCGGCATCCTCGGTCTCTGAACGGACGGTAGAACAGACATGGACTTCAGCTACGACTCCGAGCAGACCGCCCTCCGCGACGCCGTCAAGGGCCTCGTCGGCAAGGCCTACGCCGACTACGAGCACCGCCGCCAGACGGCCAAGGACGACCCGGGCTTCGATGAGAAGGTCTGGACCCAGATGGCCGAGATGGGCCTGCTGGGCCTGCCGTTCAGCGAGGACGACGGCGGCGTCGGCGCGGGCCCGATCGAGATCGGCATCGTGTGCCGCGAGCTCGGTCGCGTCCTGGCGCCCGAGCCGTTCCTCTCCTCCGTCGTCTATGCCGGTGGCCTCGTCTCCGCGGTCGGCACGCCCGAGCAGCGCCAGGAGATCCTCGGTGCCCTCTCCTCGGGCGAGAGCGTCCTGGCCTTCGCCCACGACGAGCCCGGCCACCGCTGGACCGCCTCGGCGGTCGACGTCACGGCTGATGCCCAGGGCGCGCTGACCGGCGTCAAGGACGGGGTCCTGCACGGCGCACGCGCCGACGTGATGGTCGTGAGCGCTGCTCTCCCTGACGGTGGCACCGGCCTGTTCGTCGTGACCGATGGCGGCGGCGAGCGCGAGGGCTACTCGACCTACGACGGCGGGCGCGCCGCGCGCATCACCTTCGACGCCACTCCCGCCACGCCGCTGGGCGAGGCCGGTGTCGACGTCACGTCCAGCATCGCGACGATCCAGGACATCACCCGGATCATGGCCGCCAACCAGGCCCTCGGCGCGATGCAGTTCCAGCTCAAGGCGACGGTCGACTACCTCAAGAGCCGCAAGCAGTTCGGGGTCACGCTCAACAACTTCCAGGCCCTCAACTTCCGCGCCGCCGACATGTACACCAGCCAGGAGCTCACCCACAGCCTCGTCGACTGGGCCACGATGGTCGTCGACGGCGGCTCGCCCGAGGCGGTCTCCGACGCGGCCGCACGGGTCGGGCTCCAGGTCAGCCGGGCCGGGCGCCACATCGGCCAGGAGGCGATCCAGCTGCACGGCGGCATCGCCATGACGGCGGAGTACAACGTCGGCACCTACACCTCCCACCTCACGGTCCTCGACCACCTCCTCGGCGACGCGGGACACCACATCCGTGCCCTCGACGACAAGCTGACGTCCTACGCCGCCATCGACCCGCTCGACGTGGCGGCGAAGGCGTGACGGCGCGGTGAAGGGCCTGCAGGGCAAGACCGCGGTCGTCACCGGCGCCAGCCGGGGCATCGGGTTCGGCGTGGCCCAGCGCCTCGTCGAGGAGGGCGCGCGGGTCGTCGTCACCGCACGCAAGCCCGAGGCGCTGGCCGAGGCCGTGGAGTCGCTGGGCGGCCCCGAGCACGCGCTCGGCATCCCCGGCAACGCCGGCGACCCCGAGCACCGCGCGGCCGTCGTGGCGGCGGCCGTCGAGACGTTCGGGAGCCTCGACCTGCTGGTCAACAACACCGGCATCAACCCGGCGTTCGGCCTGCTCATGGACCTCGACCTCGACGCCGCTCGCAAGATCATGGACGTCAACGTCGTCGCGGCCCTCGGCTTCACCCAGGAGGCCCACCGGGCCTGGATGAAGGAGCACGGCGGCGCGGTCGTCAACGTCGCCTCCCTCGGCGGCGTGCGGCCGGCGCCGTTCATCGCGTTCTACGGCGCCAGCAAGGCCGCGATGATCTCGTTGACCGAGACCCTCGCCCAGGAGCTCGGCCCCGGCATCCGCGTCAACGCGGTGGCCCCGGCGGTGGTCAAGACGAAGTTCGCCGAGGCGCTCTACGTCGGACGCGAGGAGGAGGCCTCGGCCAACTACCCGATGAAGCGGCTCGGCGAGATCGAGGACATCGGCTCGCTCACCGCCTTCCTGCTGTCCGACGACGCGTCGTGGATCACCGGTCAGACGATCGTCGCCGACGGCGGCATCTCGCTGCAGGGCGCGCACTGATGGGCCACGCGTCGCTGGAGGGTCGCGGTGCCGTGGTCACGGGCGCTGCCGGTGGCATTGGCCGCGCGCTGGCCACGCGGCTCGTCGCAGAAGGGGCACGTGTCGTGGTCAACGACGTCGACGCCGACGCGCTCGAGGCGACCGCTTCTGAGATCGGTGCTCTCGCCGTGCCCGGCGACTGTGCGTCGGCGGCCGGGGTCGAGGAGCTCGTCGCGACCGCCACCCACGCGCTCGGCCGGATCGACGTCTACTGCGCCAACGCCGGCATCGACCGCACGTCCCCCGACAGCCTGCAGCTGCCCGACGAGGAGTGGGCGCGGATGCTCGACGTCAACGTGATGGGGCACGTCCGGGCCGCTCGCGCCCTCGTGCCGTCGTGGCTCGACGACGGACGCGGCGGGCGGTTCGTCGTCACCGCGTCGGCGGCCGGGCTGCTGACGATGATCGGCGCGGCGGCCTACTCCACGACCAAGCACGCCGCCGTCGGGTTCGCCGAGTGGCTCTCGGTCACCTATGGCGACCGCGGGGTCGTCGTACAGGCGATCTGCCCGCAGGGCGTGCAGACGGCGATGCTCGACCAGGCCGGACCGCTCAAGGACCTGCTCTCCCACGACGAGGCGCTGGCGCCGTCGGCGGTCGCCGACGCGTGGGTCGCGTCGCTCGACTCCGACACGTTCCTGGTGCTGCCCCACCCCGAGGTCGCCGGCTACTACGCCGCGCGCGCCGCCTCGACCGACAGGTGGCTGGCCGGGATGCGACGGCTCCAGACCAAGGTGGACTCGCTGTGAGCGTTCCCGGGTTCGACGCCGAGGCGTTCCACCGCTGGTACGACGGCGTCCGTCCCGGCGAGCTCGCCGGCCCGGTCGAGGCGTCGCTGGTCTCGGGCGGCAAGTCCAACCTGACCTACAGCGTCACCGACGGCACGTCGACGTTCATCGTCCGCCGCCCGCCGCTCGGCCACGTCCAGGCCACCGCCCACGACATGGGCCGGGAGTACACCGCGATGTCGGCCCTCGCCGACAGCGACGTGCCCGTCCCCCGCACCTACGCCCACTGCACCGACGAGTCCGTCCTCGGTGCCGAGTTCTACGTGATGGAGAAGGTGCCCGGCGAGCCCTTCCGCACCGCTGCCCAGCTCGAGCCGCTCGGTCCCGACGTCACCGCGTCGTTGGCGCGCTCCATGGTGGAGGTGCTGGCCAGGCTGCACGCGGTCGTCCCGGTTGAGGTGGGGCTCGGCGACTTCGGTCGTCCGGCCGGTTTCCTCGAGCGCCAGGTACGCCGGTGGGGGCGTCAGCTCGAGGGCTCCGCCACCCGCCCCCTCCCCGACGCCGAGGCGCTGCTCGCCCGGCTCGCCGGCTCGGTCCCGCCCGACGGCAAGCCCGGGATCGTCCACGGCGACTACCGCCTCGACAACCTGCTCTGCGTCGCCTCGGATCCCCACCCCGTCAAGGCCGTCGTCGACTGGGAGATGGCCACCCTCGGCGACCCCCTCACCGACGTCGCGCTCCTCCTCGTCTACGACAACCTCGGCGTCATCACCGGCGGCGGCGCCGTCGCCGACGCCAGCGCCGCCCCCGGCTACCCCGACCGCGACACCCAGCTCGCAACCTACGTCGCCGCCGGCGGCCGCGAGCTCGGCGACCTCTCCTTCCACCTCGGCCTGGCCTACCTCAAGATCGCCGTCATCCTCGAGGGCATCCACCACCGCTTCCTCGCCGGCCAGACCGTCGGCGACGGTTTCGACCGCGTCGGCGAGGCCGTCGAACCCCTCCTCGCCGCCGGCCTCGACGCCACCACCTGACTTCCCGACCCCCAGCACGGTGGTCGAGCCGCAGGGACGAAGTCTCTGCGCGTCGAGACCCCCGCAACCGGTACGCCTGACCCGACCACACCCACGGTGGTCGAGCCGCAGGGACGAAGTCTCTGCGTGTCGAGACCCCCGCAGCCGGCACGCCGGACAGGACCACACGGAGGTCGAGGAGGCCGCCCACACCCGTCACCAGACCCTCGTCCGCCGCCTCGAACGCACCATCGAATTGTCGGTGGTCGCCTCTAGAATCAGAACATGCCCAGCACCCACCGGACCACCCGCACCTCGAGCAGCGACCCGCTGCTCGAGTCGGTCCGGGCCAGCTGCGCTGACGACGCCCGCGTCCAGGTCGCCAAGCTCAACGCGGTCCTGGACTGGGCCTTAGCCAATATCGCTGGCGACACAGAGGCCGCTGAGCTCCACGACTGGAACGACCAGCCGCCCCTGCAGCTCGCGGGAGCCGGAGCACCCGTGGTCGCTGAGTACGCCGCCCTCGACCTGGCGCTGTCGTTGGGGATGTCCACCGACGGCGGGCTCGCCTACCTCGGCAAGGCCTTAGAACTTCGTCACCGGCTCCCGCGTCTCCACGCCCGCGTGGTCAGGCTCGAGGTCCAGGTGTGGAAGGCGTTCCGGGTGGCTGAGCAGACCATCGCCCTGCCCCCGGACGGCGCGACCGCGGTCGACCAGGCGCTGGCGCCGTTCCTGCACACCTGCTCGTTCGCCCAGATCGACCGGGCCGTGGATGCCGCGCGTGACGAGCACGACCCCGCAGAGGCCGAACGCCGCCGCCAAGCAGCAGCCGAAGGTAGGCACGCCGACGTCTACCTCGACGCCGCCTCCACCGCCGGCACCGTTGAGGTCTCTGCGACCCTCGACCTGGCTGATGCCGTCGACCTCGAAGCCGCGTTGAAGTCGGGTGCCCAGGCGTTGGCCGACCTCGGGTCCACCGAGACGTTGGACGTCCGCCGGTCCCAGGCGTTGGGTGAGATGGGTCGCCAGCAGCTCGCTCTCGATCTCGACTGCGCTCCTGGCAGTGGTCGTGGGGTGACGCTCTACGTCCATCTCGACACCGAGGGCCCGGACGTGCCGGGGTTGGTGGACAACACCTGGTCCCCGGTCCTGGTCGAGCAGGTCCGCCAGTGGTGCGAACAGGCCGGCACGAAGGTGACGGTCAAGCCGGTCATCGAC
>NZ_JAURVJ010000070.1 GCF_030655615.1 Nocardioides sp.
GAGCGGCAAGGCGCCGTACGCCGGGGGCACCGACTACCAGGTCGTGATGGCCCACGTGGAGCAGCCGGTGCCCCAGCTTGCGCCGACCGGGCCGCTGGCGGCCGAGATCAACCGGGTCCTGCGCACCGCGATGGCCAAGGCGCCCGGCGACCGCTACCCCTCGGCGCAGGCGATGCGCGACGACCTGCGCGCCGTCGTACGCCTGCCCGACGACGCGACGCCGGCGCGACCGGCCGACGCCGCGCCGCAGCTCGCCAAGCCCCAGCACTGGACCTTCGCGCCGCCGGTCACCCCGACGCCGACCCCGACGCCGACCCCGTCGCCGCTGTCGACGGCGCCGCCGGCGCCGCCGTTCCGTCCGCCGACCCCGTCGACGCCGCAGTTCGCCTCGGCTCCGACGGGCGGCTACCACCAGGCCGGGCCGGCAGCGCCCGGTGGCAGCAGCCGGGCGGGCTGGATCATCGCGGCGGTGCTGGTGCTGGTCCTCGTCGTCGGCTCGGTGGTCGCCGTGGTGCTGATCGCCGGCGACGACGACGGTGGGGACACGCCCGCGGACGACGACAGCTCGCAGACCACGGACGGCGGCGGTGACTCGCGGGAGGACCAGGCGGTCGACGCGCTGGCCACCCGGTTCGCCGAGGATCCGACCACCGACCCCGAGCTGGCCCGGTGCTTCGCCCAGGAGATGGTCACGAGTGTCGGCGTCGACCAGCTGATCGAGTCCGGCCTCCTCAACGAGGACCTCGAGGTCGTCGAGGGGACCGAGGGCTCGCTCGAGGGCGGGCTCGCCCTGCTGGGCGGGTTCGGCAGCGCGATCAAGAACTGCGCGCCGGGCGCCGACAGCCCGACCCCCTGATCGGGGGTCTCAGACCTCGACCGGCCCGACCGCCCAGCCCTCGGGCGAGAGCGGGTGCAGGATCGCGTCGGTGCCGCCGTCGACGTAGAGACAGGTCCCGACCATCAGCGACGCCGCGTCGGACAGCAGGAAGGCGATCGGCGCGGCGACCTCCTCGGGCCGGCCGTCGCGACCGATCGCGGTCGGGAAGTCGCGCTGGAGCGCCCCGAACACCGGGTCGGCGTCGACGCTCGCCAGCATCGCGGTCGCGACCTTGCCCGGCGCGACGGAGTTGATCCGGATGCCGCTCCCGATCCACTCGGGCTTCACGCCCTCGCGCCGCGCCCACCACGCCAGCGCCGCCTTGCTCGCGGGGTAGACCATGACGGCCTCGACGGCCGACGCGAGCTCTCGTGCCTCGGCCTCGTCCTCGCGCAGGCAGGCGGCGGCCGGTCCGACGGTCCAGCCGGGCATGCCCGTGATCGAGTTGGAGGCGAGCAGCACGACCGACGCGCCACCGGCTGCGGCCAGCTGCGGCCGGAGGCCCCGGACCAGCCCGACCGCGCCGAAGAAGTTGACCGACATGACCAGCGCCGGGTCGACACCGGTGATCCCCGCGATCCCGGCCGCCGGCACGACGCCGTGCACCACCTCGATCCGCTCCTGGACCTCCGCCACCGCGGCGGCGCGCCCCTCGGGCGTGCCGAGGTCGGCGACCACGTCGGCATCGTGCCGGTCGACGGTGATCACCTGGTGGCCCTGCGTGCGCAGCAGGGCCGTGGTGGCCGCGCCGATCCCGCTCGCCGCGCCGCTGACGACGTACGTCCTGGTCATCGCGCCAGACTAGAACGAGTTCTAGTTCTTGTCGTGGGTGGTCGGCCGGCGGACAAGTAACTCACCGTCCATGCGACTCACCCGCCCGCATTCGGGCGGGTAAGTCCTCCGGACGGTGAGTTACTGCGGACCTGACCCCGACCGCGCCGCCCAGCCCCCCCACCTCACACGTAGCGCCGCGCCCGGTCGGCCGGCGAGCCGGGACCGGTCCTCAGCAGCACCGACAGCTCGTGCTCGAGCACGGCCCCCACCCGCTGGCAGAAGGCCTCCGGCTCGTCGGCGGCGTCGGGGCGCTCGGCGACGATCCGGTCGACCACGCCGAGGCGGTGCAGGTCGATCGCGCGGACCTGCTGGCGGCGCGCCATCTCGGGGGCGTGGTCGAGGTCGCGATGGACGATGGCCGACGCACCCTCGGGCGGCAGCGGGGAGAGCCAGGCGTGCTGGGCGGCGACGACCCGGTCGGCCGGCAGGAAGGCCAGCGCCCCGCCGCCGTTGCCCTCGCCGAGCATCAGGCACAGCGTCGGCGCCGGCAGCGAGACGAGCTCGGCGAGGCAGCGGGCGATCTCGCCGGCGAGGCCGCCGTTCTCGGCCTCGGGAGAGAGCGCCGCGCCCTGGGTGTCGATCACGGTGACCAGCGGGAGCCCCAGCTCCGACGCCAGCCGGAAGCCCCGCCGCGCCTCGCGGAGCGCCTGCGGCCCCATCGGGTGGTCGGCCGTCTGGCCGCGGCGGTCCTGGCCGAGGAACACGCACGGCGCCTGCCCGAACCGCGCAAGCGCGATCAGCAGCCCGGGGTCCTGCTCGCCCTGACCGGTGCCGTTGAGCGGGACGACGTCGGCGGCGGCGTACTTGAGCAGCCGTCGTACGCCGGGCCGGTCCGGCCTCCGGGAGCGGGTGACGGCCTCCCAGGCGTCGATCTCGGGCGTGGGCCCACCCAGCGGCTCCGTCGGTCCCCCCACGGGGTCGGGCACCGACGGCACCCCGGACCGTGGCGCCATCAGCACCGAGAGCGCCCGGTCGAGGATGTCGGGGATGTCCTCGGGCGCGACGACGGCGTCGATGATGCCGCGGGCGTAGAGGTTCTCCGAGGTCTGCACCCCCTCGGGGAACTCGCGGCCGTAGAGCGCCGAGTAGACCCGTGGCCCCAGGAACCCGACCAGCGCACCCGGCTCGGCGACGGTCACGTGGCCGAGCGAGCCCCACGAGGCCATCACGCCGCCGGTCGTGGGGTGGCGCAGGTAGACGAGGTAGGGCAGACCGGCCGCCTTGTGGGCCGCGACCGCCTGCGAGATCCGCACCATCTGCACGAACGCCGGCGTGCCCTCCTGCATCCGGGTCCCGCCGCTGACCGGGGCCGCGACGAGCGGCAGCCCGGCGGCCGTCGCGCGCTCGACCGCGGCCACGATCCGGTCGGCGCTCGCGCGGCCGATCGAGCCGGCCAGGAAGCCGAACTCGCCCACGATCGCCGCCACCGGACGCCCCCGCAGGCGGCCCTCGCCGGTCACGACCGACTCGTCGACGTCGGACTTCTCGGCCGCCGCGGCGAGCTCGGCGGCGTACGTCGCGTCGAGGTCGACGGCTCGGACCGGCGGCACGTCCCACGACGTCCACGACCCGGCGTCGAGGACGAGGGCGATCAGGTCGCGGGCGGAGGGTCGGGCCACGGCCCGGAGGCTATCCGTCAGCCGGCGCGGTCGAGGGGGAGGTCCAGCTTGGGGATGCCGCCCAGGGCCTTGCGGAAGCGGACGTGGTCGGCGTGCTCGCCGAGCTTGGCCCACAGCGTCGCGTGGGCGGCCCAGGGGAGCGGGTCGTCGCCGGCGTACCAGCTCTCGCCGAAGGCGATCCAGACCGGCGCCCAGGTCGCGGCGTCGTCCCACGCGCCCTGCCGGCCCTCGACCATCCGGCGTCGCACCTGGAACGCCTGGCGCGGGCCGTCGGCGCAGATCGGCGCGGTCGCGACCGGCCACACCCACAGGTCGAGCGGCATCAGGTCGAGCTCGAGCTCACGCAGCATCGCGGGGTCGACGAGGACGGTCGCCACGTTCTGGTGCGGCTCTCTCACGGACGGCACGCTACGACGGCACCCGGGAAGTGGGGAAGACCCCCGGAGGTTGATCGTCCGTGACCCACCTGCTCCCCCTCCTCCGTGACCGGCGGAGCGTCCGGGCGTTCGATCCCGACCACGTGCTGGCCGCTACCGACCTGAGCTCGCTGCTCGAGGCCGCGCGCTGGGCGCCGTCGGCCGGCAACTCCCAGCCCTGGGCGTTCCTCGTGGCGCGTCGCGGGACGGCCTTCCACGCGGACTACGTCGACCTCCTCGCCGCCAGCACCCGCCGCTGGGCCCCGGCCGCCTCGGCGCTCGTCTTCTCGCTGCACCAGGCGGCCTACGACGACGGCGACGGGCTCGACCTCGCCTACTCCGACTACGCCGCCTACGACCTCGGGCAGGCGGTCGCGCACCTGACGGTGCAGGCCTCGCACCTCGGGTTGTCGTGCCACCAGTTCGCGGCGTTCGACCACGAGCGCCTCGCGCGCGAGGCGGGCGTGCCGGCCCACTGGCGGGTCACCACCGGGATCGCCGTCGGGCTCGGTGTCGAGAGCGACGTGGAGGTCCGGGTCCGGCGGCCGCTCGCCGACGTCGCGCACGAGGGACGGTTCGGCAACCCTATGTCTACTACGCTGATCGAGTAAGGACCTTTACCTCGACCAGCCACTCGACCAGCACCCAGGAGCACCCATGGCGACCACGCCCAAGTCCACCGTCCCGTTCGCCGTCTCCGCCACCGGCACCGGGGTGGCCCAGTCGCTCGAGGCCGGCGGCCACCGCTTCGAGTCCGACGCGCTGCCGTCCTTCGGCGGGGCCGACGCGGCGCCGAGCCCGCTCTACTACGTCCTCGGCGCGCTGACGTCGTGCAACCAGGTGACCGGCTCGCTGGTGGCCAAGGACCTCGGCATCGCGCTCGGCACCTGGAGCTTCGAGGTCGTCGGCGACCTCGACCCGTCGGTGATCGGCGGCGGCGCCGACGGCAACGCCAACTTCGACAAGGTCACCGCGCGCGTCACCGTCGAGACCGACGCCGACGACGCCCAGTTCGCGCAGCTCGTCAGCGAGACCGAGCGACGCTGCCCGGTCACCCAGCTCTTCAAGCGCAGCGGGCTCGAGCTCGACAGCGCCTGGACCAAGGCCGAGCTGACCGTCCCGGTCGCCTGACCGACTCCTAGGGCGTGTCTCCTTGTCCATGGCGGCGCCGGACGCCGCCCAGGACGCACGCTGACGGACACCGCAGATGCTTGGGATACGGCGAGCATGCCGCGCACCTGCGGCACCGTCATCGCACGCCCTGGACGACGCCGGCATCCGCCAGCGACAAGGAGCCACGCCCTAGCGCGCCGCCCACGCGTCGAGGACGCGGCGCTCGTGCTCGCGCGACAGGCCGGTGCGCGCCACCTCGGGGTGGTCGCGCATCCAGGCGAGGGTCTCGCGCGCCGTGTCGGAGACCGGCCTCACGACGAGTCCGGCCTCGAGCGCCGGGGTCGCGTCGCGGGCCAGCATGCCGTCGTACTCGGGGCGCGGGAGCCACAGCGGCAGACCCTGGCCGCCCGACCACGGCTCGACCTCATGCTCGGCGAGGAACGCGTCCGGCACCCAGGTCAGGGCCGCGTCGGAGCCCACGCCCTCGGCGACACCGGCCAGCAGCTCGCCGATCGAGAGGGCCGGGCCGATGCCGTCGAACACCCCGGTCCTGCGCGACTCGGCGAGCATGACCAGCCACGCGGCGAGGTCGTGGACGTCGATGATCTGGACGACGTCGGCCGGGTCGCCGCCCGCCAGCACCTCACCGCCCTCGGCCAGCCGCTCGGGCCAGTAGCCGAACCGCGACGTCACGTCGCCCGGCCCGCTGATCAGACCCGGCCGCACCACGACCGACGACGCGGCCCCGGCGGTCACGGCCTCCTCGCAGCCGACCTTCATGGCGCCGTACACCTCGGGCCCGGCGGTGACGTCCTCGTCGGTGTGGACGGCGTCGTGCAGGCTCGAGGTCGCGGGCGTCAGGCCGGGCGTCGCGGTGTCGGGATAGACGTTGATCGTCGAGACGAACACCCAGTGCGCACCCGGGTACGACGCCACGCCGGCGCGCACCCACGACGGGTGCCGCGCGACGTCGACCACCGCGTCGACGTCCGCCCCGATCGCGTCGACCGGGGCCGGGTCGCCGGCTCCGCGGTCCCAGCGCACCAGCCGCGCCCCGTCGGGCACCGCCCCCGAGGCGCCCCGGCACGCGCACACCACCTCGTGCCCCCGCGCGACCGCCTCGGCCGCCACCGCCTTCGACAGGAACACCGTGCCGCCGAGCACCAGGAGCCTCATGCCCCCACCGTGCTCGACGGGCCCGTGCCGGGCAAGCGGTTCTGCTGACAGCAGTCGGGCCTGTGGAGGAGCGGATGCGCGATCGCGCGGCTCCGTCCAGGCTGGGCCCGTGTCGGTGGTGCAACGGGTGATCGAGGCGGGCGGGTTCGCGAAGCGCGCCCAGCTCGTGCTCGCCGCGTCCCGGGCCGAGGTCGACGCCGCCCTCCTGGCGGGCGAGATCGTCGCCGACGGCCGCGGCCGCTACGCCACGCCCGCGACGGACGAGGCCGTTCGTGCGGCCCATGCCCTGAGCGGCGTGCTGTGCCTCGCGAGCGCCGCCCTGCACCACGGGTGGGAGGTGCTGGTCGTCCCCAAGGAGCCGCACGTGGCGGTGCCCCGCAACCGCAAGGTCGCGGCCGCCCGGCGCACCGGAGTGTCGGTGCACTGGGTCGACCTCGATCCCGCCGACGTCAAGGACGGCATTGCGACGGGTCACGAGACGACCCTCGCCGCCTGCATGTCGCAGCTGCCACGGCGCGAGGCGCTGGCCGTCGCAGACTCCGCCCTGCGCCACGACGTGAACCGGGCGACCCTGCGACGGGCAGCGCTCGGGGTGCGCGGGCCCGGGGCGCAGCAGGCGCGATGGGTGGCGGAGCACGCTGACGGCGACGCGGCGAACCCCTTCGAGTCGGGCCTGCGCGACTGCGCCCTGGACGTCCCCGGCCTGCACGTGAAGGTCCAGACGACGATCCGGGGCGGGCGGATCACGGCGCGCCCCGACCTCGTCGACGCCGATCTCGGGATCGTGCTCGAGGCCGACTCGTTCGAGTGGCACGGCGGCCGGGAGGCGCTGGCCAAGGACGCCCGGCGCTACAACCTGCTGGTCGTCGACGGCTGGATCGTCCTCCGCTTCTCCTGGGAGGACGTCATGTTCGACCCCGACTACGTCCGCGAGGTGCTGGTAGCCGTCGTCGCTCTCGTAGAAGGACGTGCAGAGTCGTGCGGGTGTCGCTGCCACGGTGCATGAGACCGCGGCGCGTCGTCCGACTCGGCCGGGTCTGCATGTCCGTCTCCGGGGGGAGGTGGGCGCACCCGGCGGCGGCAGGGAGGATCGACCCGTGCCCGGGCCCGCCGACCTCCCGCTGGCCGGCCTCCGGGTCGGCGTCACCGCCGCGCGCAAGGCCGCCGAGCAGTCGGCGCTCCTCGAGCGGCGCGGGGCCGAGGTGGTGTGGGCGCCGGCGCTGTCGGTCGACCCCTACCGCGTCGACGCCGAGGCGCTGCGGGCGCTGACGGCCGAGGTGGTGGCCGAGCCCGTCGACCTGCTGCTCGGGACGACCGGCATCGGGATGCGGACGTGGTTCCGCGCCGCCGAGGCCGACGGGACCCTCGACGGGCTGGTCGCGCACCTGGACCGGGCCGAGATCGTCGCGCGCGGGCCCAAGACCGTCGGCGCGCTGCGTCAGCGTGGTCTGCGCGAGGACTGGGTGTCGCCGGTCGAGGAGGTCGCCGACATGGTGCGGCACCTCGACGGTCGCGACCTGACGGGCCGGCGGGTGGTGCTGCAGGAGTACGGCCAGGCCCTCGACGGCGAGGCGGCGACCCTTCGCGAGCGCGGCGCCGAGGTCGTCGTCGTCACCATCTATCGCGTCGAGGACGTCGACGACGCGGGACCGCTGCTCGCCCTGGTCCGCGAGGTCGCCGCCGGTCGGGTCGACGCCGTCACCTTCACCTCGCCGCCCGCGGTGCGCGCGCTGATGGGGCTCGCCGAGTCCGAGGGGCACGACGCCGCGGTGGCCCGGGCGTTCGGCTCGACGGTGGTCGCCTCGTGCGTCGGGCCGGTGACGGCTGCGGCCTTCGAGGACTGGGAGATCCCGACCATCCACCCCGACCGCTCGCGCCTCGGCGCGATGGTCAAGCAGCTCGAGAGCACGCTCGTCGAACGGGCCGCGGGGACCACCAGGTGACCCGAGGTGGCCGCGTGCGGCCGGGCAGCGCATGATCGAGCCCGTGGAGTCTTCCCCCAAGAGCCTGGTGACGGTCGCCCACGGCACCCGCAACCTCGCGGGCAACGACGTCGCCCGGCTCGTCGCCGCCGCGGCCGGTGAGCGGCTCGGCGTCCCCGCCCGGGTCTCGTTCGTCGAGCTCGCGGAGCCGCTCTTCGCCGACGTGATGATCGAGGCCGAGGCGCCCACGGTCGTCGTGCCGCTGCTGCTCTCGACCGGCTTCCACATGCGCACCGACCTCCCCGAGGCCGTCGCCAAGGCGAACGTCCCGGTCGTCCTCGGTGCCCCCCTCGGCCCCGACCCGCTGCTCGCCCAGGCCCAGGTCGCCCGGCTCCTCGAGGCCGGCGCCACCGCCGGCCAGCGCGTCGTCCTCGTCGCCGCCGGCTCCACCGACGAGGCGGCCACCTGCGACCAGATGGCCGCCGTGTCGCTGCTCTCCCGCGCGTGGAACGGCCCGGTCGAGCTCGCCACCCTCTCCGGCCACGGCACCCGGCCGATCGACGTCGTCCGCCCCGGCGACGCGGTGTCGCCCTACCTCCTCTCGCCCGGCTTCTTCCACGACCGCGTGCGCCGCGAGGCACCCGACGGCGTGGTCGTCGCCGAGGTCATGGGAGCCCACGAGCTCGTCGTCGAGCTCGTTGTACGCCGGGCCCTCGCGCTGTCCGCCGACTGATCCAGAATTCTCGCCACGCCGTCAACGCGACGGGCCCCCACCGCGTTGACCTGACGTGAGCCGGATCCGGGGACTGTGCCGTGGGGGGCGACGAGCGTGACTATCGTCTGGGAGTCAGCACGCGCGCCTACGGGAAGGACCGGCGGTGCTTCGATCTCGGTGGAGGTGCCGTGGCGTGACGCCACGGTCCTCGAGGACG
This sequence comes from Nocardioides sp., assembly GCF_030655615.1. Taxonomy (GTDB): domain Bacteria; phylum Actinomycetota; class Actinomycetes; order Propionibacteriales; family Nocardioidaceae; genus Nocardioides. The sequence continues at coordinate 8,890 of NZ_JAURVJ010000070.1, forward strand.
GTGCGGTGACGACCCACCTGCTCGACTTCGAGGAGTTCGCCGCGACCGAGACCCCGCGCCTGCTGCGCGTGGCCTACGGGCTCACCGGCAACCCCCACGACGCCTGGGACCTGGTGCAGGAGTCGCTGGTGCGGGTCGGCGTCCGGTGGCGCCGCCTGCGTCACCAGAACCCCGGCGGCTACGCCCAGACCGTGCTCGTCCGGCTCAACGTCGACCGCCACCGCCGGCTCAGGCGTGAGATGCCCGTCGAGACGACGTACGACGGCATCGACCGCCCGGTCGAGATGGCCGAGACCTTCGATCCCCAGCTCGTCCGCGCGCTCGGCACGCTGTCGCCCAAGCAGCGCGCCGCCGTCGTGCTGCGTACCGTCGAGGACCTCGACCACGCCGCCATCGCCGACCGGCTCGGGTGCTCGGCGGCCACCGCACGCACCCACCTCATGCGCGGCCTCGCCCGGCTGCGCGAGGAGCTGACCCAGGAGAAGGTGGACGGTCATGGCCGATAGCGACGACCTCGACGGCCCCGACGCCGCCCTCCTCGATCGGCTCCGCACCGGAGTCTCCGGCATCCAGCCGCGCCACGACGCCCTGGCCGTCGTCCGCCACCACGTCGGCCGCCGTCGACGTCGTCGCCGCGTCGTGGCCGTCGTCGCCTCGGTCGCCGCGGCCGCCGTGGTCGTGCCCGTCGCCCTGCTGGCGCTCCAGCTGCAGGGCGACGACGGCGGCGTGCCCCCGGCCGACGGCCCCACCACCGGCGCGGCCGTCCTCGACGGCACGCGCCCGGTGGCGTTCTTCGTGGACAACGCGGGCGGGCGCGCGCGCGGGCAGCAGACCACCTATCGCGCGGCGGCCGGCGAGCGCTACTACGCCCGCTTCCTCTGGTGGCCGGAGGCCGACGGCCGCTACCCGGTCTTCGCCGGCGCGGCCGTCGCCTACGTCGAGGGCGACGCCGACGCGGCCTGTGCTGCGCTCGTGGCCGAGGACGAGGCCGCCGGAGCGACGTCGACCTGCGAGACCACCGCCACCGGAGAGGTCGCCCGGATCGCCGACACCACGGCCGGCGCGGTCAGCATCGACGCGGCCAACGGCCGCGGCAAGCTCGACACCGGCGACCCCGACGACCAGGTCCGGGCCGTCACCGTCTTCCGCGACGACGGCTGGGCGGTGTCGCTCGTGCTCTGCGAGTGCTCGGCGTGGGACGGTCCCGACCTCGACGACCCGCCGCTCTCGGGTGCCGAGCTCGCCGACATCGCCGCCGTCGAGGCGTGGGTGCCGTTGGCCGACGACGCCCCTCGCCGGGGCTCGGGGCTGGGCAGCGAGGGGAACTGATCGAGCCAGCGTCAACGCCAAGGGTCCGAGCAGCGTTGACCTGACATGAAGCCCCGCTCCCTCGTCCCGCTCCTGCTGCTCGTCCCGCTGCTCGTCGTACCGGTCACGTCGTCGCCCGCCGAGGCGGCACCCGGCCGACCGACGTGCCAGGGCAAGCGCGCCACGATCGTCGGTGACGGCACGCGCAAGGTCCTGCGCGGCACCCGGCGTGCCGACGTGATCGTCACCCGCGGCTCGTCGCTCGTCCTGCCGGGGCGGGGCGACGACCGGGTGTGCGTCACGGGCTCGGCCGGCCGCACGGCCCAGGTCGTCGACCTCGCAGGTGACGACCGGGTCGTCGTCCAGATGCGGCGCGCCGCGACCGTCTACGCCCAGCTCGGTCAGGGCCGCGACTACTACCGCGGCGGGATCGGGTCGGACCGCGTGACGGGCAACAAGTACGGCGGCAACGGCGACCACGAGGGCGACGACGACGCCTACGACGACATCGCCACGGGTGCCGGTGACGACAGCGTCGTCACCGGAGGCCCGCGCGGCGTCGGTGACCGGATCGACCTCGGCCCGGGCTCGGACACCCTCGAGCTGCGCGCCACGCGCTTCGACGGCGGTCGGCTCGTCGGTGGAGCCGGCTTCGACCGGCTCATGGTCGAGCCCGACCTCGGCCTCGACACGGCCGTCGACGTGCCGGCCGGGACCATCACCAGCGACGGCACCCCGGTCGTCGCGCACGAGGACTTCGAGACCTACGACCTCCGGCTCGCCGTGAGCGGCCGGTTGCGGTTCACCGGCAGCGACGCCGGGGAGCAGCTCAACGCGGGGGGTGTCTCCCGGCTCGAGGCGGCGATGGGCGGAGGCGGTGACAGCGTCTTCGTCGGCTGGGCACAGAGCCCGCCGTCGATCGACGTCGACGGCGGTGCTGGGACCGACGCCCTCACGGTCGCGGGCGAGGACCTGCTCATCGACGTCCCGGGTGGCACGGCCAGCACGACCGGGACGCTGCCCGACGTCCGGTTCGCAGGGTTCGACACCTACCTCGGGGTCGGCGCCCGGGTCACCATCCAGGGCGGCGACACGGCCGACAAGCTGTCGGCCTACGGCTGCGACGTCGTCGTCCGCGGCGGTGGGGGTGACGACCGGCTCGAGGCGGTCGAGGGGTTCTTCGACGAGGACTTCGACTGCGACGGGATCACCGGCGAGGTCCACGGCGACGGTGGGGACGACGTCCTGATCGGCAACCGCGCCGACAACCTCCTGGACGGCGGTGAGGGGACGGACTCCGCCGACGGTGCCGCCGGCAACGACACCTGCCTGGCCGAGGCTCGGGTCCGGTGCGAGTCCTGAGTCCTAGGTTTTCCCGACCAGTGAGCGTAGGAAGGATCCTGTGAACCTGCGACCGCTGCTCCTCCTGCCCCTGCTCGCGCCCGCCCTCGTGACGTCGTACGTCGACAGCGCGCAGGCCGTGGGCCCGACCTGTGCGGGGCGGCCGGCCACGATCGTCGGGCACGGCCAGGGCGGGCTGGTCGGCACCGCGGGCGACGACGTGATGATCACCGGCGGCGCGCAGGTCGTCGGGACCCGTGGCGGCGACGACCTGGTGTGCATCACCGCGCGCGGCGACCGCCTGACCACCCAGATCTCCACCGGCGCGGGCGACGACCGGGTGCTCAACCGGGCCGGCCGCGTGGTCCAGGTCGACCTGGGCAGTGGCAGCGACACCTACGTGGGCGGGTCGCGCAAGGACGACGTCTTCGCCGGCGACGACAGCGAGGGGTCGCGCGACGACCGTGACGTCATCAGCACCGGAGGCGGTCCCGACTCGGTCTCCTCCGGGGCGCCGTACGGCGGGCTCGTCGACGACATCGACCTCGGCCCCGGCCGCGACGACCTCTACCTCGCCAACCGGGTGGCCGGCGAGGGGGCCCGGTTCGTCGGCGGACGTGACTCCGACCAGCTGCTGCTCTACGGGCCCCTCCCCGACCAGGTCGTCCCGGGCCCGCCCGACCCGCTCGGCGGGGCTGAGTGGCTCGTGACCAACACCGCGGCCACCGGCACCGCGACCGCCGACGGCGTCCCGACCCTGTCCTGGGACGGTTTCGAGCGCTTCGCGATGAACGCCGAGGTGGGGTCGTTCCGCTTCATCGGCAGCGCGCGCAACGAGACGGTCGAGTCCTACAAGATCGACGGCGCCCAGATGGGCGGCGGCGACGACGTCGTGCTGACGCACGTCGCACCGCTCCCCGGCACGTTCGACGGCGGGCCGGGCCGCGACTTCGCCGACATCGGCGTCTGCCAGGGCACCGCCACCGCCGACCTCGCCCGCGACACCTACCGCTGCACGACCGACGAAGCCACCTCGGCCTCCACCATCCCCGGCGTCGAGGACCTCGCGGTCATCGCCCAGCGCGCCGTCCTCCGCGGCTCCGACGCCCCCGAGAAGCTCGTCGCCGAGGCGTGCGGCGGCTCGGTGCGGGGCTTCGGTGGCGACGACCGCCTCCGCTCGCGGACCTTCCCCCAGGAGGGCGGCTGGCCGCTGCCGGACTGCCCGGTCCCCGTCAACGGCGTCGTCGCCCTCACCGGCGGCCCCGGCGACGACACCCTCTACGGGCGCTGGGGCCCCGACCGGCTCATCGGCGGGACCGGCGACGACCGGGCCTACGGCGCCAACGGGCGCGACACCTGCCGGGCCGAGCTCGAGCTCGGCTGCGAGCTCTCCTGACCCGGCTCGTCAGGACCGGTCGAGCTCGACCGTCTCCGGGGTGTGCAGCCGCACCATGAAGCGGCGCGCGTGGCCCGGTGCCGTCGTACGCCGTGACACCAGCACCATCGCGGCGAACGCCAGCGGCACCGACCACGCGGCGGGCTGCCCGACGACCACGTCGAACCAGCCCTCGCGGACGTCGTCCGCCGTCCGGCTGAACAGCGTCCAGGCGACCGCGGCGACCGAGCCCGCGCCACCGGTCAGCAGTCCCGCGACGGCACCGGCGGCGGTGAGGCCGCGCCACCAGATCCCCAGCACCAGCAGGGGGCAGAACGTCGAGGCCGCCACCGCGAACGCCAGCCCGACCGCCCGCGCGACGCCGAAGTCGGGCAGGACCAGCGTCGCCAGCAGGGGTACGGCGACGGCCGCGAGCGTCGCCAGCCGGAAGGCCGCAAGGTCCCCGAGCCGGGGCAGCCGGCGCGCGGTGACGTCCTGCGTGAGCACGCCGCTGACCGCGATCGCGAGGCCCGAGCTCGTCGACAGGAACGCCGCGAACGCGCCCGCCGTCACCATGCCGGTGAGGACGTCGCCGAGCAGCCCGGGCGCGATCAGCCGCGGCAGCTCGAGCACGAGGCTGTCGGACGCGGCGGGCTCGGCCCCGTAGGCGCGGCCGAGGGCGGCGTACACCGGCGGCAGGACGTAGAACGCACCCAGCAGCGCCAGCACCGCGAGCGTCGTACGTCGGGCGGCCCGGCCGTCGGGGTTGGTGTAGAACCGCACGACGACGTGGGGCAGGCCCATCGTGCCGAGGAACGTCGCGAGCACCAGCGAGTACGTCGTGTAGAGGCCCTGTGCGCCGCCGTCACCGAGCGGCACCGACCAGTCACCGGCCGTCGCGCTCGGCCCGCTCACCTCGTCGCCGGCCCAGACGACCAGCAGCACGGCGGCGGGGACGAGCATCGCGCTGAGCTTGAGCCAGTACTGGAAGGCCTGCACGAAGGTGATGCTGCGCATCCCGCCCGACCCGACGTTGACCAGCACGACCGCGCCGACCACGACCGGTCCGACCCACCGCGGCGCGTCGATCGCGGCGGTCAGGGTGAGACCGGCGCCCTCGAACTGCGGCAGCAGGTAGAGCCAGCCGATCGCCACCACCAGCAGGCTGCAGAGGTTGCGGACACGCCGCGAGTCGAGCCGCGCCTCCGCGAAGTCGGGCAGCGTGTAGGCGCCGCTGCGCCTCAGTGGCGCGGCCACCAGGACGAGGAGGACGAGGTAGCCGGCGGTCCAGCCGATCGGGTACCAGAGCATCTCGGCGCCGAACGTCAGCAGCAGCCCGGCGACGCCCAGGAACGACGCGGCGCTGAGGTACTCACCCCCGATCGCGCTCGCGTTGAGCCCCGGTCGGACGGTGCGGCTGGCCACGAAGAAGTCCGAGGTCGTCCGGGAGAACCGTAGTCCCCAGGTGCCGATCGCCAGCGTGGCCAGGGTGACGAGGACGACCGCAATCAAACCCGGAGCACTGCTCACTTCTCGACCTCGCCCATCAGCTCCGCGAAGTCGCGCTCGTTGCGCTCGGCGCGCCGCACGTAGCGCCAGCCGAGCAGCACCAGCCACGGATAGACGAGCACCCCCAGCACCAGCCACGCCATCGGCAGCCCGAGCAGGTGTACGTCGTCGAGCCCGGGCACCAGGAAGAACACGAGCGGCAGGCTGCCGACGGTGAGCGCGAGCAGGCCGAGGATGCGGCCGGCGAGCAGCAGCTGCTCGCGCAGCAGCGACCCCAGGTAGACCCCGCCCAGCGGTGTCCCGTCGTCGATGTCACCCGTGCGGGGTCGAGGTCGCGGGCGCCGGTCGGGCCCGGTGACCCGGACGCGGCGAGGTGGCTCCGGCTGGGTGCCGCTCACGACCGTGGACATCCACTCGGCGTCATGAGTCACTCCGGTGCAGCAACCGCTCCCGCAGCTCGCGGGTGTTGCGGCGGCTGACGACCAGCTCGGCGCCGTCGCCCACGACGACCGTGCACCGCCCGGCCTCCATCCGCACCTGCGAGACGTGCGCCGTCGCCACGAGCACCGAGCGGTGGATGCGGACGAAGCCGGCGTCGGCCCACTCCTCCTCGAGCGTGGACAGCGGCACCCGCAGCAGGTGGCTGCCGGCGGAGGTGTGGAGGCGGGCGTAGTCGCCCTGGGCCTCGACGTGGGAGACCGTCGAGCGCGGCACGAAGCGCGTCACACCCCCACGCTCGACAGGGATCTGGAGATCGGCGACCGCAGGAGCGCTGTGCTCGCGGGCTCCGCCGCCGTCCACCACCCGGCGTACGGCCTCGGCGAGGCGCTCGGCACGCACCGGCTTGAGCACGTAGTCGACGGCGCGCAGGTCGAACGCGTCGACGGCGTGCGCCTCGTGGGCGGTGACGAAGACGACCGGCGGCGGCTCCTTGAAGCGGGTCAGGACCTCGGCGAGCTCGAGCCCGGTCAGCCCGGGCATCTGGATGTCGAGGAAGACGCAGTCGACGTCGCCCTCGCGCAGCACGCGCAGGCCGTCGGTGGCCGAGTGGCAGGTCCGCACCGACGCGACGCGCTCGTCGCGCGAGAGGAGGAACTCGAGCTCGTCGAGCGACGGCCGCTCGTCGTCGACCACGAGCACCCGCAGCCCTGCTGTCGTCCCGGTCATGCCGACACCCCCGCCGCGAACTTCGGCACCCGCACGACCACCCTGGTCCCGGCCCCGGGTGCGGTCTCGACGACCAGACCGTAGTCGTCGCCGTACGTCGAGCGCAGCCGGGCGTCGACGTTGCCCAGGCCGACGGAGTCGAGCGCGGTGTCCCCGGCCAGGGCCCGGCGCACGCGCTCCGGGTCCTCGCCGGCGCCGTCGTCCTCGACCTCGATGACGCAGTCGAGTCCGCGGTCGCGCGCGGTGATCCGCACGTGGCCGGTGCGGTCGACGCCCTCGAGACCGTGGCGCACGGCGTTCTCGACGAGCGGCTGGACGCAGAGGAACGGCAGCGCCACCGTCAGCACCTCGGGCGCGACGCTCAGCGTCACCTGCAGCCGGTCGCCGAACCGCGCCTGCTCGAGCAGCAGGTAGCGCTCGATCGAGCGCAGCTCCTCGGCCAGCGTCGTGTAGTCGCCGTGGCGGCGGAACGAGTAGCGCGTGAAGTCGGCGAACTCCAGGAGGAGCTCCCGCGCGCGGTCGGGATCGGTGCGCACGAAGCTCGCGATCGCCCCCAGGCTGTTGTAGATGAAGTGGGGGCTGATCTGGGCCCGCAGCGCCCGCACCTCGGCCTCGGCCAGCCGGGTCCGCGACAGCTCGAGCTCGGCCAGCGCCAGCTGCCCCGACACCCACGTCGCGACCTCGTCGGTGGCCCGGGCGAGCCCGGCGGTCTGGTAGGGCGCGAACGCGGCCAGGGTGCCGACGATGCGGTCGTCGACGACGAGGGGGCTGACCACCGCGGTCCGCACCTCGCACCCGGTGGTGTCGCAGACCAGGTCGCCGCGGTCGAAGCTGCGGGTGCGGCCGCGCTCGAGCGTGGCGCCGAGCAGGGCCGGGACCTGGTCGGCGTGGTGGCCGCCCGCGCCGTCCCAGGTCAGGCAGCCGGCGGTGTCGGTGACGGCCAGGGCGGGGGTGCCGAGCAGCGCCCGCAGGTGCCCGGCCGCCCGGGTCGCGCTGTCCTCGGTGAGTCCTTCGCGCAGCGCCGGCGAGGCGAGCGAGGCGCGGTGGAGCGTCCGGAACGTGGCGCGGTCGGCCTCGGTGCCGAGGTGTGTCCGTCGCCACAGGTGCGCCATGGCGTCATCCGACCACACCTCGGCGTCAACGCGCGGCGACCGCCCCGCGTTGTCCTGGCATGAGACGAACCCTCGGACCGTTGACCCTGGTGCTGGCCGTGATCGTCGTGCTGCCGACCGCTCCCGGTGACGCGGCCCCGCCGACCTGCCAGGGGCAGCGGGCGACCGTCGTCGGGGCGCCCGCCGGCGAGGACCGCATCGAGGGTACGGCGGGTCGTGACGTCGTGGTCACCGCCGGTGCCGGCTCCGTCGACACCCGCGGCGGCGCCGACCTGGTGTGCGTGACCAACCCGCGCGGGCGCACGGACCTCGCCTTCGTGCGGACCGGGGACGGCCCGGACCGCGTGGTCGCGGTCGGCAGCAGCCGCCGGTCCCTCGACGTGACGCTGGGTCCGGGCTCCGACCGGTTCTCCGGCGGTCCGGGTGACGAGACGGTCGCCACCGGGGCGGGCGAGGACACCACCTCGCAGCCCGACACCACCCGCGACGTGGTCGACACCCGCGGCGGCGACGACACCGTCATGGCGCAGGGACGCGATGGCGTCCAGGACGTCATCCGTCTCGGCGCGGGGGACGACCAGGCCGACCTGCGCCCGCTCGGGATGACCGGGCCAGGCTTCGTGGACGGCGGGCCGGGGACGGACTCCCTGGGAGCCCTGGCGGACGCGCCGGGGGCCCTGGTGATCGACGTCCCGGAGGGCCGTGGCACCCGTGACGGCCAGCCCTGGCTGCGTTTCGCGGGGACCGAGACCTTCTCCGTGTACGGCGCCGAGTCGTTGCGGTTCGTCGGCGGTCCGGGCCCGCAGACACTGGTCTCCGACGGTCGGGCCGAAGCGGCGATGGGTGCGGGCGACGACGTGGTCGACGTCCTCATGACGGAGCCCGGGACGCTGCACCGGCTGGCCGGTGGCGCGGGCACCGACCTGGTGAAGCTCTACGCCTACGAGGGGCTGACCGTCAACCTGCAGTCGGGTACCGCGGTGACCGCGCGGACGTCGTACGAGCTGGCCGGGATGGAGGCGGTGACGGCCGCGGTCCCCAGCGCCTCGCTGGTCATGCGCGGGAGCAGCCGGGACGAGCGGCTGCGCGGCTACGGCTGCCGGTCGACCCGCATCATCGGCCTCCGGGGCGACGACCGGCTCACGGTCTGGCGGCACTACTGCCCCGGCACGGCGACCGAGCCGTCCGCCCGGGTGGTCGGGGGCCCGGGTGACGACGTGCTCCAGGGCGGTCGCCGCGACGACGTGCTGCTCGGAGGTCCCGGCCTCGACCGGGCCGACGGACGGGCCGGTCGCGACATCTGCCAGGCCGAGCGGCGGGTCCGGTGCGAGCGGTGACTCCGTGGACGGACGTGCAGATCGAGTCGCCGGGGTCGGGCTCGGTCACTCTGCCCGTCGGTCCATGAGCGCCGGCCGGCCGGGCGCCCCCTCAGCGGAAGTCGATGAGCAGCGTGCCGGTGTCCTCGAACCCGGCGGCGACGCGCGGGATGGTGTCGGCGGAGTCGACCATCGGGTCGTCGCCGGCGAGGGCGATCGGCACCGTCGGCTCGAGCCGGGGCTCCGGGACGGGCACGGCCCGCTCGGCGACGCGGGCGCGGAAGCAGCGCGCCTGGTAGGGCAGCTGCATGCCGTCCATGCCGCGGCCGTAGTCGTCGTAGAGCGCGAGCAGCTCGGCCATCACGCGCTCGCGCTCGGCCTCGCCGAGGACGGCGACGTTGGAGCGGGAGCGGACGAGGTCCTGGATCGAGCGGCGGTCGACGACCTGCCAGTGCTTGAAGGCCGCGTCGTCGACCTCGTGGAAGTCGGTCGAGGTCTCGACCGCGACCAGCGGGTCGGTCAGGTTGTCCTGGGTGCCGATGACCCGGCCGAGCTTGCGGACCCACGGGATGCGCTCGTCACGCTGGTTCCAGACCGCCGCGAGGTGGCCGCCGGGACGGAGCACGCGGGCGATCTCGGGGAGCGCCACCTCGGGGTCGAACCAGTGGAAGCACTGCGCGGCGACGACCACGTCGACGGACTGGTCGGCGACCGGGATCTCCTCGGCGCCGGTGGCTGAGGTGCGGACGTCGGGCAGGCGGCGCCGCAGGATCGCGAGCATCGCCTCGTCGGGTTCGGTGGCGTGGACGTCGTGGCCCGCGGCGACCAGCCGCTCGGTCAGCTTGCCGGTGCCCGCGCCGAGCTCGAGGACCGTCACCGGGCGCTCGCCGACGAGCCACGCGACGGCGGCGTCGGGGTAGGACGGGCGTCCGCGGTCGTAGGCGTCGGCCACGCCGCCGAAGGAACGCGCGTGGCGCTGGGGGTCCGTGCTCATCGAGGACGATCGTACGGCGCGCGCGGGGCTCGGGTGGGCCGACGCGCGGCCACTGTCCGCGCGGGGTGGTGCGCTCGGTAGCGTGAGGCGGTGACCGCGGATCCCCTGGCCTGGTTGGTGACGCTCGAGGGCGTCCCGTCGGCCTACGCGGCCGCGCGCGACGGGATCGACGTCGTGCTCCGCGACCGTGGGCTGCGTCGTACGACGCCCGAGACGACGGCCGAGTCGCTGCTGCGCGGGGCGCACGCCAGCGCCGTGCTCGAGGGGTCGACCGCGACGCTCGCGCAGGTGCGCTCGGGCGAGGGCGACGAGGTCGCGGGCGACAGCGTGCGGGTCTCGACCGAGCTGCTGTCGCTGGCCCCGACGCTCGGCCGCTCGCCCCTGCAGGCGCTGGCCCGCGTGCACGCCCTCGCCGCCAACGGCTCGGTCGAGGACGACCGGCTCGGCCGGCCCCGCGACGCCGAGTCGGCCGCCCGGCTGCGCGACGTGGCCGCGGTGCTCACCTCGACCACCGACGCCCCGGCCCTGCTCGTCGCCGGCCTCGTCCACGCCGAGCTCGTCACGGCCGCGCCGTTCCCGTCGCACAACGGCATCGTGGCCCGGGCCGTCGAGCGACTGGTGCTGGTCGCCCGTGGCGTCGACGAGAAGTCGCTGATCGTGCCGGAGGCCGGGCACCTGGCCCTGCGCGAGGCCTACGAGTCCAACCTGCGCGGCTACGCCGAGGGCGGCGCGGCCGGCGTCCACGCGTGGACGCTCTATGCCGCCGAGGCCTACGCCGCCGCGGCCGAGGCGAGCCCGCTCCGCCGGGCCGCGGCCGACGCCGGCTGACCTCGAGCTGACGTCGCTTGCTCAACCTCCCCGGCCCCACGCCTGCTGCTCGTTCCTCGCAGCCGGCTGGCCGGTGACGTTTCGACGCGCCGGCGTGGGTTCGCAGGCTCACCCACGTCGCTTGCTCAACCTCCCCGGCCCCACGCCTGCTGCTCGTTCCTCGCCGCCGGCTGGCCGGTGACGTGCAGGTGGCGCCCAGGTCACGAGGGACCTGGACGCCACCGCTGACACGTGAACCGCTGGCTACCAAGCGTGCAATCTCAGCTTGCTGTCCCGGGAGTATCCCGATGGCAGGCGCCCTCAAGAAGGGTGGTTCGCCGCGTGGGTACCCGGATCACGTGCTGCTCTGGAGTTGTGCTGCTGGTCACATGTGTACGCCTGTTGCCAGCCAGGTACAAGGCTTGACTTTGGCGTGTCGGGCGCGGCGAGCGTGTCGCCCAGATGCCGTCAGGAGAGCAGGCGCTGGGCGATCTCGCGCCCGGTCGGCGGCTGGCTGAGGCCGAGGTCGCCCGGGGTCACCGAGACCCCGTCGGGCGTGCGGCCGGTGAGGTAGAACGTCACCCGGTCGGCGCCGGAGCCGAGGAGCCCGTCGAGCACCCGGCGCACGGTCCGCAGCACCTCGAGGAACGTCGAGGAGTCGACCACGTCGACCACCCCCGACACCGCGCCCGACGCGTTGGGCTGGTGGTTGTAGCGCAGGGTGTGGGCGGTGACGCCGGGCAGCACGCGCACGGCGTCGCCAAGGGTCTCGTTGATCGCGGTCTCGCCCGGGCGGCCGCCGAGCATCTTGGACAAGAGGCCCATGGCGGTCTCCCTCAGCGGGTCGGTGGCAGGTGAGTGGCGGGTCAGGGCCGGCGGCTCACCGGCACGTCGATCGCGGTCGCGGTCCCCGTCGGGGTGACGAGGAACGGTGACAGCGTGGACTGGTAGTCCCGCAGGATACGGGCGGCGTCGCTGTCGCCGGCCATGGCTTCGCGGACCGAGTTGATGTACTCCGTGTGGTCGTGGTTGGTGACCACGCCGAACACGCCGCCGGGGCTGGCGAGGGTGACGCCGGTGACGTGGGTGTTGGAGTTGACGCCGTTGACGTCGACACCGCCGAGGTCGAGCCGCGGCACCACGTCGAAGCGGTGCTGCACCTGGAGCGCCTCGACGCCCGGGGCGAGCTGCATGTGGTCGATGGGGGCGCCGTAGGTCATCACGTTGGTGATGCCGTAGCGCTCGACGAACGCGGGGTCCGACGCGAGCTGGCCCGCGATGATGCCGCCCTGGCTGTGGCCCACGAGCATCACCGGCGAGCCGGGCGGGATCCCGGCGGCGTCGAGCGCCGCGCGCACCGACTCGGCCGCCGCGGTCGGGTTGCCGGCGACGAGCTGGAGGTTGGCGGAGAGGTCGCGGGGCTCGGACCCGGCGGTCGGCGACCAGGTCTCGGTGCCGGGGATCGACACGACGTAGGCCGGGCCGTTGCCGTTGTCGACGCGGGTGATCCGCACGTCGCCGCAGCCGTTGCCGGGGTCCTTGCCGACCTGGTAGGAGTCCGTGACGCTCTGCATCAGGCTCGGCAGGTCGGTGGGGCGGGCGAGCGCGGGGGAGTAGAGGCCGCCCTGGGCGGCGTCGTTGGCGACGGTGGTCGGTACGCCGGCGACCCCGGCGCCCTCGCCGAACCAGTGCTCGTCCTTGCCGGTCACCGCGTTGACCGCGGTGCCGACGCCCGCGCCCATCGCGAGCAGGGCACTCGCCGCGATCTCGGAGACCGAGTGGTCCTCGCGACCGGTGAGGACGTCACCGACCTTGCCGAGGAAGTCGCCGGTGTGGCCGAGCGTGCGGACCACGCCGTCGTAGACCGCGGAGATCCGGTCGGTGATGAACTGGCCGACCTTGCCCAGGAACCCCTGGGGTTGAGAGGTGGTGGCGCCCGCGGCACCGCCGGCGGTGGTGCCGTCGCCCGAGACGGTGTCCTGCGCCTGCGCCTCCTGGCGGATGAGCAGGGCCATCGACGCGAGCTGGGTCACCGTGGTGTCGAGGGTGGGCTTCTCGCTCTGCTGCCAGGTGTCGAGCGTGCGCTCGGCGTCGGTGCCGGTCCAGTCGAAGGACCGCAGGGCGCTGTCGAGGCGGGTGGCGAGCTCGGCGATCTTCTGCGAGCCCTGGTCGAGCTCGGTGCTCGCGGCCAGCCCGGCCTCGGTGTCCATCCCGAGGGTCGTCATGACGCGCGCCGTTCGGCCTCGGCCACGAGCACCTCGAGCGCCGCGGTGACGTCCCAGACCAGCAGGTCGGCGACGGCTCCGTCGGGCGCGGGGCTGATGTCGGTGCTGCCGTCGGCCCGCGGGGTGACCGACCAGAGCTCCTCGTCGGTCGCCAGCCAGGTGCGGACGCTGACCTGCTCGTCGACCACGGTGGCCAGCGCGACGAACGCGCGGCAGTCCTCGGCGAAGCCCGGTCCGGGGTTGCGGTTGTCGGTCGCGGGCCGGCCCTCGGGGTCGGCCTTGAGCTGGTGCATCGGCGGCAGCAGGCCGCGCACGACGGGCCACAGCCGCTCGGTCGGGAAGGTCGTCGTCTCGCCGTCCTCGATGGCGACCGACTCGGGTCCGGCGAGGGCGATGTCGACCCGACGGGTGCGGTCGTCGTACGTCGTCACGAGGCGGAGCGCGACCGCCGGCGGCTCGGCACCGGGGACCGTGTCGGTCGAGGTGCCGGACGGGCCGGCCTTCTCCGCGGTGTAGCCGAGCTGGTCGAAGTTCATGGACCGACGCTAGGAGTCGCTGCTGGTCCTGGCGAGATGGAACGTTCCGGCCAGCCAGCCAGCCAGCCAGCCAGCCAGCCGGTCGGGTCGGGTGCAGGTCAGGCGCTGGACCTGAGGGTCGCGCGGTGCGCGCGGTTGGTCGCGATGAGGCCGTCGAGGGAGTCGCGGGTGCCGATGAGCTCGTCGATGTGGGCGGTGATGCGGTCGCGCTCCTCGACGAGCCGCTCGAAGGCGGCGTCGGAGTTGCCCTCGCTCGGGGCCATCGAGCACGGCAGCAGCTCGAGGATGGTGCGGCTGGACAGGCCGGCGGCGTACATCCGCTGGAGGAAGAGGACGTGCGCCACGTCGGCCTCGACGTAGTGGCGCTGGCCGGAGGGGCTGCGGGTCGAGACGAGCAGCCCCTGCTCCTCGTAGTAGCGCAGCGACCGCACGCTCACGCCGACCTTGTCGGCCAGCTCTCCGATGCGCACTGTGGTCCACCTCTCACGGACAGGACTTGCCTCTGACGTCAGTGTCAGGGTTCACGCTAGCACCATGACTACTCCACGCACCCTCTTCGACCGGGCCGACCTCAGCGGCCTCGCGCTCCCCAACCGCGTCGTCATGGCGCCGATGACCCGCGTCCGCGCCGCCGAGGGCGGCCTGGCGACGCCGTCGATGGCGACCTACTACGCGCAGCGCGCCAGTGCGGGCCTCCTCGTCAGCGAGGGCGTGCAGCCCAGCCTGCTGGGCCAGTCCAACCCCGGCACGCCCGGTCTCCACACCGACGAGCAGGTCGCGTCCTGGCGGCCGGTCACCGACGCCGTGCACGTCAACGGCGGCCGGATCTTCGCCCAGCTCATGCACGGCGGCCGCGTCTCGCACCCCGACACCACCGGCCTGCAGCCGGCCGGGCCGTCCGCCGTACCGGCGTCGGGCGAGGTCTTCACCCCGACCGGCATGGCGCCCGCGCCGGTGCCGCGCGCCTTCACCCTCGACGAGATCCCCGAGCAGGCCGCGTCGTACGCCGACGCCGCGGCTCGCGGGGTCGAGGCCGGGTTCGACGGGGTCGAGCTGCACGGCGCCAACGGCTACCTGATCACGCAGTTCCTCTCGACCAGCGCCAACCTGCGCACCGACCGCTACGGCGGCTCGGTCGCCAACCGCATCCGCTTCGCCGTCGAGGCGGTCTCGGGGGTCGTCGACGCGGTGGGCGGCCCGCGCACCGGCATCCGGCTCTCGCCCGGCTCGGGCATCTGGGGCGCGCTGGAGACCGATGTGCGCGAGCACTACCTCGCGCTGCTGGCCGAGCTCACGCCGCTCGACCTGGCCTACGTGCACCTCGAGGCGACGACCTCCGAGGAGGTGCTCGTCGACCTGCGCCGCGCCTGGCCCGGCACGCTGATCGTCAACCCCGTGATGCCGGGCGGCCCCCGGCATGCCGACCGCGCGGCCGCCGACCACTGGCTCGGGCTGGGCGCCGACCTGATCTCGTTCGGGCGGGCGTTCATCAGCAACCCCGACCTGGTCGAGCGGCTCCGGGCCGGGCTGCCGATCGCGCCGTACGACGAGGCGAAGCAGTTCATGGGCGGCGACGACGGCTACGTGACCTACCCGGCCTACCAGCACTCGGCCTGACGGCCTCGGTCCGACGTCAGGCGCCGCGCGTCTTCTTGCGGTTGACCCACATCACCCCGCCGACCGCGACGGCGCCGCCGACGGCGAGCGCGGCCAGCGTCGGCCCGGCCGGGGGGAGGGGGACGCGCGTGCGCAGGGCGACGGGCTTGACGAAGACCAGCACCGGCCAGCCGCGCGAGGCGGCCTCCTTGCGCAGGTCCTTGTCGGGGTTGACCGCGTGCGGGAAGCCGACGGCCTCGAGCATGGGGACGTCGGTGACCGAGTCGCTGTAGCCGTAGCACTGCGCCAGGTCGTAGCCGCGCTCCTCGGCCAGCCGCACCATCGCGCGGGCCTTCTCCTTGCCGAACGCGTAGTAGTCGATCTCGCCGGTGTACTTGCCGTCGACGACCTCGAGCCGCGACGCCACGACGTAGTCGGCGCCGAGGAGCTCGCCGATCGGCTCGACGACCTCGGTCCCGGAGGCCGACACGATCACGACGTCGCGTCCGGCGAGGCTGTGCTCGGCGATGAGGCTGACGGCCTCGTCGTAGACGATCGGGTCGACGACGTGGTGGAGGGTCTCGGCGACGATCTCGCGGACGGTCGCGACGTCCCACCCGGCGACGAGGCTCGACATGAACTGCCGCAGCTTCTCCATCTGGTCGTGGTCGGCGCCACCGGCGAGGAAGACGAACTGGGCGTAGGCCGAGCGCAGCACGGCCCGCCGGGAGATGAGCCCGCCGGCCTGGAACGGCTTGGAGAACGCGAGCGTGCTCGACTTGGCGATGATCGTCTTGTCGAGGTCGAAGAACGCCGCGGCGCGGGCCATGGGCTCATCGTAGGTGGGTCGGCTCCACCCGCAGGGTGCGCCGGGCCGGTGCAGGCGCGGGTTCACCAGCTGGCTGGCCTGTGCAGTTGACCCGGAGTCGTCCACAGGCGGGGGATCCCGGCGCTCTCTCCACAGGCCGCACGGTGCCGGGGGCGGCCGAGCCCACGGTGCGGGAAACCTCGCTCCATGACCCTCGACCAGGCCCTCCGCACCCATGACCACCACCTCGCCCGCCGCGCCCCGCTCCTCGTCACCGCCGATCCCGCCCTGCGCGACGAGCTGCTCCGCCTCGCCGCGGCCGCCGGTGTCGCCCCCGACGTCGCCGCCGACCCCGGCAGCGCGCTGCGGTCCTGGGCGCGCGCACCCGTGGTCCTGGTCGGG
>NZ_JAURVJ010000040.1 GCF_030655615.1 Nocardioides sp.
CGGTCGAGCGCTGCTGCCGCCGCGCGCTCGTCCCCCCGGGCGAGCGCCTGGCGCACCGCCCCCTTGCGGCACCCGGTGAGCACCACCCAGTGACCGCGTCCCTGCTCGCCGAGCTGGTCGAGGTCGTAGACGGGCCGGCCCTTCTCGTCACCACGCAGGTGCGCCTCGGTCATCGCCCCGGACAACCGGTGGTAGCCCTCGACACCGCGCGCGAGCACCAGCAGGTGGCTCCCCTCCGGGTCGGGCACGCCGTTCTGCGGGCCGCTGAGCCCCAGCGACAGCTCGGCGCCGTAGACGGTCAGCAGGTCGTAGGCCGCCGCGGCCTCGGCCAGCATCGGCGCGCCGTAGAACCCGTCGTGGTCGGTGATCGCCAACGCGTGCAGCCCCAGCCGCACCGCTTCCTCGACGAGCTCGGCCGGCGAGCTCGCCCCGTCGAGGAAGCTGAAGTGGCTGTGGCAGTGCAGCTCGGCGTAGGGCGTCGCGTCGCTCGGCCGCAGGATCGTCCGCGCCTCCGTCGCGCCCCGCTTGCGGCGCGAGACCGGCGCGTCGTCGGCACCCGGCAGCCCGCTGAGCCGCGCCTCGAGCTCCTTCCACTTCATCGATGGGTTGTTCCAGCCCATCAGCCACCACCCCCCTGCACGGACGTCCCCACGGTGGTCGAGCCGGGCGAGCCCCCGGCGAGCCCGTGTCGAGACCCCCGCAGGCGATGGACCGGACCCGGTCCGCTCCTACGCCCCATCAGTCGTAACCCGCTTCCAACGTCCAGCCGTCCGGCGCCCGCAGCAACAGCCACGCCCGCCCGTCGGCGCCCACGACCTGGAAGCGCGCGGACAGCCCCGCGCCCCCCGACCACCACGACTCGTCGACCGGCCACGGTCCGGCCCACGCCGAGACCGGCTGCCACGGCAGCACCCCCGCCCCCAGCCGGAAGCGGCACGGCTCGGACGTCACCACGCCCCGCTCGGTGACGGCCACCGACCGCCCGCCCTCGTCGACCACCTCGGCGAGCGGCGGGGCGGCGAAGACGCGCACCGGGGCCGGGCCGGGCACCCGTCCGGGCCAGGGCCGGTCGACCGGACGCAGGTCGACGGCGCGCTCGCCCCAGGGCACGAGCGCCTGGCGGGCGGCGGGGTGGCGACCGCCCTGCAGCACCGGCCGGCGTACGGCGTCGAACCCGACCATCCCCTGCACCCGCGCCACGCCGCGCTCGACGAGGTCGTCGGCCGCGCCGCCCCACAGCGCCTCGCCGTGGGCGGCCGCCGGCTCCACGACCTCGGGCACGAAGCGGACCCGGTCGATCGGCGCGCGCACCGCGCCGGAGTCCTTGCGCGAGCGCACTCCAGAGCCCGCGACCCCCGACTGCAGCTGCCAGTGGACGCGGTCGACGAGGTCGCGGGGACCGAAGTGACGCGGGTGCAGCCAGGTGCGCCGCGAGCACACCGCCCCGTCGGACTCGGCCTCGATGCGCACCCCGGTGACGACCAGCTGGTGGCGGGCGAGCTGGGAGAGGAACCGCTCGGCCGTGGTCCGGACGCTGAAGGTGATCGCCTCGACCGAGTCGAGCGGCGGCTCGAACGCGACCTCGGCCTCGAGCTCGGGCGGCGGGGTGCGCGCTGCGAAGAGAGCCGGGTCCTCGCCCCTGGCCCGGCGCCAGACGGAAGCGCCGTAGCGTCCGAGCCGGTGCTCGACAGCCTCGCCGGGCAGCGCCGCCAGGTCGCCGAGGGTGGTGAGCCCGAGCCGCTGCAGCAGGCTGACGACCTCGCGCCCCTGGGCGCCGTCGCCCTCGAGGACGTGGACGGGCAGCGTGCGCAGGAAGGCCCCCGAGCCACCGACGGGCACGACCTCCCAGCCCTGCACGTCGGCGGTGCGCGCGGCCTGCTCGGCGGTGAAGAGGTCGTCGGCGACCCCGATCCGCAGGTCCCACACGCCGATCTCGACCAGCGCCTGGCAGACGGTGGCCGCCGCGTTGGCCTCGGTGCCGAACCAGCTGCCAGGGGCGCGTACGGCGAGCAGGCCCGGGCGCAACGCGGCCACCCCGGGTCGGAGGTCCTCGACGGTGGCCAGGACGGGCTCGAACGCCCGCGCGTCACGGTCGGGGTTGGCCGCCAGCAGCTCGAGCTCGGGGCAGCGGGCCTGGGCGTCACGACGGCGGTGGCCGCGGCGCACGCCCTCGGACCGTGCGGGGCCGTTGCACACCTCGACGATGTTGGCCGACAGGACCGCGGCCGGCGTGCGCGGTGGCTTCTCGGCCTCGGCGAGACCGGCGACGACCGCCCAGTCGGGGCACCAGACCACGAGCACCCTCACGGGGTGGTCACCCCGACGCCTCGCGCAGGTCGGCCAGCACCGGCGTCACGACGCGGACCCCGGGCCAGGTCAGCTCGGCGCGCTGGGGCGGTCGGGCACCCCGGCGCACGACGACCCGGGCGTGACGCTCGTGCAGGCGGCCACCGCCGGCGACGGGACCGGTCCAGCGCGACTCCTCGATGCTCACCCGCGCCTCGACCCGGGGCCAGTCGCCCCACACGACCAGCACCGCCGCGCGGGTGCGCAGCCGCGAGTCGAGGATGCCGGCGGCCCGCGCGTCGACCGTTGCCGGCGGCCGCAGCACCACGACCCGCAGCACGTCGACCAGCGCCGCCGTCACCTCGAGCCAGTGCTCGCCCGGGTCGGGCACCAGCACGGTCCTCGACAGCTCGACGCCCAGCTCGGACGCGGCCTCCGCGCCGAAGTCGGGACACCCCGCGAAGCCCACCCACTCGCCCGCCTGGGACGCCCCCGCGGCCAGGGCGAGCGCGAGCCCGGCCGAGTCGACGCCGTAGGTCGCCCCGGCGTGCAGCGGCACCAGCTCGGCCAGTCCGGGCAGCGTCGCGACCTCGGCCCGCGCAGGCTTGCGCTCCATGGCGGCCACCCGCTCGCGCAGCTGGTCGACGACCGACCGGGCCGGGTCGAGCGGCGTCGGAGCGGGGCGGACGGGCACCCCGTCATCTTCGAACATATGTTCGAACGGGTCAAGTGGCAGTCCGCCGCGAACCTAACCCACCGGGGTCGACGAGGTCGCGCCGGCAACCGCCCCGAGACCACGCAGCCGCGGCACCGCGCCTACTCCACCGCCCCCGACCCGTCCGTCACCTTCAGCGAGGACGTGTCCACGGCCACGAACGCCGACGCCGGGATGGTCCCGAGGTCCTCGATCAGCGTCTCGGGCCAGGCCCCGTTCTGCTCGCCCTGGAAGAACCACGGGGAGCCGTTGTCGGCGAGCACGAGCCCGTAGGTCTTCATCGCGGCCACGACCCGACGCGCCGGCGCACCCAGGCCGGCCGCCGACCACGACGCCTTGAGCCGGAAGCGGGCGCCCATCGGCGGGTAGGCGAGCGAGTTCTGCGAGCCGGCGTCGTGCCGCGCCGGCCACAGGTGGTGGCGGCTGGTGACGTCGGTGGTGAACCGGATCGCGTGGTCGATGCGGTCGGTGCGCACCTCGTTCCAACGGAGCAGCCCCGGCAGGATCGGCAGTCCGGCGGCATCGGCCGACGTCCAGCCGTCGGGGCGCAGCTTGTTGGACCGCAGCGACCAGACCGCGCCCGAGCCTGCCCGCCACCGCCCGCCGACCTGACGCGTCCCGTAGAGCTCGTAGAGCCGGCAGGTGCCCTTGTCGACGATGATCGCGTGCCGGTCACCGTCGGACCTGCGGCCTCCCTCGATCCGGGTGTCGCGGCCGAGCGGGTAGCGCACCCGGTCGCTCTCCGAGGCGTGGTCGAACCTGACGGGGACCTTGCGGTGCCGGCGTCCCACCACGGTGACCGGGGTCCCGTAGTCGGGCCCGTCGCCGTAGGACGGGCCGAAGTCGGGGTGCAGGTCCGTGTCGCTGGTCGGTCCGGCCGCCATGCGCGACAGCCACTGGCGGCTGCGGGCGTGCACGGGCAGGCCACGCACGTCGGCGTGCCACCAGCTGTCCGAGGGGAACTCCGAGCAGGCCGTGCCGGCCACCGCGCCCCGGCGTACCTCCGCGTCCGCAGGCACCGAGGCCGCCGTCAGCCCGCCCAGCAGCGGCAGGACGACGAGGGCGGCGGCGAGGCGGGGGGCGCGCATCGATCCACGGTACGCCGGGCGGGCGGCGGGGGTCAGGCCTTGCTGGCCACCAGCGTGAGCACGTCGGTGGTCACCTGGAGCAGCGCGGCCTCGTCGAGGTCGCTCGCCTGGAGGACCGACGCGCGGACGATGGTGTCTCCCACGAGGACCAGCCCGATGGACTGCAGGCCGTCACCGCTGCCGAGCGGCGAGGGACCCACCGTGACCTTCGCCCCGTCACCGACGTCGGAGACGTCGGTCTCGACGGGGTCCTCGATCGGACCGACGGCGGTGTTGGAGATGTTGGCCTTGGCCCCGTCGAACCCGTCCGCGAAGTCGGAGGTCGGGAACTCCTCGAGGAACACCGACGGCAGCCTCGGGTCGTCGAGCGCGTAGTTGCAGCCCCCGCCGCCGGGGGGCACCTCGGCGGTCCCGGTGCCCTCGCCGAGCGCCGGCGCCATCTCGTCGGCGGTGATCGCCGAGCAGTCGGCGAAGCCCGCCGAGGTCCCGGCGGCCCCGCCCTGGCCGGCGTCCTCGGTGTCGCCCTCACCGGGGTCGGCCGGGTCGGCGTCCTCGGGTGCGTCGGCCGCGTCGGTCGTGTCCTGCGACGTGTCGTCCGTCCCGGTGCCCCCGTCGTCGTCGGAGTCGCCGCCGCAGGCGGCCAGGGCGGGCAGGCTGAACAGGGTGACCGCGGCGAGCGCGGCCAGCGAGCGGGAGGGGCGCATGGGCCCGAACCTAGGCCCGGCGGGCCTGGGTGGGGAGTGGGGAAACGTACTAACCGACGTCAGCGTTTGCGCTTCTCGCGCACCCGCTGCGAGAGGATGATCGGCGTCCCGGCGAAGCCGAACTCCTCGCGCAGGCGACGCTCGATGTAGCGCTCGTAGGACGCCTCAAGCTTGCCGGAGGTGAAGAGCACGAACATCGGCGGCGCGGTGCCGGCCTGGGTGCCGAAGAGGACCTTGGGCTGCTTGCCGCTGCGCACCGGGTGGGGGTGCTCGGCGACGAGGCGACCGAGGAAGCCGTTGAGGACGCCGGTGCTGATGCGCGTCTCCCAGCCCTCGATGGCCTTGTCGATGGCCGGGCCGAGCCGGTCGACGTGCCAGCCGGTGCGGGCGGTGACGTTGATGCGCGGTGCCCACTGCACCTGGACGAGGTCGCGCTCGATCTCGCGCTCGAGGTAGTAGCGGCGCTCGGCGTCGACGAGGTCCCACTTGTTGAAGGCGATGACCAGAGCACGACCGGCCTCGCGGACGGTCTGGAGGATCCGGACGTCCTGCTCCGAGACGGGCTGGCCACCGTCGATGACGAGCACGGCGACCTCGGCGCGGTCGATGGCGGTGGTGGTGCGCAGCGAGGCGTAGTACTCGTGCCCCGAGGCCTCCTTGACCCGCTTGCGGATGCCGGCGGTGTCGATGAAGCGCCACATGCGTCCGTCGAGCTCGACGAGTTCGTCGACGGGGTCGACGGTGGTGCCGGCGACGTTGTCGACGACGACGCGGTCCTCACCGGCGAGCTGGTTGAGCAGCGACGACTTGCCGACGTTGGGCTTGCCGACGATCGCGATGCGTCGCGGGCCGCCGGGCTCCTTGTCGCGGTCGGGCGGCGGCTCGGGCAGGGCGTCGAGGATCGCGTCGAGCATGTCGCCGGACCCGCGGCCGTGCAGGGCCGAGACGGGCCACGGCTCGCCGAGCCCGAGGTTCCAGAGGCCGTAGGCCTCGGCCTCGGTGCGCTGGTCGTCGACCTTGTTGGCGGCCAGGACGACGGGCTTGCCCGACTTGCGGAGGATCTTGACGACCTCCTCGTCGGCGTCGGTGATCCCGACGGTCGCGTCGACGACGAACAGCACGGCATCGGCGAGGGTCACGGCGACCTCGGCCTGCGCGGCGATCCGCTGCGCGAGGCCGCGGGCGTCGGGGTCCCAGCCGCCGGTGTCGACGACGGTGAACGCACGGCCGTTCCAGTGCGCGTCGTAGGGCACGCGGTCGCGGGTGACGCCGGGCACGTCCTCGACGACGGCCTCGCGGCGTCCGATGATCCGGTTGACGAGCGTCGACTTGCCGACGTTGGGCCGGCCGACGACCGCCAGGACGGGGACGGGTCCGTCGTCCTCGACCGTGTAGTCGTCGCTGTCGACGCTGTCGACGCCGTCGTTGCTGCTCATCGTGACTTCTCCGTGACACCCCCGCCGGGGTCTGGTTCATGTTGGCCCGCAGGAAGCGGCCCGGGGAGCGAACGCCCGGTCGCGCGGATGGATTCCTGCAGGTCGGCGAGCATCCGGGCCCGCAGGAGGCGCGAGGCCTCCCCCACATCGTCCCGCGTCCGGGGCCAGGACACCGCATCGACGGCGTACGGCGGGCAGAAGACGAGCTCGATCGTGCCCCGCTTGCGGGGCAGCGACGACGAGGACCCGCCCGGCTCGCGGGTGCCGAACATCATCAGCGGGACGATGGTCGCGCCGGTCGTCAGGGCGAGGTAGGCCGCACCGCGGTGGAAGAGCTCGAGCTCGCCGGCCCCGCGCGCCCCCTCGGGGAAGATGCCGACCACGCCGCCCTCGCGGAGCACGTGGACGCTCGTGCGCACCGCGCGGGGGTCGGTCGCGAAGCGGTCGAGCGGGATCTGCCCGGCTGCGGTCAGGAACCGCCCGAGGAACCCCCGGAACATCTCGATCTTGGTCAACGCGTGCACCGGACGGGGCGCATAGATCGCCATCAGCGGGCCGTCGATGACCCCGATGTGGTTGGCCGCGATCACCACCGGCCCGGTGGCAGGCACGTGCTCGGCACCGTGCACGACGACCTGGTAGCGCCGCCGGATCAACCAGGCGCAGAAGGGGCGGGCGCCGTGCAGCAGCCAGCGGCGGGGGCGGCGTACGCCGTCGGTGCGCGGGCGCTGCTCGTGTACGGACCCGCCCGTCACGAGGCGGGCTCCAGCGCCTGCTCGACGAGGCCGACGAGCAGGGAGATCACCTCGTCGAGGGTGAAGGGCGTCGTGTCGACGTGCACCGCGCCGTCGGCCTGCACCAGCGGTGCGGTGGCGCGACCGGAGTCGATGCGGTCGCGCTCACGCAGCACCTGCTCGGTCGCGACGACGTCGGACCCGCCCTCCTCGAGCGCGCGTCGTGCGGCCCGGGCAGCGGGGTCGGCGGTCAGGTAGGCCTTGACCTCGGCCTGCGGCCACACCACCGAGCCGATGTCGCGGCCCTCGACGACGATGCCGCCGTCGCCGATGATCTGGCGCTGCAGGTCGAGCAGGCGGCGTCGTACCTCGGGCACGACGCTGACGGGTGAGACCGCCCGCGTCACCTCGTCGGTGCGGATCGCGGCGCTCACGTCGACGCCGTCAACGGCGATCGTCGGACCGGTCGGGTCGGTGCCCGACGCGAGCACCATCTGGCGCATGTGGTCGGCGACGGCGTCCTGGTCGTGGATGTCGACGCCGTGGCGCAGCATCCACCACGTGACGGCCCGGAACATGGCGCCGGTGTCGAGGTAGCGCAGTCCCAGCCGCTCGGCGACGCCCCGGCACGCACTCGACTTGCCCGAGCCCGACGTGCCGTCGACCGCCACCACGATGCTGTTGAGGTCTTCGGTCACGGACCGTGATCCTACTGCTCGTCGGGGACGGACCGGACGCGCGTCAGGTCGCTGCGCAGCGCGGCGGCCCCGTGCAGGTAGCAGTGGGTGATCTCGGCGCGCGGCAGGTCGGTCTCGACGTGCGCCATCATCCGCACCACCCGCGGCATCGACCCCTCGATCTCCAGCTCGCGCGCGCAGATCAGCGGCACGTCGCCGAACCCGAGCTGTCGCGCGGCGTAGGCCGGGAACTCGCTGTGCAGGTCGGAGGTCGCGGTGAAGATCACCGAGATGAAGTCGTCGACCTCCAGGCCGTTGGACGCCATCACGTCGAGCACCATCTCCGAGACCCGCTCGAGCATCAGCTCTCGCTCGTCCTCGTCGAGCTGGGTCGCTCCCCTCACCGCACGCACTGCCATGCCCTCAGGCTAGTGCGCACGGTGGTCGAGCCGGTCGGCGCGCTGGCGCCGTCCGTGTCGAGACCACCGCAGCCGAGCCACCCGACCCCACCGGCTCCTCATCTCGGCTGATAGCTCCCGAACGACCAGTGGTTGCCCTCCGGGTCGCGCACGCTCCCACCCCGCCCGCCGTAGTCCTGGTCGACCATCGGACGCTCGACCGTCGCCCCCGCGGCGACGGCGGCGTCGAAGATCGCGTCCGGGTCGTCGACGACGAGGTACGCCGAGGAGCGGCCCGGTGCGGTGACCGGCGAGTCGTCCCGCGCGGAGCCGGCCATCAGCCCGCCGCCGGCCCAGACCCACTCGCCGTGCACGACGACCGACGGGTCGGCCTCGTCGCGGTGGGCCGCGTGCTCCCGGAACCCGATCGCGGCGAGCCACGCGCTCATCACGTCGACGTCGCGGAAGCTCATGCTCTGCCAGTGCTTGATGTCCTTGGTCTCCATGACCTCAGCCTGGCTGCTCGTCGGTCTCGGCGTCTTGGACGGATGGGAGCCCTTCGTGGCTCGCGGGCTCGCGCCTCACGAACCCTCTCGTCGCTTCCACTCCGTCGGGCTGCACCCGGCCAGCGCCACCCACTCCCGCGTGAGGTGGGACTGGTCGGCGTAGCCGCACGTCGCCGCCACGCCCGCCAGCGGCACCCCGGTGCGCACCAGCGCGTGGCTCCGCTCGAACCTCGCCAGCCGCCCCCACTCCTGCGGGCTCACCCCGGCCTCGGCCCGGACCAGGTCGCCGAGGTGGCGCCGGCTGAACCCGACCTCGTCCGCCACCTCCGCCACCCGCGCACCGCCCGTCAGCCGGGCCAGCGCCCGCCCCACCTCGGCCCGTGGCCCCGGTGCGTCGTGACGGGCGAGGGCCTCCACGAGGGCCCGGACGACCATCGCCTCCCAAGTGGCGTCGGCGGACTCGTCGGCCACGTCGGCCACGTCGGCCTCGGCCAGCCGGTCGGGCAGGTCACGCAGTGCCGGGTCGACCTCGCCCACCTCGACCAACTCCCCCGCCAGCTCGGCTGCCGGCACGCCCAGCAGCGCCCGCGCCCCGGCCACCGTCAGGTCGAGGTAGACGCCTCGCTGCCGGCTCCCGTGGTGGATCGCCGCAGGCACCGGGTGCAGCCCCGACACGTTGGCCCAGAACCGCTCGCGGCTCCCGGCCTCGTCCCCCCACCCCACGTCGAGCGGCTCCCCCACCGGCAGCACCAACGTCAGGCTCGTCGACGGCATCCCGATGTGCACGCCGGGCTCACCGACGACGTCGTACGCCGCCAGGCTCGCGACGTAGGGCGCCAGCACGCGCGGCACGCTCATGCCGTCACGCTACGCCCCCGACGGCGGCTGAGGTGCGAGCGCAGCGAGCCCTCCACGGCGGCTGAGGTGCGAGCGCAGCGAGCCCTCCACGGCGGCTGAGGTGCGAGCGCAGCGAGCCCTCCACGGCGGCTGAGGTGC
>NZ_JAURVJ010000118.1 GCF_030655615.1 Nocardioides sp.
GTCGAGGTCGACGGCGCGCTGCACGTGCTGGTCGTGCACGCCGGCCGCGTGCGCCGCTGCGTCGCCGGGACGACCGAAGCGGCTCTGGCGCTCACGCAGTCGGCGGCGTTCGCGCTGCGGCGGGCGGCGCGTGGTCGGCCCTTCACGCCGGGCGACCTGGGCCAGCGGCTGCAGGACGAGCTGCTCGGGTCCGCCGCACGGTGGATCCCCGACGGGCCGGTGACGGTGGTGCCGACCGGGCGGCTGCACGGGGTGCCGTGGGCGCTGCTGCCGGCGCTGGCCGGGCGGGCGTTCGGCGTGGTGCCGTCGGCCGGGCATTGGCTGCGCGCCCGCGCCGTCGTACCGCCCGCCGGTGGACGGCTCGCCCTGCTGTCCGGGCCCGGCCTGGGCACCGGTGGCGCCGAGGTCCCCGTCCTCGCGCGACGCCGACCGGACGCGTTGCTGCTGACGGGCCCGGCCACCACGGTCGAGGCCGCGATGGCCGCGCTCGACGGGGCGGGGCTGGCGCACGTGGCGGCGCACGGCCGGTTCCGGGCCGACAGCCCGCTGTTCTCGTCGCTCGAGATGGCCGACGGGCCGCTGACGGTGCACGACCTCGAGCGGCTCGGCGTGGCGCCCTACCGGCTGGTGCTGTCGGCCTGCGAGTCCGGCGTCCTGGCGCCGGTGGGGGCCGACGAGCTGCTGGGGCTGGCGTCCGCGCTGTTCGCGCTCGGCACCGCCGGCCTCGTCTGCAGCGTCGCCGAGGTCAACGACCAGGCCACGGCCGAGCTGATGGTCGACCTGCACACCCACCTCGACGCCGGCGCCGACCCGGCGGGCGCGCTCCTCGCGGTGCGGGAGGCACGGCCCGCCGACCCGACAGCGGCGTCGTTCGTGGCGCTCGGGGTCTAGCTCCCCGCGGGGTCGGTCGGGGCCGTCGGGCCGAGCTTGGACGCCGCACCCTCGACACTCCGCTTGATCAGCGCGTCGAGGTCGAGCCCGGTGGTGGTCTTGAGCATCGACAGCGTCTGGACGACGTTGTCGGTGACCTGCCGGGGGAGCGCACCGGCACCGTCGGTCGAGATGACGGTGAGGTTGTCGATCGCACCCATCGGGGCCGCGACCTCTCGGGCGATCTGGGGCAGTACCTCGATGAGCATCTGCAGGACCGCGGCGTCGTTGTAGTTGGCGAACGCCTCGGCCCGCTTGTCCATCGCCTGGGCCTCGGCCTGACCGACCGCCAGGGTCGAGGCGGCCTGTGCCTCGCCCTCGGCCCGGGTGGCGTCGGCCTCGGCCACGCGGCGGGCCTTCTCGGCCTCACCGCGACGGGCGCCCTCGATGGCCTCGGCCTCGGCGAGCGCCGTACGACGGGACTTCTCGGCCTCACCGGACAGGCGCGCCTCCTCCGCCTTGGCCTGCGCGTCGGCGATGGTCGCGGCCTTGCGCGCCTCGGCGCCGGCGATCTGGGCGTTGCGGTTGGCCTCGGCCTCCTGCTCGAGCTTGTAGCGGGCCGCGTCGGCCGGCTTGCGCACCTGGGTCTCGAGCTGGCGCTCGGTCAGGGACGCCTGGCGGACGGCGACCTTCTCCTGCTCGGTGAGGATCGCCTGGTCGCGGTCGGCCTGGGCGAGCGGTCCGGACGCCGCGGCCTGGGCCGACGCCGCGTCGGTCTCGGCCTTGATCTCTGCCTGCTTGAGCGCGAGCGTCCGCTGGGCGATCGCGATCTCCTGCTCGGCCGCGATCTGCGCCTGCTCGGCGGCCTGGCGAGCGTTGGCCTCGGCGATCTTGGCGGTCTGGCTGACCCGCGCGGCCTCCGGCCGGCCGAGGTCGGCGAGATAGCTGCCGTCGTCGGTGACGTCCTGGATCTGGAAGGTGTCGAGGATCAGGCCCTGGCCGGTGAGGGAGTTCTCGGACTCGTCGGCCACCCGCTGGGCGAACGCCGCCCGGTCACGGATGATCTGCTCGACCGTGAGCCCGCCGACGATGGAGCGCAGCGCGCCGGCGAGCACCTCCTGCGTGAAGGCCTCGACGTCCTGCTGCTGGCTGAGGAAGCGCTGCGCGGCGAGCCGGATCTGGTCGGCGTTGCCGCCGACCTTGACGATCGCGACGCCCTCGACGTTGAGCTTGATGCCCTGGCCGGAGACCGCGCCGCGGATCTGCACCGAGATGCGACGGCTGGAGAGGTCGAGCGTGGCCTGCTTCTGCACGAACGGGATGACGAACACCCCGCCGCCGAGCACGACCTTCTGGCCGGAGAGGTCGGTGCTCAGCTGGCCCGTCTCGGGGTTGAGCACCGCCTTGCCCTTGCGGCCGGTGATGATGAACGCCTGGTTGGGGCCGGCCACCTTGTAGCGGCTGGTGATCAGCAGCACGAGCAGCAGGACGAGGACGACGAGTCCGATCACGGGACCGAGGGCGGAGTCGAACATGAGGCTCCTTCTTGTTCTCTTGTGGTGGGGTCGTGCGGGTCCTACCCGCTGGGAGGCAGGGCACTCCAGAGCGGCGAGACGGTGACGGCGGTCGGGGACAGGACGCTGGTGACGTGGACCTGGGTGCCGGCGTCGAGCGGCAGGTCGGCGCGGGCGTTGAACCGCAGCGTGTGGCCGCCGAGGCGGACCTCGACCGAGCCGTAGCCGCCCTCCGGGACGGCCGAGAGGACCTTGCCCTCCTGGCCGACGACGTCGGCGGCGTCGGGCGTGTGGTCGGTGGCGCCGCCGCGGACCAGGCGGGTCAGCCACGCGGCCCCCGCGCCGAAGACGATCCCGGCCAGGACGCCGACCGCGACCGCGAGGCCGTCGGACGCGCCCGACTGCACGGCGATCGCGCCGCCGAAGCCGAGCGCGGAGACGAAGCCGCCGACGACCTCGGTCGAGAACCAGTCGGCGCCGAGCGCGTCGAGGGCGCCGCCGTGGAGGTCGCCCAGGACCAGGGAGACGACGATGACCACCAGTCCGACGACACCGAGGACGAGGAAGAGGGCCATGCCCCACTTTACTCCGGGTCCAGACGTCGAGTCGTCTGGTTCGTCCGGGGTGAGATGGCTGCGTACGTCGGCTGCGGGGGTCGCGACTCGGGCTCGACTCGGGCTCGCCGAGGGCTCGCCCGGCTCGAGCACCGTGTGGTGGCGCTCGGCGGCGCCGCAACTAGGCTGCCCGCATGAGTGAACCCCTCGCCGCCCGGGACGCCATCGCCGCGCTCCAGGGGCACGAGGCGTGGGCGATCATCCGGCGCTCGACGCGGGCCGGCGACAAGGACACGGTGGGGCTGATCGGGGGCCGGCGCAGCGAGGTCGGCTCGATCCTCGACGTACCGCTGGAGGAGGGGCCGCCGCAGGCGGGCCACATCGCCGACCGGCTGGTGGCGATCCCGTTCCGGCAGGTGGCCGAGCGCGGGTTCGAGGCCCACGACGACGGCACGCCCCTGGTGGTCGTCGACATCGAGACCGAGCAGGAGTTCTCGGTCGCCGAGGTCGTCGAGGCGATCGACGAGGTGCCGGTCGAGTTCTCCGACCGCGGCGGGTTCGAGACCGATGACGAGGAGTACGCCAAGCTCGTCGGCTCGATCATCGAGGACGAGATCGGCCAGGGCGAGGGCGCCAACCTCGTGGTCGGCCGCCACTACCGCGCCACCGTCGCCGACTGGGGCGCCGACAAGGCGCTCGCCGTCTTCCGCCGGCTCCTCGAGCGCGAGCGCGGCGCCTACTGGACCTACGTCTTCTTCACCGGCGACCGCTTCCTCATCGGGGCCAGCCCCGAGCGGCACGTCAGCGTCCACAACGGCGACGTCCGGATGAACCCGATCTCCGGCACGTTCCGCATCCCGGGCGAGGGCAACGCGCGCCAGCAGCTGCTGGACTTCCTCCACGACGAGAAGGAGATCTACGAGCTCTTCATGGTCGTCGACGAGGAGCTCAAGATGATGTGCGACATCTGCCACGAGGGCGGGCAGGTGCTCGGGCCGTTCCTCAAGCCGATGAGCCGCCTGGTGCACACCGAGTACCTCCTCGCCGGCCGCACCGACCGCGACCCGCGCGAGGTGCTCCGCGACACGATGTACGCCGCCACCGTGACCGGCAGCCCCGTCGAGAACGCGTGCCGGCTGATCAAGAAGTACGAGGCCGAGGGCCGCGGCTACTACGGCGCGGCGCTCGCGATCCTGGGGCGCGACGCCGAGGGCGGGCCGGTCGTCGACAGCCCCATCGTCATCCGCACCGCCGACGTCAAGCCCGACGGCCGCCTCACCGTCACGGCCGGGGCGACGCTGGTGCGCGACTCCGACGCGGCCTACGAGGTCGCCGAGACGCACGCCAAGGCCGGCGGCATCCTGTCGGCCTTCGGGCTGGTCCCGCCGGCGCCGGTGCCCGACGTCGACCTGGCCGAGCTCGTCAACGACGAGGACGTGCTGCTCGCCCTCAACGCCCGCAACCGGCGGCTCAGCGCGTTCTGGCTGCGCGACCAGATGGGCGCGCCGCCCGACCCGCGGCTGGCCGGGCGCCACGTCGTCATCCTCGACGGCGAGGACGACTTCGTGAACATGCTGCGCCACGTCCTGGGCGTCCTCGGCCTGACCTCCTCGGTCGTGCGCCACCAGGACTACGAGGCCGGCTGCCTCGACGCCGCCGACCTCGTCATCGTCGGGCCCGGGCCCGGCGACCCGCGCGACGACGCGGACCCCAAGATGGCCAAGCTGCGCCACGCCGTCGCGTGGCTGCTGGCCAAGCGCCGTCCGTTCCTCGCCGTCTGCCTCGGCCACCAGGCGCTGTGCCACGAGCTCGGGATCCCGCTGGCCTACAAGGACATCGTGTTCCAGGGCACCCAGTCCGAGGTCTCCTACGACGGGCGCCGCGAGCGGGTCGGGTTCTACAACACGTTCGTCGGCCGGCCGGCCGAGGGCGACGTCCTGCCCGACGGTGTCTCGGTCGACGTCGACGAGCCCACGGGCGACGTCCACCACCTGCGCGGCACGCACTACCGCGGCATCCAGTTCCACGCCGAGTCGATCCTCACCGAGCGGGGCTACGACCTGTTGCACGAGCTGGTCTCGGACCTGCTGCTCGACTGAGGCAATAGTCCGTCCAGGCCATGGCGGCCGTCCGGGCCGTGACGCAGGGTTGTCGCTCGTGACTCTCGCGCGCTCCTCCCGTCGGCCACTCCTCGTGCTCCTCGCCGGGTCCCTGGCGGCCACCTCCCTGTTCGGTACCTCGTCGTCCGTCGCCCGGGCCGACGACCCGGTGCCGCCCGAGCCCGACGCGGTGCTCGCGATCGCCGGGCCCACGACCGCCACGCTGGGTCGCGGCACCCACCTGGTCGCGACCGGCCGGGTGACCGAGAGCGCGGCGACCTACCGGTGGGACCTCGACGGCGACGGCCGCTACGAGCGCGACACGGCCTCGTCGCGCAGCGTCGACCTCGGCTTCGAGCGGGCCGGCCGTCGCGCGGTCGGCGTCCAGGCCACCGTCACCTCGGCGACGGGCAGCCCGGTCACCGAGACGGCGAGCCTCGCGGTCCGGGTACGCCGGCCCTCGACGGCCGCGATCCAGGTCAGCCCGCCCTACGCCGGTCCGGGCGACAAGGTCACGCTGAGCATGGCGACCCGCTCGGACGCGGGCGCCTTCCGCGCCTTCACCTGGCGCGTCGAGGGCGTCAAGCCGACCCGGACCACGGCGTCGCTGCCGCGGGCGACGGGCGGTGCCCGGGCCGCCGTGAGGGCGTTCGCCGGGGCCGACGTCGACCTCACCACCGCCGGCACCAACCTGGCGGTGACCACGAAGCCGTCGATCCAGGTGCGTCTGCCCCAGGGCGCCAAGCAGCTGGGCAAGACCCTCGACATCGTGGGCCGGGCGCTGGCCCCCGACGGCTCGATCGTCACGGCCGTCCGTCGTCTCAAGCTCGACGACCGCCGGCGCGGGCTCCCGTCGACGCCCTACCCGGAGAACAAGGTCGTCGACTGCCAGAACATGCCGCCGGGGGTGCCGTCGTACCCCTGCGCGCAGCTCACGGCCAGCGGCGACTTCGCCTCCGGCATCCCGGTCTACTTCACCAACAGCACCCCGACCGTCGAGGCGTGCATGCCCTACAAGGAGTTCCAGGCCGGCGGGTCGCCCTTCGCCAAGACCAAGATCAAGGAGAAGCAGAACCTCGGCTACCCCGCGCCGGAGGCGTTCACCCTCGACGGGTTCGACGTCCAGGCCGGCGCCGCCGTCGGCCACCGGGCCCAGCCGCGGGTCGGGCCGGGCGTCGCGGGGCGCGGCCAGCAGAAGTGCACCGACGTCGAGGGCGACACCCTGTCGTGGTCGTGGGGCGACGGCTCGACGTCGGAGGGCTACGACGGCATCGGCCACACCTTCGACGAGCCGGGCACCTACACGGTGACCATGACGACGACCGTCCCCTACTTCAAGACCAAGGGCGCGAAGCTGCTCACGGCCGTCAAGTACTTCAAGGCCCGGACGAGCACCAAGATCACCATCAGGCAGGGCTTCTGCGGCACGGTGTCCCTCAACGGCTACCCCGCGCGCTCGCGGCAGTACCGGACGTTCGGCTGCTGGGTGCCGTTCGCCAGCGCCGACGGCAGCCGCACGCTCTACCGCCCGCAGGAGGGCTACGGCGTCGACGTGGCCGGCCTCGGCGTCACCGAGGTCGACTGGGTCGACCCCGGTGCCGCCACCATCGTCGGCAAGGCCGGCAAGGGCCTCACCGCCCGGATGGCCGGCCGGTCGCCCGGCACCAGCGGCCAGGTCCTCAAGCCGGTCCTGACCGGTGCCCCGACGCTCGTCCTGCCGCCGCCGACGTACGACGCCCTGCTGGGTGACGCCGTGACCGCGCTCCCGCCGGCGCCGACCGCGCCGGGCAGCTACTTCGACGACGTCAAGGGGCTCAAGGTCGCCTCGGCACAGGCGTTCGTGTCCAGGACCGCACCGCCCCGGGTCGTGATGGCGCTCGACCTCCCGGACCCGCTCGGGGACAACACCCCGCCCGTGGTCGAGCAGGGCGAGTTCCTCAAGGAGTCGACGTCGAGCGGCAAGGCGGCGCCCGGCACCGGCACCGGCACCGGCACCGGCACCGGCACCGGCACTGGCACTGCGGCCAAGGACGCGCCGCCCGGCACGGACTTCTCCGTCGACCTCACCGACACCGACCTCGGGTCGTTCCGGATCACCCAGGGCGGCATCCACCACCGCACCGCCGGCGGCTGGATCGGCGACCTCGACGTCGACGTCGACGGCATCGGCGCCCTGCACGCGCCCTACAAGCCCGTCCCGGCGTCGACGGACACCACGACGGCGTGCCAGAACATCGACGGCCCGTCGGGCCTGGAGATCGACAAGAACGGCGGCTTCGTGTCCGGTGGGGCGCAGGCGACCTTCGCCCCGCAGCTCGCCATCGGCCCGCTCGGGCTGAGCTGCCTGGCCGTCGCCGGCTCGAGCACGCCGTTCGTGATGACCGGCAAGGCCCAGCTGACGGCGCCGTACGACGGCCCGATCTATCTCGACGCGTGCCTCGCCGCCTCGGTGCTCGAGGGCGGCCAGACGGCGTCCGGGTGCAACGGCAGCTACACCGCGCCCGAGGACTCGGTGTGGTTCCGCGCCTCCGGCGAGGCCAGCGTGCTCGGCAAGCTCCCGCTGGCGGACGCGTCCCTGGAGCTCCGGGCCTCGAAGCACTACCAGAGCGTGGCCTTCGGCGGGCACGTCTCCTACGACGCCGGGGCGTTCAAGCTCAGCGGCGGGGTCACCGGAGCGGTGGTCACGGCACCCGAGGTCGCCTTTGACCTGATCGGGTCGGTCGACCTCTGCCAGGTCAACCCCATCAAGAACATCTGCTTCGGGGTGCAGGGCGGCGTCTCGTCACGCGGCTTCGGCGCCTGCGCCAGCCTCGGCGGGTTCGTCTACTACTGGACGACCGGGCTCAAGCTCTTCTTCGCGTCCTGCGACCTGCGGGCCCGGATCGGCGTCCAGCGGACGATCCAGCGCCGGGCGGCCGGCACCGTCAGCACCGCTCCGGTGCCGGCCAACCTGGCGCGCGCGGCGTTCGTGGTGCACCGCGACGACGCGACCACGGGGGCACCCCTCGTGCGGCTCGACCTGCCGGGCGGCGGCTCGATCGTCGACGACGGCACGGTGCTGCAGGAGAAGCCCGGCTACACGATCGTGAAGTTCCCCGCCCAGGGCGTCACCTCCGTCACCGTCACCAAGCCCCAGGCCGGCACCTGGAAGGTCAACGGCCTCGACGGCGCGATCACCACCGAGCTCTGGACGCCGGACGTGGTCCCGAAGATCACCGGCAAGGTGACCGGCTCGGGCAACGCGCGGACGCTGGCCTACGACGCCACGCTCGCCCAGGGCGACTCGCTGGTCCTGACCGAGCGCGGCACCAACGGGACCCGGGTGATCAGCCGCACGACCAAGAGCGACGCCACGGTGGCGATCCCGCGCGCCGGTGCCGCCGGCAAGCGCGTCGTCGAGGCGATCGTCATCCGCAACGGCATCCCCTACCGCAAGATCACGATCGGCACCTACGGCGCTCCCTCGGGGGCGCGTCTCGCGGCGCCGGCGTCGGTCACCACGACCGCCGCCGGCACCGGCCTCCAGGTCAGCTGGCCGGCCGTGCCCGGCGCCCAGGGCTACGACGTCACCGCCCGCACCACCACCGGAAGGATCGTCTCGACCCACGTCACCGGTCGGTCGGTCCTGCTGTCGGGTCTCGGCCGGATCGCCGCCGGGTCGGTGTCGGTCGTCGCCGTCGGGCCCGCCGGGACGAGCAGCACGGGACGGACGGTCGCCCTGCGCCCGGTGGCGGCGGTGCGGCTGCGGCCCTGAGGGCTCCCGCGCGGGCCGGCGGGGCGTCGTACGGCGATAGCGTGAGGCCGTGCCGGCCGTCCCCGACGTCGTGGTGGTCGACCCCCACGACTCCTACACCTGGAACCTGGTGCACCTGGTCGCGTCGGTGACCGGCGTCCTGCCGGCCGTGGTGCAGCACGACGAGGTGACGGTCGGCGACGTGCTCGCCTTCGCGCACGTCGTGCTGTCGCCGGGACCCGGCTCCCCGGAGGTCGTGGCCGACTTCGCGGTCGGGCGCGAGGTGCTGCTCGCGGCGACCCGGCCGGTGCTGGGGGTCTGCCTCGGCATGCAGGGCCTCGTGACGGCGTACGGCGGGGTGGTCGAGCGCGTGACGCCGGCCCACGGCTCGGTGGCGCGGGTGCGGCACGACGGTCGGGGCGTCTTCGCCGGCGTGGCCGACGGGTTCGAGGCGGTGCGCTACCACTCGCTCGCGGCGGTGGCGGTGCCCGAGGCGCTCGAGGTCACGGCGCGGTCGGACGACGGCGTCGTGATGGGGGTGCGGCACCGCTCGCTGCCGCTCGAGGGCGTGCAGTTCCACCCCGAGTCGATCCTGTCGCAGCACGGTGCCGCACTGGTGGCGAACTTCCTGGCGGGCGTGCGGTGACGGTGACGAGGGCGGTGACGGCGGGGTGACAGGGGTCGAGGACTTCTTCGCCTCCGTGGCCGCGCGGCACCCGCGCTGCTTCTGGCTCGACGGCGGCGGAGCGCGGGCGTGGTCGGGGCGGCGCTCGATCGTGGGGTGGCTGGACTCCTCCGACGTGTCGCTGACCTACGCGGCGGCGTCCCGCGAGGTGACGCGGTGGGTCGACGGGCGCGGGGTGGTGGTCGGCGACGACGTGTTCGCGGCGCTCGAGGCCGAGCTGGCGACGTCGGGTGGGCGCGGGCAGTGGTTCGGCTACCTCGGCTACGCCGCCCGCCCCGACCTCCCCGCCGCCACCGACGGCTGGATGCCCGACGCGGTCTGGATGCGGCCGTCGCACGTCCGGCAGGTCGACCACGAGGTGGTCAGGGAGAACCGACCCTTGTCAGGGGTTGCAACCCCTGACAAGGGCCGGAATCCCCGGCCGGCCGGGGAATCCGACACCCCCCCGGGTATCTACCGAAACGCCTTCACCCGCGTCCAGGAGCACCTTCACGCCGGCAACACCTACGAGGTCAACCTGACCTACCGCGTCGCCACCGAGAGCCCGGGCGACCCCGCGTCGACGTACCTCCGGCTGCGCGAGCTCAACCCCGCGCCCTACGCCGGGTTCCTCCAGCACGACGTGGAGGGGGCGCGGGCGTGGCTGCTGAGCTCGAGCCCCGAGCGCTACGCCCTCGTCACGGCGGACCGGAGGTTGGAGACCAAGCCGATCAAGGGCACGACGCCGCGCGGGGCGACACCGGCCGAGGACGACGAGCTGCGGGTGCGGCTGGCGGAGGACCCCAAGTGCCGCGCCGAGAACCTGATGATCGTCGACCTCCTGCGCAACGACCTGGCGCAGGTGTGCGAGGTCGGCAGCGTCGAGGTGCCGGAGCTGATGGCGGTCGAGTCCTACGCGACCGTGCACCAGCTCGTGTCGACGGTCCGCGGGCGCCTGCGCGACGACGTGACGACGGTGGGGGCGCTGCGGGCGCTGTTCCCCGCCGGGTCGATGACGGGGGCGCCCAAGCTGCGGACGATGCAGGTGATCGGCGAGGTCGAGGCGACCCCGCGGGGGGCGTACGCCGGAGCGTTCGGCTGGGTCTCCGCCGACGGCCGGGCCGACCTCGGCGTCGTCATCCGCAGCCTGATGACCGCCGGCGACGGCGGCTGGCGGCTCGGCACCGGCGGCGGCATCACCGTCCTCAGCGACCTCGCCGAGGAGTGGGCCGAGTCGCGGGTCAAGGCCGAGCGGGTGCTGCGGGCCCTCCAGCCCGGATAGTCCCCCACGAACGGGATTCTGGAGTCGTTCAGGAATCCCGTTGGTCGGGGACTACCGCGGCTCAGCCGGTGAGACCCGACGACCCGGCGTTGGCGGCGAGCGCGGCCATCACCGACTCGATGCCGGCGCGGAGGGCCTTGCGGTCGAAGGGCTGCGGGTCGAGGACGTTGACGATCTGGACGAGGCGGCCGTTCTGGACGAACCCGGTGACCGCGATCGTGCCCTCGTCGACGTCGACGATGACGCGGGCCTCGTCGGCGCCGGGGATCGTCGGGGTCGAGACCGCCGTGTCCTCGTCACCCACCACGACGCCGAAGGTCGCGAGGAGCTCGGTGAGCGAGCCGACGTAGGCCTGGTAGTTGACGTCGACGACGGGGTCGCCGTCGGCCTGCGGGCTGAAGGTGCAGGTCGGGACCTCGGCGGTGCCGAGGCGGGTGGCGAAGGTCCCGCCGAAGATCCGGCCGACCTGCTGGGCGTCGAGGCCGCTGCACGGGTTCCAGGCCGGGGGGAGCGCCGAGGACGGCTCGGTCCGGGGCGCCGCCGCGTCGTCGTCGCCACCCCCTCCGCCGCAGCCCGCGGTCACGCCGATCGTCGCCAGGAGGACGGCGTAGACGACCGCCCTACGCACCGCTGCGGCCCGGCAGCTCGAGGACGAGCCGGGCGCCGCCGCCCGGGGCCTCGCCGGCCTCGACCCGGCCGGAGTGGCGCTCGGCGACCTGGCGGACGATCGACAGCCCGAGCCCGGAGCCCGGCATGGCGCGCGACTCCTCGGCGCGCCAGAACCGGTCGAAGACGTTCTCGCGGTCGGCCGCGGCGATGCCGGGGCCCTGGTCGTCGACGGTGAGGCGCCCGATCCCGTCGTGGGCCGTGAGCCGCACGGTGATGGTGCTGCCGGGCCGGCCCCACTTGGCGGCGTTGTCGAGCAGGTTGGTGACCGCGCGCTCCAAGGCGGGCGCCTCGCCGAAGACGGCCCAGTGCTGGGTGTCGACGTCGAAGGTCTTGTCGACCGCGCGGCGGCGGACCCGGGCGACGGAGACGTCGACGATCTCGCTCAGGTCGACCTCGCCGACGACCGGCGCGAGGGGCTCGTCGCGGGCGAGCTCGGTCAGGTCGCCGATGAGGGTGGTGAGCTCGTCGGTCTGGCCCTTGATGTCCTCGAGCAGCTCGGCGCGCATCGCCGGCTCGATGGCGATCTGCTCGTCGTCGGACTGCACGAGCAGGTCGACGTTGGTGCGCAGCGAGGTGAGCGGCGTCCGCAGCTCGTGGCCGGCGTCGGTGACCAGCTGGCGCTGGCGGTCGCGCGAGGCCGACAGGGCGGCCAGCATCTCGTTGAACGCCGTCGCGAGGCGGGCGATCTCGTCGTCACCCTCGACGGGGAGCGGGTCGAGCCGCTCGGTGCGGGCGATGGTCTCGACCAGGGTGGTGAGCCGGCGTACGGGGCGGAGTCCGCTGCGGGCCACGCCGAACCCGGCCAGGCTGGCGGCCACGACGCCCAGGAGCCCGAAGATGAGGGTCAGCCAGCCCAGCTTGGCCAGGAACTCCTCCTGGTCCTCGAGCGACTGCGCGATGATCAGCGCCTGGCCCTCCTGCGGGGCGGGGACGGTCACCATGCGGTAGCGCTCGCCGCCGACGACGACGGTGCGCACGCTCTGCGGGCTCTGGCGCGACGCGACCGCGATCTCGGCGTCGCCGACCGGGAGGTCGGTCTTGTTGACCAGCTCGGGCGAGGTGCCGGTCCGGATCCGTGCGAAGGTGACGTCGGCCGCGCCGAGGAGCTTGGGGTCGTAGTTCTTGGACTCGTCGAGGAGGAACCCGGCCGCCGCCGCGATCCGGGCCCGCTTGAGCAGCGAGGCGTCCTGCTGGTCCTGCAGCTGCATCCGGGCGATGACGTAGACG
>NZ_JAURVJ010000138.1 GCF_030655615.1 Nocardioides sp.
CAGCGCCTCGACCCCGAAGGCGCCGATGCCCGCGAAGCCGCAGCGTTGCAGCGCCAAGAAGCCCGAGCCCGCAAGAAGACCCGGTTCTCGATGGGCGACGACGGCCACGGGATGACCCACGGCCGGTTCTCCATCCCGACCTTGTACGGCGACATGCTCCGCAAGGCCCTCATGGCGCTGGCCGCACCGAAGCACGTCCGCGCCGCGCACGGGGCGGGCTCTTATGACTGGAAGACCCCGACCGCCGAGAGGATGGGCCAGGCGTTCTGCGACTACATCGCCCGGTTCCCCGCCAAGCTGCTGCCCAAGCTCGGCGGACTCGACGCCACCATCATCGTGATCGGCGACGCCGGCCTCCTCGACGGCAAGGTCAAGGCCGCTCGGCTCGACACCGGCACCCGGATCAGCCACACCGAATACCTCAGGATGGCGTGTGAGGCCGGGATCGTCCCGATGTGGATGAACGCCTCCGGCGAGGTCCTCTCCGTCGGACGCCTGTATCGGCTCCACACCACCAGACAACGGCTGGTCCTGATCGTCGAGCGCCAGCACTGCGAGGCCACCGGCTGTCAGGTCCCGGGCTGGCTGTGCCACGTCCACCACCGCATCCCCTGGTCCCAAGGAGGCACCACCGACACCACGACCGCCCAGCTCCTGTGCCCGTTCCACCACCACCGGGCCCACGCCACCGGCGACACCCACCCCCAGCGGGAGTAGCAGGGACGGCGCGACGTTTGCGGCCCGGTGGGCCGGGCAGGGACCCCACCATGTCGCGAACCCCCCACGTCCTCGTCCGCCTGGCTCGTCCCGTCGCCGTCGCTCTGTGCCTCGTGCTGTCGACCCTCGTGGTCGGGGTGGCCGCCACGGCGCCCGCCTCGGCCGCACCGGACCGGTGCGTCTCGAACGCCGAGTTCGTGAAGGTCAAGAAGGGGATGACGGTCCCGCGCGTCAAGCAGGTCGTCGGGTTCAACGGGCGCTTCCACCAGCGTCTGGTGGTGTCGCAGGACTACGTCATCGTCAAGCGTCGCTACCGGCTGTGCGCCAGCAGGACCAAGGTCGCCGAGATCGGCTACGTCAGCGTGCAGGGCGGCCCCTACAAGGTCACCCGCAAGGTCAAGGTCGCGCGCTGAGCCCCTCCTGAGCGGGCCACGACCTCGGGTCGTCGTCCTCACCGGCAGCGCCGTCTGGTCCGGTCGGGCCATCGTGGGCAGCCGGTCGGGCCGACTTGGCGCGACTTCGCGCCAAACAGGAGACACGGGAGCCCGGTGGGAGGACCTTGGGGAGCACCCCCACAGCCGGCACCCACCACCGAGGCGAGGAGCTCCGACCATGGCCGACGACACCTGGACCGAGCCCGCAGCCCTGGCCTGGGCGCCGGCGTTCCACGCCGACCCGTGCCCCGGCGGACCTCCCCAGGCCAGCGCCGACGGGCACTGGTGGTGGAACGGCGAGCACTGGATGCTCCGCCACCTCGAGTCCGCCTGACCGACCCCCTAGCCCCCCACGCCGCACTACCACGGCCCCCCTGCGCGTTGGCCGAACGGAGGGGTGTCGGTCAGGCGGCCTCGAGAGCCACCCGGGCCCGGGCCCGACGGGCCTGCGTGTGCAGGGCGATCCCGACGAGGAGCGCGAGGGTCGCGAACGCCGCCGAGGTGAGGAACGCTGCCCGGGCGCCGGGCAGGAACTCGCCGGGCACGGCACCGACGGCGTAGACCGACACGATCACGGCCAGGCCGATCGCGCCGCCGAGCTGCTGGAAGGTCTGCAGCAGGCCGGAGGCCGAGCCGGCGTGCTCGGGCTCGACGCCGGAGAGCACGATCGCCGTCACCGGCATGAAGGCCAGGCCGGCCGAGAGACCGTTGAGCAGCATCGGCCCGAACAGGCCCGACAGGTAGCCGTCGGACGCCGACAGGGTGCTCAGCCATGCGAAGCTCGTCGCGAGACCGATGGCGCCCACGATGATCATCGGCGCGGGGCCGACCCGGGTGAGGATGCGTGGGGTGATCCGCGACATCCCGAAGATCCCGAGGGTCAGCGGGAGGAACGCGAGGCCTGACGACATCGGGCCGAAGCCGAGCTCGCCCTCGATGAACTGCACGGCGAGGAAGAACATCGACAGCTGGCCGCCGACGACGAGAGCCATCACGGCCAGGCCGCCCACGCGACGTCGGTCGCGGAGCAGCTCGGGTCGCAGCATCGGGTGGGCGACCCGGAGCTCGGTGCGGGCCAGGAGGGCGATGAGCGCGGCGCCCACGAGCAGGCCGCCGATGACGCGGCCCGAGGTCCACCCGTGCTCGGGGGCCTGGATCAGCGCCCACACGATGGACACCGCGCCACCGGTGGCGGCGACGGCTCCGACGACATCGAAGCGGCCGGGGCGGCGGGCGGTCTCGTCGAGGTAGCGACGGGTGAGCGCCAGGACGACGAGGCCGATCGGCACGTTGATGAACATCGTCCAGCGCCAGGAGCCGAGGTCGGTCAGCGCGCCGCCGAGGATCAGGCCGATGGACATGCCGCCCGACGACACGGCACCGAAGAGGGCGAGCGCCCGGTTGCGGGCGGCCTCGTCGGGCGCGCTGGTCGTGAGCAGGGCCAGGACGCCGGGCGCGGCGAGGGCCGCGCCGACGCCCTGCGCGGCGCGGGCGGCGACGAGCATGCCCGGGGTCTGGGCCAGGCCGCCGACGAGCGAGGCGACCGTGAAGAGGGCGAGGCCGGTCTCGAACATCCGGCGGCGTCCGAAGACGTCGCCGAGGCGACCGCCGAGGAGGAGCAGCCCGCCGAAGGCGAGCGTGTAGGCGTTGAGGACCCACGACAGGCCGGCCGGTCCGAAGGAGAGGTCGGCGTCGATGTGGGGGAGCGCGACGTTCACGACCGTCGCGTCGAGGATGAGCATGAGCTGGGCGACGAGCACGAGGGCGATGCCGGCGGCGGCCTTGGTGGCGTTGGCGGGCAGCTCCTCGGGGAGCGCGCGGGCAGGGTTGATCGTCGGTGAAGACATGAGATGAAGGAGTCCTGTTCTGGCGAGACCGCCGACGGGGACGTATAGTGGAGACGTTCTCCGGTTCGAGTCCCACAATACGGAGACACTCTCCGTTTAGCAAGAGGAAAGGACGACGACGTCCATGCGTGCCGATGCCCAGCGCAACCGTGACCGCATCCTCGAGGTCGCCCGCGAGGTCTTCCGCGAGCAGGGCTACGACGCCTCGCTCGACCTGGTCGCCAAGCGCGCCGGGGTCGGTGCCGGCACGCTCTACCGCCACTTCCCGACCCGCGACGACCTGATGGACGCGATGATGCAGAGCTGGGTCGACCGGGTCACCGAGTCGACCGACAAGGTGCTCGCGTCCGAGGGGTCCGACCGCGACCTCCTGCTCCGCTGGTTCGAGACCTACGTCGAGCTCATCAGCCTCCACAAGGGCGGCCCGGCCAAGATCACCACCGCCATGGGCAACCCGGAGTCGCCGATCCGCAGCAAGTGCCAGGTGCTGTCCGGCGCTGCCGCGCGCGTGATGGAGAGCCTCGGCGAGCGCGGCGCCCTGCGCCCCGGCGTCGACGCCGTCCAGGTCTGCCGCCTCGTCGGCGGGGTCGCGTCCGTCGCCGACCAGTCCGAGCTCGACGGGGCCGCCGTACGCCCGCTGCTCGAGGTCGTGGCCGACGGGATGCTCGCCCGCTGACCAGCCCCGCTGGACCGACGCGTCAGTCGTCGTCCTCGTCGCGTGCCGAAAGCCGCTTCTCGAGCAGTCGACGCAGCCGCTCGTCCCTGCTCAGGTGCTTCCACACGCAGCGGTGGGCCGGGGGCGCGGGCTCGTCGTCGGGTCGGGTCACCTTCGCAGGACCCCCGAGCCGCTCCGGTGATACGACCTCCCGGCTGGCTCGGTAGATTTCGGGCGTGACCGAGCCCGCAGCTCCCCCGTCCGCCCTCGACACCGTCGCCGTCGCGTCCGCCGACCCGGAGCGCGCGCAGCCCTGGGCCGACCTGGGGCTCAAGGCCGACGAGTACCAGTCGATCCGCGAGATCCTCGGCCGCCGCCCGACGTCGTCGGAGCTGGCGATGTACTCCGTCATGTGGAGCGAGCACTGCTCCTACAAGTCGACCAAGGTCCACCTCAAGCAGTTCTCCGAGATCCCTCAGGAGACCCCGGTCGGCAAGATGCTGGCCGGCATCGGCGAGAACGCCGGCGTCATCGACATCGGCCAGGGCTACGCCGTGACCTTCAAGGTCGAGTCCCACAACCACCCGAGCTTCGTCGAGCCCTACCAGGGCGCCGCGACCGGCGTCGGCGGCATCGTCCGCGACATCCTCGCGATGGGCGCCCGCCCGGTCGCCGTGATGGACCCGCTCCGCTTCGGCCCGCTCGACGCCCCCGACACCCAGCGGGTGCTGCCCGGGATCGTGGCCGGCGTCGGCGGCTACGGCAACTGCCTGGGCCTGCCCAACATCGGCGGCGAGGTCGTCTTCGACGAGACCTACGTCGGCAACCCGCTCGTCAACGCGCTCTGCGTCGGCGTCCTGCGCCACGAGGACCTCCACCTCGCCAAGGCGTCCGGCGCCGGCAACCAGGTGATCCTCTACGGTGCCCGCACCGGTGGTGACGGCATCGGCGGCGTCTCGATCCTCGCCTCCGAGACGTTCGAGGACGCCGGCCCGGCCAAGCGGCCGGCCGTCCAGGTCGGCGACCCGTTCATGGAGAAGCTGCTCATCGAGTGCACCCTGGAGCTCTTCGCCGCCGGCGTCGTCGCCGGCATCCAGGACCTCAGCGGCGCCGGCCTCTCGTGCGCCACCTCCGAGCTGGCCAGCGCCGGCGACGGCGGCATGCACGTCGAGCTCGACCGCGTCCCGCTGCGCGACTCGACGCTCGCGCCCGAGGAGATCCTGATGAGCGAGTCCCAGGAGCGGATGATGGCCGTCGTCGAGCCCGACGACGTGCCCGCCAACCAGGCGATCTGCGCCAAGTGGGACGTCGTGGCCGTCGTCGTCGGCGAGGTCACCG
This sequence comes from Nocardioides sp., assembly GCF_030655615.1. GTDB lineage: Bacteria > Actinomycetota > Actinomycetes > Propionibacteriales > Nocardioidaceae > Nocardioides. The sequence continues at coordinate 4,992 of NZ_JAURVJ010000138.1, forward strand.
ACACCGGACGCCTCGAGATCGACTGGCACGGCGAGCGCGTCGTCGTCGTTCCCCCACGCTCGGTGGCGCACGACGGCCCCACCTACCACCGGCCCT
>NZ_JAURVJ010000161.1 GCF_030655615.1 Nocardioides sp.
GCGCACTCGCGGGCGAGGCGAGCCGCGGTCGGCGGGGCCAGGGCCACGCCGTTCTCGGCCGCGGCGGTGGCGGCGCGCAGCAGGAGCAGCGGGTCGCGGGTGGGGTCGGCGCTGCGGTCCAGGACGACCTCGCCCTTGGACAGCGCGACGCCCGGGGCGAGCGGCTCGAGCCGGGGCCGACGCGCCTGCTTGGGTGACGACGACGTCGACAGCACGCCGTCGACACGGCGCCAGGCGAGCCGGGTCAGATGGGTGATCCGGCGCCCTGCCTCGCGCACCAGCACCTGGGCGGCGAGGCCCTCGGGACGCCCGGGCTCCTCGGGCAGGTCGAGCGCGACGGACAGCTCGGCCCACATCTCGGGAGCGACCCGGTCGGTGGCCCGGCCGGCGATGCCGTGCACGAGGTCGCGGACGTCGAGCAGCACCTGGCGGCTGCGCTCGAGCTCGGTGTGGGGCACGTCGACGAGCCAGGTGGCGACCAGGCCGCGCAGGGTGGTGGCGTCGCGCAGGCCGCCCTCGGCCTCCTTGAGGTCGGGCACCGACAGGTGGGCCAGCTCCCCCATCAGCCCGTGCCGGGCCTCCGACGCCGCGCGGATCTCGGGCAGCCGCTCGCGGGCGCCCCGCCGCCAGTGCGCGAGCATCGTCGTACGCAGGCGGAGCGTCAGTCCCGGGTCGCCCGCGACGTGGCGTACGTCGAGCAGGCCCGACGCGACCCGGTGGTCGGCCTCCGCCGCGGACAGCATCTGCGGGAGCGACCGCACCGAGTGGTCGAGCCGGGCCCCGGAGTCCCAGAGCGGGTACCAGACCATCTCGGCGAGGTCGCCGAGGTCGACGTGCTCGTCGTGGACGAGCACCACGTCGAGGTCGGAGTAGGGCGCCAGCTCGCACCGGCCGTAGCCGCCGACCGCCACCATCGCGACCCCCGTGTCGGGTCCGCCACACTTGTCGTAGGCCGACGAGCAGAGCTCGTCGGCCTCGGTGGTCCGTGCGGCGCGCTCGGCGGCGGTCACGCTGGGCGGGGCTCCTGTCGGGGGCTGGATCTCAGGTGACCGGGGTCAGCGGTCGGCGGTGGGGGTCAGAGCGCGTCGGCGTCGCGGTCGCCCGTACGGACGCGCACCACGCTCTCGAGGGAGGAGACCCAGATCTTGCCGTCGCCGATCCGGCCGGTCCGGGCGCCCTTCTCGATCGTGTCGACGATGGTGGCGACGTCCTCGTCGTCGACGGCGACCTCGAGGCGGATCTTGGGGACCAGGGTGATGTCGTACTCCGCACCGCGGTAGACCTCGGTGTGGCCCTTCTGGCGGCCGTAGCCGCTGACCTCGCTCACCGTCATGCCGGTGACCCCGACGGCCTCGAGGGCCTGGCGGACGTCCTCCCACTTGTGGGGCTTGATCACGGCAGTCACGAGCTTCATCGGTTCCTCCGGGCTACAGGTGCGTGCTGGATGGGGGTGGCTCGATCATGCCAGCGGCCCGGCCCTCCCGAAGGAGCGCCGGGCCGCTGGGTGCGAACATCGGGCGGCTCGAGCTACAGCGCCGCTTCGTCCTTGTCGCCGGTGCGGACGCGGATGACGGTGTCGACGGGGCTGACCCACACCTTGCCGTCACCGATCCGGCCGGTCTGCGCGGTCTTGACGATGATCCCGACGATGTCGTCGGTGTCGTTGTCGTCGACCACGATCTCGATGCGGATCTTGGGGACCAGCGCGATGTCGTACTCGGCACCGCGGTAGACCTCGGTGTGGCCCTTCTGGCGGCCGTAGCCGCTGACCTCGCTGACGGTCATGCCGGTGACGCCGAAGGTCTCGAGCGCCTCGCGGACGTCCTCCCACTTGTGCGGCTTGATCACCGCGGTCACGAGCTTCATACCTCGGCCCCCTCGGTCGTCTTGGTCAGCGGAGTGGTGGTGGTGCCGGCGACGAGGCTGGACTTCACGCCGCCCCCGACACCGGTGTGCAGGTCGTAGGCGCTCTCACCGTGCTCGGAGAGGTCGATGCCGCCGACCTCGTCGTCCTCGCTGATGCGCAGGCCGAGCGTGTACTTGATGGCCAGGCCGATGATGAGCGTGAGCACGCCGGAGTAGGCGACGGCCGTGAGGACACCGAGGACCTGGTCGACCAGCGAGTCGACGCCCCCGCCGTAGAGCAGGCCGTCGATGCCGCCCGCGCCGTCGGAGGTGGAGAAGACACCGATCAGGACGGTGCCGAGGATGCCGCCGACGAGGTGGACGCCGACGACGTCGAGCGAGTCGTCGAGCCCGAACTTGAACTTGAGGCCGACGGCGTAGGCGCAGACCGCACCGGCGATGGCGCCGATGGCGACCGCACCCTCGAGGTCGACCGCGCCGGCGGCCGGCGTGATGGCGACGAGGCCGGCGACGATGCCGGACGCGGCACCGAGCGAGGTGGCCTTGCCGTGCAGGACGCGCTCGACGACGAGCCAGCCGAGGATGGCGGCCATCGTGGCGAGCGTCGTGTTGCCGAAGGTACGACCGGTCTCGCTGTAGAACTGGTCGAGGAAGGCGAGCGAGTCGGCCGAGGTCGGGTCGGTCGCGTCGAACGAGGAGCCGAAGACGATCGAGCCCACGTTGAAGCCGTACCAGCCGAGCCACAGCATGCCCGCGCCGAGCATGGTGAGCGTCAGGTTGTGCGGGCGCATCTTGTCGCGCGGCCAGCCGACGCGCTTGCCCAGCAGGATCGCGAGCACGAGCGCCGCGACACCGGCGTTGATGTGGACGGCCGTGCCGCCCGCGTAGTCCTGGGCGCCGATCTTGGTGCAGATGAGCGCCGAGTCGCTGCAGCTGAACACCATGTGGGCGAGCGGGAAGTAGACGATCACGGCCCAGAGCGGGACGAAGAGGATCCAGGCGGAGAACTTCATCCGGTCGGCGACCGCGCCGGAGATGAGGGCCGCGGTGATGATCGCGAAGGTCATCTGGAACATCACGTAGATGTAGGTGTCGGTGGTGACACCATCGAGCCAGAACAGCTCGAACGGGTTGGCGAAGAGCACGCCGTCCCCGCCGAAGCCCATCGACCAGCCGACGGCGACGTAGAGGATGCCCACGATCGCTGCCGAGATGAACGACATCATGATCATGTTGAGCACGGACTTCGACCGTGACATGCCGCCGTAGAACAGTGCCAGCGCGGGCACCGTCATCATCAGGACAAACGCCGTTGCGATGAGCATGAAGGCGTAATAGCCGTCCACAGAACCTCCATGGGAATGGAACTCGGGAGGGCGGGATCTGTGCGACCTCGCTGTCGCCGCGCGTCCCCGCCCGATTCGCTGGAAGCCTCGCGGGCCGGTATTTCACGACCGTCCGCACCATGTTGCGGACAGGAAACGAGTTCCGACCCAGTGTTTCGGGCGTGTTACATCACCGGGGGGGCGGGAGATCGTCCGACAGACGGACGTCCGGCGCCGCGCCGGTCTCAGGTCGTCAGCCGAGCAGCGCGTCGACGAACGCGGCGGCGTCGAACGGCGCCAGGTCGTCGGGGCCCTCACCGAGGCCGACGAGCTTGACGGGCACGCCGAGCTCGCGCTGGACGGCGACGACGATGCCGCCCTTGGCCGAGCCGTCGAGCTTGGTCAGCACGATGCCGGTGACGTCGACGACGTCGCGGAAGACACGGGCCTGGATCAGGCCGTTCTGGCCGGTGGTGGCGTCGAGGACGAGCAGCACCTCGGTGACCACGGCCTGCTTCTCGATGACCCGCTTGACCTTGCCGAGCTCGTCCATCAGGCCCTGCTTGTTCTGCAGGCGCCCGGCGGTGTCGATGATGACGGTGTCGACGCCGGCCACGACCCCCTGCTTGACGGCCTCGAACGCGACGCTCGCGGGGTCGGTGCCCTCCGGACCGCGGACGACCTCGACGCCGACGCGCTCGCCCCAGGTCGCGAGCTGCTCGACGGCGGCGGCGCGGAAGGTGTCGGCCGCGCCGAGCGTGACGGTGCGGTCCTCGGCGACCAGGATGCGGGCGATCTTGCCGACGGTCGTGGTCTTGCCGGCGCCGTTGACCCCGACGACCAGGACGACGCCGGGCTTGCCGTCGGCGCCGCTGACCTGCAGGCGGCGGTCCATGGTCGGGTCGACGAGGGTGATGAGCTCGTCGCGCAGCACGCCGCGGGGGTCGCCGGCCTCGGCGCCGTCGACGCGAAGCCGGGTGCGGAGGTTGTCGACGACCTGCTGGGTCGGGGCGACGCCGATGTCGGCGGTGAGGAGCAGGTCCTCGATCGACTCCCAGGTGTCCTCGTCGAGGCGCTCGCGGCTCAGCAGTGCCAGCAGGCCGCGGCCGAAGCCGCCCTGCGAGCCGGCCAGCCGCTCACGCAGCCGGACCAGGCGGGACTTGGTGCCCTCGGGCTTCTCGCGGACCGGCGCCTCGACGGGCGCCTCGACCAGCGGCGGCTCGACCAGCGGCGGCTCGAGGACGTCGGTCCCGTGGGGGTGCGACCCGCCCTCCTCGGGCGGGGCGACGACGTCGGTGGTGCCGGTGGATCGGTCGACCGGCGGCGCGGCCGGCGGCGTACGACGACCGCGGGACGTGACGAGGCCGACGACCGCGGCGACGAACAGCACCGCGATGCCGATGACGAGGTAGAGCCACTCCATGGGTGCTATCCAACCAGCCGGACCCGGGGGGTCAGCGGTGGGAGGCCCCGTCGTCGGCCGGTACGTCGACGGGCACGTCGACCGGGTCGAGGTCGCCGTCCGCGACGGTCGGGACGGCGTCGCTCGCGCGCTCCAGCACGTCGCCCAGCCAGGGCGCCCCGGGGATCGACTCACCCCGGTGCGGGAAGGCGGCATAGACCAGCGCGAGGACGGCGACGACGAGGACGACCGCCATCGTGATCAGGACAGGGGACATGGTCCGGGCACTCCTCCGAGTCGGCGTACGACGAGCCCGTCCACCGTGGCACACCCGTCCCACGGGCCCCACATCCACGCACATGCACGGTGACCCGTCGCGTCTACACGACGAGTCAGCGTGGCTTGGTCGCGTCGCGGAGGGCGCGGCGGGCTTCCTGGCGCTCGAGGCGGGTACGGGCGAGCTCGGCGACGAGGGAGTCGAGGGTGGAGGTGAGGGGGGTGGTGGCGGGGGCGGCCCAGGTGGCGGGGGCGTCGGCGGGGCGGACGAGCCAGACGGACTGGTCCTCCCCCAGGCCCATCCAGGTGTTGGCCTCGGCACCGAGGTAGTCGGCCGGGGTGACCCGGGTGACGTCGAGGCCCCCCTCGACGAGGCGGTCGTCGATGTCGTCGCCGTAGTAGCGGACGTGGTCGGCGAGGCCGAAGCGCCGGATGCGCTCGTCCTCGGGGGCGTCGGGGTCCTCGTCGGTGACGGTGCCGGGACGCCACGGGACCTGGAGGATGCCGAGACCGTCGGCGGCGAGGACGCGGCCGAGCTCGGCGATGGCCGCGCGGTCGTCGACGATGTGCTCGAGCACGTGGTAGCAGACGAGCAGGTCGACGCAGCGGTCGCGCAGCGGGATGGCCGTGATGTTGCCGCGCAGGTCGACCCCGCGGCCGCCGCGCAGGTCGAAGCGGACATAGCTCTCGGGCTCGAGCTCGAGCAGGCGGGCGCGGGCCTGCGGCGCCGGGGCGATGTCGAGGAGGGTGCCGACGCGGCCGATCTGCGGTCGGAGAGCGCCGAGCAGGATGGCGAAGAAGCGGTGCCGCTCGAGCGACTTGCACCTCGGGCAGGTGGCGTCGGGCCGGCCGTCGGGGCCGGGCAGGAAGCCCTCGCGCAGGTGACGGTCGCAGCACGGGCAGTAGCGGCCGGGGGTCGCAGCGATGGCCGGGGCTGTGGGGAGGGTGGTCGGCACGGTCATGACAGGGGCTCCCGAAGCAGCGGGGTGACGGCGGCACGCACCTCGTCGGGCAGCGGTACGACGCTGCGCCCGCCACCGGAGTTGTCGACGTAGACGTGGACGAACCGCCCCTCGGCCTTGGCCTCGTCGCCCGGCCCCTGGAAGAGCCCGACGCGGTAGATGACCGAGGACGTGCCGACCTTGTCGACGACCAGGCCCATCTCGACGTCGGCGGGGTAGCCCATCTCGGCGAAGTAGCGGCACGACACCTCGGCCACGACGCCGACCGCGGGCAGCAGCCGGATGTCGGTGCCGGTGGCCTCGGCGAGGTGGACGTTGACCGCGGTGTCGATGAGGTCGAAGTAGCGGGCGTTGTTGAGGTGGCCGTAGACGTCGTCGTCGCTCCAGCGCGTGGTGGCGGTGCGCCAGGCGACGTAGTCGGCCCGGGTGGGTCGGTCGGCCACTAGACGGTCTCGGTCTCGCGGAGGCGCTGGCTGATGACGGTGCTGACGCCGTCGCCGCGCATGGTGACGCCGTAAAGGGCGTCGCCGACCTCCATGGTGCGCTTCTGGTGGGTGATGACGAGCAGCTGCGAGCTCTCGCGCAGCTCCTCGTAGATCTGCAGCAGCCGGCCGAGGTTGGTGTCGTCGAGCGCGGCCTCGACCTCGTCGAGGATGTAGAACGGCGAGGGCCGCGCCTTGAACAGCGCCACCAGGAACGCAACGGCGACCAGCGACCGCTCGCCGCCGGAGAGCAGCGACAGCCGCTTGACCTTCTTGCCCGGCGGACGGGCCTCGACCTCGATGCCCGTGGTCAGCATGTTGTCGGGGTCGGTGAGCACGAGCCGTCCCTCGCCGCCGGGGAAGAGCCGGGCGAAGGTGGCGTCGAAGGCCTTCTCGACGTCGGCGTAGGCCTCGGTGAACACCTGCTCGACGCGAGTGTCGACCTCCTTGACGATGTCGAGGAGGTCCTTGCGCGTGGACCGCAGGTCCTCGAGCTGCTCGGTGAGGAACTTGTGGCGCTCCTCCATGGCCGAGAACTCCTCGAGCGCGAGCGGGTTGACCTTACCGAGCTCGCGGAGCTGCCGCTCGGCCGTGCGCAGGCGCTTCTGCTGCTCGTCGCGGTCGTAGGGCTGCGGCTCGGGCGGCTCGGCACCCTCGGGGACCTCGACGGAGGCCGGCGTCGGGACCAGCTGGTCGGGGCCGAACTCGGCCACCAGCGCGTCGACGTCGAGGCCGAGCTCGTCGAGCACGCGCTCCTCGAGCTGCTCGATGCGCATCCGCTGCTGGGCGCGGGCCATCTCGTCGCGGTGGACCGAGTTGACGAGCTCGTCGTGCTGCCGGGCGAGGTCGCGCAGCGTGGCGCGGACGTCGAGCAGCGCCCGCTCGCGACCGCTGCGGGCCTGCTCGACGGCCTGGCGCTCCCTAGTCGCCTCGTGGATCGCGACCTCCAGCCGCGCCAAGGTGTACGACGCCGCGACGGCCACCGCCTCGGCGACGGCACCCTCGCGCAGCAGCCGCTCGCGCCGCTCGGCCGCCTTGGCGCGGGCCTCGCGCTCGGTGCGGGCCTGGCGCAGCAGGCCGTCGACGCGTCCGTGGATGGCCCGGGCGCGCTCCTCGCCGGTGCGCAGGGCGAGCCGGGCGTCCATCTCGCCCTGCCGGGCGGCCTTGGCGGCCTCGGCGAGGCGGGTGCGCTCGGCGGTGTCGGGCTCGGCCCCGGCGTCCTGGCCCTCGTCGCCGGACTGCTCGGCGGCGGCGAGCCGCTGCTCGAGCTCGGCGAGGCCGGCGAGGTCCTGGTCGCGGGCGGCCTCGGCCTTCTCGATCGCCGCCGACAGTCGCTGGGCCTCGCCCTTGGCGGAGCGGGCCTGGGAGCCGTACTGGCCGAGCTCCTCGGCCACGGCGGCGAGCGTCGCGTCGGACTCGTGGAGCTTGGCGAGCGCGACGTCGACACGCTTGTGGGCCTCGAGCCGCTCGGCCTCGAGCCGGCTCAGGTCGAACCCGAGCCGCTCGCCCGACGCGGTGGCCTCGAGCAGCGCCTCGGCCGCCTCGTCGACGGCCCCCTGGATCTCGATCAGGCTCTGCTGGGCGTGGGAGCCGCCCGCCGCGGCGTGGGCGCTCAGCAGGTCGCCGTCACGGGTGACCGCGACGACCGTGGGCAGCTCCTCGACGAGCGTGCGGGCCGCGTCGAGGTCGTCGACGACGGCGGCGCGCTCGAGCAGGCGGTGCAGGGCGGGGCGGAGCCGGTCGGGGCACTCGAGGAGGTCGACGGCATAGGTGGCGTGACCCGGCAGGGCGGGCCAGTCCGACCGGTCGGGCTCGGGGGTGCCGGCGGACGCGGCCAGAAGCAGCCCGGCGCGGCCCAGGTCGCCGGACTTGAGGTGGGTGAGCGCGGCGACC
>NZ_JAURVJ010000162.1 GCF_030655615.1 Nocardioides sp.
GGCCGGGGCGGGCCGGGCGTAGGACGCCGGCACGGGCGGGTCGGCGGGGAGGGCGTCGCTGAGCGCCGCCGCGAACGAGCGGGTGTCGGGCCAGCGCTCCTCGGGCCGGGGGTGCACGGCGCGCAGCAGGACCTCGTCGACGGCTCGGGGCAGGTCGGCCAGAGCCGACGGCGGCACCGGCGGCCGGCCCTCGACGAGCTCGGCGAACCCGCCCGCCCGCAGGACCCGGCCGGTCAGCAGGTGGTAGGCGACGGCCCCGAGGGCGTGCACGTCGGCGCGGGTGTCGAGCCCCTCGCCGGTGACCTGCTCGGGCGCCATGTAGGCCGGGGTGCCGACGACCTGGGTGAGCCCGCTCGCGTGGAGCAGCGCCTTGGCGACGCCGAGGTCGGCGACCATCAGCCGGCTGGTGGCCAGCACCGCGGGCGGCGGCGCGGGGGCGCCCGGCTCCGGGATGCTTCCGTCGCCGCGGAGCAGGAGGTTCTGCGGCTTGACGTCGCGGTGGATGATGCCCGCGTCGTGGAGCACGGCCAGACCGGTCGCGGCCTGGGTGACCAGCGGGACGACGTGGCGCGGCGCCCACGGCTCGCCGGTCAGCCCGACGTCGAGGGAGCCGCGGTCGGCGAACGTCATGACGAAGTAGGGCGTCCCGTCGGTCTCCCCGAGGTCGTGCACGCGGACCACGTGGTCGGAGTCGGCGGCGCGCAGGATGCGGGCCTCCTCGAGGAAGCGGTCGACGATGTCCATCCGCTGCGCCCAGTTGTCGGCGAGGGCCTTGACCGCCACGTCGCTGCGCAGCTCGTCGTCACGGTAGAGCCAGACCGTCGCGAAGCCCCCGGACCCGAGCTGGCGGACGCGTCGCAGCCGACCGAGCCGTTCGGGGAGGGACACGGCGGCTATCGTGCCAGAGCCGCAGCCCCTCCCCGACCACCCTGGAGCATCGTGACCGACCCCGTCACCGACCCGGCCGAGGCCGCCGACACGCCGGAGGGCGCCGACGCGCTCGACGCCCTGGCCGTGGCCGCCGCGGGCGGCGATGCCGAGGCACTCAACCGGTTGCTCACGATCGTGGAGCCGCGGGTCAAGCGGACCTGCGGCCGGATCCTGCTCTACCCCCAGGACGCCGAGGAGGCCGCGCAGGACGCGCTGCTGCTGGTGGCGACCAAGATCGACCAGTTCCAGGGCCGCAGCCGGTTCACCACCTGGCTGCACGTCGTGGCGACCAACAGCGCGCGGGGCACCTACCGCTCGCTCAAGCGCCGCTCGGTCGAGCAGTCGACCGACGAGATGCCGCTTCACGTCGACCCGCGCACGACCAGCGTCATCGCCGGCAGCCGGCTCGACCTGCTCGAGGCCCTCGAGGTCGTGGGCCACGACCACCCGGAGTACGTCGAGCCGCTCGTCCTGCGTGACGTCCACCAGCTCGACTACGCCGAGATCGCCCGGGTCCTCGACCTGCCGCTCGGCACGGTCAAGGCGCGGATCCACCACGCCCGCCGGGCGGTGCGGCCGCTGCTGGCCGTCGTCGACTGACGCGCCGACCGGCGGGCTGACCAGCGAGTGACCAGCGAGTGACCAGCGCCTGACCCGCCGGGGCGCTCAGGTCTGGGTGCCGAGGACAGCGATCTCCGCGGCGTCGTCGTAGCGCCCGACCTCCTCGCAGCCGTCGCTGTCGCAGACCGTGATGACGGTGCCGTCGCCGTCGTAGTTCTTGGCGCCGAGCATGAGCACGAGGTCGTCGCGCAGGTAGACGCCGTCGAGGGTGGCGTCGGGCGCGTCCACCTGCTCGACCTGGGCGCGTCCGGTCGGCAGCGGTCGGAAGACCCCGGGGCCGAAGCCGTCGGACTCGTAGGGCAGGGCCAGGACGGAGCTGCTGTCGAGCGTGAACGACGGCACGCCGTAGAACTTGCTGCCGCAGTCGGTCAGCCCGGCGTCCGCGTCGGGCCGACCGAACGGCACGACCGTGGCACAGGCGTCGAAGCCGGTCTCGGCGTCCTTGGCGGTGCGTGAGGTCCCGGCGAACCACTTCCCGTCGGGCGAGATGCTCCACTGGCCGGCGAGGTCGTCCGAGACCAGGGTGCGCTCGTCGGAGCCGAGGTCGCCGGCGAGCACGACGGTGCGGGACCGGTCGTCGGTCCAGGTCGACGCCACCGTGTCGTCGTCGACGAACTGGGCGCCGCCAAAGGGGTACTGGTCGGGCGTCTCGCCCTGGGCGACGGTGTCCACGAGCTCGCCCGTGGCGACGTCCCAGACGCCGTAGCCGGACCCGTCGTCGCGCATCGCGACGTAGCGGGTGCCGTCGGGGCTGACGTCGCCGTCGCCGAAGGTGGCGTCGAGGACGACGACCGAGCCGTCGGCCCGGACCACCGAGGCCTCGTAGGACGGCTCCTGCGGGCTGGACCGGGTGGTGATCACCCAGGCGTCCGCGCCGGACGCCCGCTCCACCGAGGCGGGCCGGTCGACCAGCTGGATCGGGATCTCCTGGTCGCCGTCGTGCAGGGCCCGCTGGCTGACCCAGAGCACGTCTCCCGGTTCGCCCGGGCCGGGTGCGGCCGGGTCACCGTCCGGCTGCTCCCCTCCACCCGAGGTGGGCGTGTCCGAGCCGGTCGGGTCGCTCGTGCCGGCGCTCCCGGTGGGGTCGGCCGAGTCGCTCGCGGCCGCGGTGTCACGGCCCTCGGGGTCGTCGTCGCCGCCGAGGGCGGTGGCGGCCAGGGTCCCGCCGGTGGCGCCGACGACGGCGGCCGCGGCGAGGAACATGGTGAGCGTGCGGTTCATGACGGGTCCTTCAAGAGCTCGGGAGGGCTGGGGTCATGTGGTGCGATGCTCGGTCGTGCCGAAAGGTTATGAGACCGGGCCACCGAGCCCGGCGAGGACGCGCGCAGCGGTCTCGGCGTCCGCACGGCCGACGCCGAGGTGGGTGACCAGCCGGACGGTGGTCGGGCCGACGGTGGCGACCCGGACGCCGGCCGCGGCCGCGCGCTCGACGTAGGACGCCGCGTCGGGACGCCGGACGACGACGATGTTGGTCTCGACCGACGCGGGGTCGACGCCGCAGGCCTCGGCCAGGAGGCGGGCGTGCGCGTGGTCGTCGGCGAGGCGCTCGACGTGGTGGTCGAGGGCGTGCAGACCGGCGGCGGCCAGGATCCCGACCTGCCGCATGCCGCCGCCCATCCGCTTGCGCCAGACCCGCGCCTCGGCCACGGTGTCGGCGCTGCCGACGAGCAGCGAGCCCACGGGCGCGCCGAGCCCCTTGGACAGGCAGACCGACATGACGTCGGCGGTGGCGCCGTAGTCCGCGAGCGGCGTACCGGTGGCGACGTGGGCGTTCCAGATGCGGGCGCCGTCGAGGTGGACGGTCGCGCCGACACCGGTCGTCCACTCACGCAGGTCGCGCAGGAGGTCGAGCGGGAGGACGGTGCCGCCGGCGAAGTTGTGGGTGTTCTCGACCGAGACGGCCGCCGTGCGCACGAAGAACGGGCCCATGTCGGGAACGTGCAGGTGACGCACCGCGTCGAGGTCGACGTGGCCGAGCGGGTGGGTCCAGGTGCGCATCGTGATGCCGCTGTAGGCGCCGTGCGCGCCGAGCTCGGCCCGCGCGATGTGGGCGGAGCTCTCGCAGAGCACCTCCTGGCCCGGCTGCACCAGCGACCGCACGGCAAGCACGTTGGACATCGACCCCGTCGGCATGAACAGCGCCGCCTCGTGCCCGAACAGCCCTGCGACGCGTTCCTGCAGCGCCAGCACCGTCGGGTCCTCGCCGTAGACGTCGTCGCCCACCTCGGCCGACGCCATCGCCGCCCGCATCGCGTCGGTCGGCTGGGTCAGGGTGTCGCTGCGGAGGTCGATCATGGGGTGTCGGGCTCCTTGGGTCGGGTGGGGTACGTCGGTGCGGCCAGGTTTCGAGACGCGTCGCGCCGGACCTCGCAGGCTCGGTCCGACGCCGAGCGCTCCTCAACCCTCCTCGCGCACCGTTCGTCCTTCGCTCCGCTCAGGTCGAACGGGCCCGGAGCATCTCGGCGACGAGGAAGGCGAGCTCGAGGGACTGGACGCGGTTGAGGCGGGGGTCGCAGACGGACTCGTAGCGGTCGCCGAGGTCGGCCTCGAGGAGCTCCTCGGTGCCGCCGACGCACTCGGTCACGTCGTCGCCGGTGAGCTCGACGTGGACGCCGCCGGGCCAGGTGCCGAGCTGGTGGTGGACGTCGAAGAAGCCCTGCACCTCGGCGATGACGTCGTCGAAGGCGCGGGTCTTGTAGCCCGAGCTCGCCTCGAAGGTGTTGCCGTGCATGGGGTCGCAGACCCAGGCGACCTGCAGACCCTCGCTGGTGACCTTCTCGACCAGCGCGGGGAGCCCGTCGCGGATCTTGCCGGCACCGAAACGGGTGATGAAGGTCAGCCGGCCGGGGGTGTTGTCGGGGTTGAGGCGCGCGGCGAGGGCGATGGCGTCGTCGGGCGACGTGGTCGGGCCGAGCTTGACGCCGATCGGGTTGCGCACGTGGCTGAGCAGCTCGACGTGGGCGCCGTCGAGCTGACGGGTCCGCTCGCCGATCCAGACGAAGTGGCCGGACAGGTCGTACGCCGACCCGGTGCCGGAGTCGATGCGGGTCATCGCGTGCTCGTACTCGAGCAGCAGCGCCTCGTGGCTGATGTGGAAGTCGACGCGGTGGAACTCGTCGGGGTCGGCGCCGATGGCCTCCATGAACGCCATCGCCCGGTCGATCTCGTGGGCCAGCGCGTCGTAGCGCTGACCGGCCACGGAGTCGGCGACGAAGTCGGTGTTCCAGGTGTGGACCTTGCGGAGGTCGGCGTACCCACCGGCGATGAAGGCACGGATCATGCTCAGCGTGGCGGCGGAGGTGCGGTGCACCTCGAGCAGCCGGGCCGGGTCGGGCACCCGCGAGTCGGGGGTGAAGTCGTAGCCGTTGACGGCGTCGCCGCGGTAGGCCGGCAGCGTGACGCTCTCGCCGTCGACGTGGCGGGTCTCGAGGTCGGAGGAGCGCGGCTTGGCGTACTGCCCGGCCAGGCGGCCGAGCTTGACGACCGGCACCGAGGCGGCATAGGTCAGCACGACCGCCATCTGCAGCAGCACCCGCAGCTTGTTGCGGGTGTTGTCGGCGGTGACGCCGGCGAACGTCTCGGCGCAGTCACCGCCCTGCAGCAGGAAGGCCTCGCCGCGGGCGACCGCGGCCAGCTTGTCGGTCAGCTCGTCGCACTCGTGGCCGAACACCAGCGGACGCGAGGTGCGCAGCCGGGCGACCGTCACGTCGACGGCGGAACGGTCGGGATAGCTCGGCTGCTGGGCCGGGGACAGCGCGTGGAGCGCGGCGAGATCGGGGACGGCCACGACCGCCAGCCTACGCGGGCCGGTTCGGCGCCCCACCAGCAGGAAGGCGCCCCGACCACGAGCCCAGGCCGACCACGGCGCGCACGGAGGTGGAGGGTGGCCCGGCGTCTCGGCGGCCGCCACCCAGGTCTGCGGCAGCGCTACCAGGCAGAGGCGGCCAGCGAGACGCAGGCCGCCCGGAACCGGCCATCATTCGAGGTGCTCGATATCCCTGAAGCCGGTCTTCTGGCCGCGGGCGCCGCGGTTGACGAGCCAGGTGAGGGCCCACAGCACGATGCCGATGCCGAGGAGTCCGGCGGCGATCTTGTACTGCACCATGTCGGCCTCGACCCGGGCCCAGGGGCCGAGCAGGTAGGCGCACGCGACGGCGCCGATGACGGGCAGGACCGTCGGGGCCTTGAACGCTCCGGCGGGGTCGCGGCGCAGCACCAGGCAGCAGATGTTGACGACGGTGAAGACCGCGAGGAGCAGCAGCGACGTCGTACCGGAGAGGGCGCCGACGACGGTGCTCTCGGACTGGGTGCGGACGTAGATGATCAGGCCGAAGGCGAGGACCGTGGTGAAGGCGATCGCGACGTAGGGCGCCCGGCTCTTCTGCGAGACGCGCCCGAGCTGACGGGGCAGGACGTCCTGGGTCGCCATCCCGTAGATCAGCCGGCTGGCCATCAGCATGTTGATGAGCGCGGTGTTGGCGACGGCGAAGACGGTGAGGAACGGGAAGAGCTTGTCGATCGGGATGTCGGGGGTGCCGATGCGCACCACGTCGAGCAGCACCCCGGCCTCGGGGTTGACGGGGTTGGCGATGTCGCCGGCGGGCACGACGGCGACCACCGAGATCGCCACCAGGACGTAGATGATCACGGCGATCCCGAGGCCGGTGAGCATCACGCGGGGGAAGATCTTCTCGGGGTCCTTGGTCTCCTCGACCATGTTGACGGAGTCCTCGAAGCCGACCATCGCGAAGAACGCGATCGCCGTGGCCACGGTGACGGCCATGAACAGGCCCTTGTCGTCGGGACTCTCGAACACCGTGACCGCGCCGAGGTCACCGTCGCCGCGGGCGACGACGGAGAACCCGATGACGATGACGATGGCGAGCGCGGTCATCTCGATGATCGTGAGGACCACGTTGAACTTCACGCTCTCGCCCACGCCGCGCAGGTTGATGCCGGCGAGCAGCAGCATGAAGGCGAGCGCGACCACGAGGGTCGCCGTGTCGCCGGTGGGGATGCCGGGCAGGATCTCGTCGAGCCCGATCAGCAGGTTGGAGGCGAGCAGGCCCGACGAGGTCGAGGCGCTCGTGATGCCCGAGCAGACCACGGTGAAGGCCACGATGAACGTGATGAAGTGGACCCCGAACGCCTTGTGCGTGTAGAGCGCGGCGCCGGCGGCCTGGGGGTACTTGGTGACCAGCTCGAGGTAGGAGAACGCCGTGATGGTGGCGACGGCGAACGCCACCAGGAACGGCAGCCAGGCGATCCCGCCGACCTGGCCGGCCAGCTTGCCCGTCACGGCGTAGATGCCGGCGCCCAGGATGTCGCCGACGATGAAGAGCAGCAGCAGCCTGGGCCCCATCACCCGCTTGAGGTCGGGGGTGTCGGGACCGTTGACGTCGGGCCCCGACGTCTCAGAGCTCCCGCTCTTGTCGAGGTCGGGCATGCCGGTGCACCTCCGGGTTTGGGGGACGTCCGTCCACCCAACACCCGTCTGCGGTCGTTGTCAGCACACCGGGCCGTCGGCGACTTGGTAAGACTGAGGCGATGTGGTCTCATATGAGACATCATTGTCTCAAACGGAACGAGAACGTCCCATGGCCACGCGTGACGACATCCTGGCGGCCGCCACCCGGCACCTCAACGTCGACCCGCGCGCCTCGATGGCCGTGCTCGCGACCGCGGCCGGGGTCGGCCGGGCCACCCTGCACCGGCACTTCGCCTCCCGCGAGGACCTCCTCCACGAGCTCGGCACCCGCTCGCTCGACCGCTGGGCGGCGAGCCTCGACGCGGCCGACGCCGCCGGCGCCGCCGCCTCGAGCGACCCCGAGCGCATCCTGGCCTGCCTGCGCGACCTGCTGGCCCGGTTCCTCGCCGACTCCGACGACTTCGGCTTCGCCCTCACCGACAGCTACCTGACCGGCGCCGACGACCTGCTCGCGCGCTCCGACCGGCTGGTCGAGCGCGAGGTCGAGCTGTACGCCGCCGCGCAGGCCACCGGCGTGCTGCGGGCCGACGTGCCCCCGCGCTGGCTCGGCCACGCCGTCTACGGCCTGCTCGTCGCGGCCCGCGAGGCCGTGCGCGACGGCGACGTACCCCGGCGCGACCTCGACACCCTCGTCCTCTCCACCTTCCTGACCGGAGCACAGTCCCGATGACCACCCTGATCCCCGCGCCCGCTCCCGCCAACGGCACCGGCACCGGCTCCGGCACCGGCACCGCGGCCGACCGGCGCCGCTGGGCAGGCCTCGCGGTCCTGGCCGCGAGCCTGCTCGTCGTCGTGATGGACATGACGATCCTCAACGTCGCCCTCCCCGACCTCACCGCCGACCTGCGGCCGTCGGCGGTCCAGCAGCTGTGGGTCGTCGACGCCTACGCCCTGGTGCTCGCCGGTCTGCTCGTCCCGATCGCCGCGCTCGGCGACCGGTGGGGCCGCAAGCGGATGCTGCTCGCCGGCTTCGCCGTGTTCGGGGTCGCGTCGCTGCTCGTCCTCGTCGCCGACTCCCCCGGCGACGTCATCGCCGTGCGCGCCCTGCTCGGCGTCGGCGGCGCGATGATCATGCCGACCACGCTGTCGCTGATCCGCACCCTGTTCGCCGACCCCCGCGAGCGCGCCACCGCGCTCGGCGTCTGGGGCGCCATGGCCGCCGTCGGCGGCGCGGTCGGCCCGATCGTGGGCGGCGCGCTGCTCGAGTCGTTCAGCTGGCACGCGGCGTTCCTGTTCAACGTGCCGGTGATGGTCGTGGCGATCGTCGCCGGCTGGCTGCTGCTGCCCGAGAGCCGCTCGGACCGGCCGGGCCGGCTCGACGCGGCCGGCGTGGTCCTGTCGTTCGGCGGCATGGCCGCCCTGGTCTACGGCGTCAAGGAGCTCGGCAAGCACGGCGCCACCGTCACCGCGCTCGCGACGCTCGTGGCCGGAGTGCTGCTGCTGACGGCGTTCGTCCGCCGCTGCCTCGCCCAGACCGACCCGATGCTCGAGGTGCGCCTCTTCACCCAGCGCGCCTTCACCGCCGGGGTCCTGGCCGCGCTCACCACCAGCATGGCGATGGTCGCGCTGCTCCTGCTCGGCTCGCAGTGGCTGCAGCTCGTGCACGGCTGGTCGCCGCTGCAGACCGGCGCGGCCCTGCTGCCGATGGCCGTCGGCGGCATCATCGGCTCCCCGCTCGCCCCCGGCGTCGCCGCTCGCGTCGGCGCGCGTCCGGTGCTGGCCGGCGGGCTGGCGGTCGCGGGCGTCGGGCTGCTGCTGCTGTTCGTGCTCCCCCAGCCGCTGTCCTACGTGTCGGTCGCCGCGAGCCTCACCCTCGTCGGCATCGGCACGGCGTCCCTCGCCGTCGGCTCGGCCGTCATCATGGGCTCGGCCCCGGCCGACCAGGCCGGCAGCGCCGCCGCGATCGAGGAGTCGTCCTACGAGATCGGCGCCGTCCTCGGCGTCGCCATCCTCGGCAGCCTCGCCGCCTGGGTCTACCGCGACGGCCTGCCCTCCGGCGCCACCGGCCTCGCCCGCGAGTCCCTCGCCGGCGCCCTCGGCACCCCGGTCGGCTCGACCGCGGTCGACGCCTTCGAGCACTCCTTCGCCGTCTTCGGTCTCGCCGCCGGCCTGCTCCTGCTCGCCGCCTCCGCCCTCGTCTGGCGCCTCACCCCCGCCGACCTCGACCTCGCCGACGCCCACCACTGACGACCTGACGTCGAGTCGGCGCAGAGTGCAAGTGCGATGCCGCCGAGTCGGCGCAGAGACTCAGTCACAACGCCGACTCACGCCCGTCTGACTCGAACTCTGCGCCGAGTCGGCGCATGTGTGCGCCGACTCGGCGTGCTCATCGGGCCCGGAGGGTCAGCCGAAGAAGACCTGGGCCTCGGCGTACTCCTCGGGGCTGACGAGCTTGAGCTCGGCGGTGCCCTCGGCGAGGGGGACGCGCTCGATGCGGGTGCCGCGGAGGGCCATCATCGTGCCGAAGTCGCCCTCGGCGACGGCGTCGGCAGCCTGGAGGCCGAAGCGGGTGGCGAGCCAGCGGTCGAAGGCCGTCGGGGTGCCGCCGCGCTGGATGTGACCCAGGACGACGGCACGGGCCTCCTTGCCGGTGCGGTGCTCGATCTCGGAGGCGAGGCGGTCGCCGATGCCGCCGAGGCGGACGTGGCCGAAGGCGTCCTTCTCGCCGGAGACGAGGGTCATGTCGCCACCGTCGACCGGCACGGCGCCCTCGGAGACGACGATGATCGGCGCGTAGGTCGACTCGAAGCGCGTCTCGACGTGGGCGCAGACCTTCTCGATGTCGAAGGGCTGCTCGGGGATCAGCACGGCGCTCGCGCCGCCGGCGATGCCGGAGTGCAGCGCGATCCAGCCGGCGTGGCGGCCCATGACCTCGACGACGAGCACGCGGTGGTGGGACTCGGCCGTGGTGTGCAGCCGGTCGATCGCCTCGGTGGCGATGTTGACGGCCGTGTCGAAGCCGAAGGTGAAGTCGGTGCCGGAGAGGTCGTTGTCGATCGTCTTCGGTACGCCGACCACGTGGACCCCGAGGTCGGCCAGCTTGGTCGCCACGCCGAGCGTGTCCTCACCGCCGATCGCGACGAGGGCGTCGACGCCGGCCGCCGCGAGGTTGTCCTTGATGCGTTCGACGCCGTTGTCGAGCTTGAACGGGTTGGTGCGCGAGGAGCCGAGGATCGTGCCGCCGCGGGGCAGGATGCCGCGGCACTGGGCGACGCCGAGCGGCATCGTGAGGCCCTCGAGCGGGCCCTTCCAGCCGTCGCGGTAGCCGACGAACTCGAACCCGTGCTCCTGCACGCCCTTGCGGACGACGGCCCTGATGACCGCGTTGAGGCCGGGACAGTCGCCGCCGCCCGTGAGAACTCCGACCCGCATGGGCCCTCCTGAGATCAGTGGATTGGATCGATCAAACTAAACCACTCCCCGGCTCATGTGGCGAGGGTCACGACCAGCGCCGCGAGTCCCACCCCGACGGCCGTCCCGACCGTGACGGCTGCGAGCAGCCCCAGGTAGCCGCCGACCACCGTGCGGTCGGAGGGCAGCCGCTCGCTGCGCCAGCGCGGGTCGGCGTCGACCGCCCCGAGCCGCTCGACGGTGACCCGGTCGTCGACCGCGGCGACCTCGCGCCGGTCGGGGTGCAGCAGGAG
>NZ_JAURVJ010000171.1 GCF_030655615.1 Nocardioides sp.
AGCCGGGCGGCGAGCCGGTCCTCGAGGCGGGCCGCGCCCTGCCCCCACGCGATCGAGTCCCCGAGCACCGCGAGCCGCACCGTCATGTGTCCATCCTCCAGCCGGGGCCAAGACCTCCCGCCGGTCAGGTCACCCCGGCAGGCGTAGGCGGATCGATCGGGCACGGGCACCGGTGGGGTGATGACAACTGCGTCGTCGTGAACTGAAGGAGACGCTCCTGTGGGAGAGATCATCGGCATCCTGGTGGCCGGCCTCGTCATCGGCCTGCTCGGCAAGCTGGTCGCGCCGGGCGACAAGGACAACATCCCGCTCTGGCTGACGCTGGTCTGCGGCATCGGCGGTGTGCTCATCGGGCTCGGCGTCTATCGCGCCTTCGGCGGCGACGGCTCCAACGGCGTCGACTGGACGCGCTGGATCGTCTCGATCGCCATCGCGGCCGTGCTCGTCGTCGTCGCGTCGACCGTCACCGGTCGCAGCAAGGTCACCGCACGACGCTGAGCCGCGCCCGACACCCACCCATTCAGAAAGCAGGTCCGACATGAAGCTCCTCCGCACCGGCGCCCTGGCCGGTCTCGGCAAGCTGGCCTACGACCAGGCCCGCAAGCCGCAGAACCGGGCACGCCTGAAGCAGGCCGTCGCCAAGGCACGTTCGAAGAAGCGCCCCGACACGCGTTGAGCGACCTCGTCAGCCGCTCGTAGGCCGCCAGTCGGCGGGCGGGTCCTCGCCGACCCGGCCGTCGACGGCCTCGCGGATGAGGTCGGCGTGACCGGTGTGGCGGCCGTACTCCTCGACCAGGTCGAAGACCATCCGGCGCAGCGACGCGTGGTGGCCCTCGCCGTCGGAGGCGTCGACGAGCTGGTCGAGCCCCTCGCCGGCCAGTCGCGCGGTCAGGTCGGCGCGGTAGCGCTCGACGGCCCCGTCGTAGAGGGCGTAGAGGTCGGCGGGGGAGTCGTCGGCCGCCGAGCGGAACTCCCAGTCGTCGCTGCCGTCGTGCGCCCGGTAGGGCGAGTCGGCGTCGTCGGTCATGTCGCCGCCGCCGATCTTGGTGATCCGGTGGTAGTCCTCGACGAGGGCGAGGTGCTTGAGCAGGGCGCCGAGCGTCAGGCTCGACGGACCGATGGTGGTCGCGAGGCCGTCCGCGTCGAGGCCGTCGACCTTCCAGCGGAACGTCGCGCGGAGGCGGTCGAGCGCGCCGACGAGGTGCTCGACCTCGGTGCCGGCGAGCGGGGGTTCCCAGGGAGGTGTCGTCATGGCGGCGACGCTAGGACCGATCGCGGACGGATCGCGTCCCCGGTCGGTTCGGGAGCCGGTCAACGGCCGGTCAACGGCCGGTCAGCGGCCGGTCAACGGCCGGTCAACGGCCGGTCAGGGGTTGGCGGCGAGGAAGAGGTACGCCGCCAGCAGGACCAGGTGGACGCCACCGTTGAGCGGCTTGGCCCGGCCGGGGACGACGGTGAGCACGCTGACGACGACCGAGAGCATGAGCAGCACGATCTGCATCGGCTCGAGGCCGAGGTCGAGCGGGCCGTCGAGCCAGATCGAGGCGATCGCGATGGCCGGGATGGTCAGGCCGATCGAGGCCATGGCCGAGCCGTAGGCCAGGTTGAGGCTGGTCTGCACGTTGTCGCGGGCGGCGGCGCGCGCCGCGGCGATCGACTCCGGCAGCAGCACGGTCAGGGCGATCACGACGCCGACGAACGCGTGCGGGAAGCCGACGGCGGCGACGCCGTCCTCGATGGCGGGGGAACACACCTTGGCGAGCCCGACCACCGCGACGAGCGCCACGAGCAGGAGACCGAGGCTGGTCCAAGCGGCGCGGCCGGACGGCGGGTCGGCGTGGCCGTCGCCGTCGTCGTCGCGCGGGCCGCGCTTGCCGGTCGGCACAGGGAGGAAGAAGTCGCGGTGCCGCACGGTCTGGGTGAAGACGAACATCCCGTAGAGCGTGATCGACGCGACCGCGGCGAAGGCCAGCTGGGAGCTGGTGAACGTCGGCCCGGACTCGGCCGTGAACCGCGGCAGCACCAGCGCGACGCCGGCCAGCGCGATGACGGTCGCGAGCGCGGAGCCGGTGCCCTCGGGGTTGAAGGTGGCCAGGTGGTGCTTGAGCGCGCCGACCACCAGGGCCAGGCCGACGATGCCGTTGACCGTGATCATCACCGCGGCGAAGACGGTGTCGCGGGCCAGCGTCGAGGTGTCGTCGCCGCCGCTGACCATGAGCGTGACGATCAGCGCGACCTCGATCACCGTCACCGCGACGGCCAGCACCAACGAGCCGAACGGCTCCCCGACCCGGTGGGCCACGACCTCGGCGTGGTGGACGGCAGCGAGCACCGCACCGATGAGGACGATCCCCACGACGACCGACAGCGCCACCGGCAGGTAGCGACCCCAGGTCGGCACGAGCACCGCGAGCGCCACCACCGGCACCACCGTCGTCCAGGTGAACCGGCTCTGCATCGTCTCGCTCATCGTCCTCAACCTTATGGGGTGGCTGTCGACACCCGGGACGGCCACTACGCTGGTTGACCGTGGCAACTACCGACGACGGCGCGACGACCGAGACCGACACCACCGAGTCCGGTGACTACTCGCACGCCCAGATCCTGGCGATCCTCGCCGGCCTGATGATGGGCATGTTCCTCGGTGCCCTCGACCAGACGATCGTCAGCACGTCGATCCGGACGATCGCCGACGACCTCAACGGCCTCTCGATCCAGGCGTGGGTGACGACGGCCTACCTCATCACCGCCACGATCACGACGCCGATCTACGGCAAGCTCGGCGACCTCTACGGTCGCAAGAAGCTGTTCCTCTTCGCCATCTCGGTCTTCATCGTCGGCTCGGCGCTGTGCTCGTTCGCCGGGTCGATGACCCAGCTGGCGGCCTTCCGCGCCCTCCAGGGTCTCGGCGCCGGCGGCCTGTTCACCCTGGTGCTGGCGATCATCGGCGACCTGGTCAGCCCGCGTGAGCGGGCCCGCTACACCGGCTACTTCATGGCCATGTTCGGCACGTCGAGCGTGCTGGGCCCGCTGATCGGCGGCTTCTTCGCCGGCACCGACTCGATCTTCGGCGTGACCGGCTGGCGCTGGGTGTTCCTCGTCAACGTGCCGATCGGCCTGGCGGCCCTGGTCGTCGTGACCCGCACGCTCCACCTCAAGACGCCGGCGCCCACCGGCAAGATCCGCATCGACTGGTGGGGCGCCGCGTCGCTCGTCGTCGCCCTCGTCCCCGTGCTCACCGTGGCCGAGCAGGGCCGCGAGTGGGGCTGGGTCTCCGGACGCTCGATCACGGCCTACGTCGTCGGCGCGATCGGCCTGGTCGCGTTCGTCCTCGCCGAGCGGGCGATGGGCGACGCCGCCCTGATCCCGCCCAAGCTGTTCAAGATCCGCGCCGCCCTGGTGACGATCACGGCCAGCGTCGTGGTCGGGGTCGCGATGTTCGGCGGCATCTTCCTGCTGCCGCTCTACATGCAGATCGTCCACGGTGCGTCGCCGACCGAGTCGGGCCTGCTGACCCTGCCCATGGTGGCGGGCCTGATGATCGCCTCGATCGGGTCGGGGCGGATCATCAGCCGCACCGGGCAGGTCCGGATGTTCCCGATCGTCGGGTCGGCGCTGGTGGTGGTCGCGCTCGTGCTGCTCTCCTTCACCACAGCCGACACCGCACTCGTCCTGGTGATGCTCGCGATGCTGGTGCTCGGCCTCGGCCTCGGTCAGTGCATGCAGCCGCTGCTGCTGACGATGCAGAGCGCCGTGCCGCCCTCCGACATCGGCGTCGCCACCTCCTCGGCCACGTTCTTCCGCCAGATGGGCGGCACCCTCGGCGTCGCCGTCCTGCTCTCGGTCCTCTTCGGCACCGTCGGTGGCAACATCTCGACCGCCTTCGCCGACGAGGGCGACAACCCCAAGGTCGCGGCCGCCCTGCAGGACCCGTCGTTCCAGGACACCCTCGCCGGCGTCCAGGACGACTCCTCGGTCATCGAGACCCTCGACCCCGCCGTCGCCCACCCGATCAAGGTCGGCTTCGCCGAGTCCATGGACACCGTCTTCCTGCTGGCCGCGGGGGCCGGGCTCCTGGCGTTCCTGATCCTGCTGCTGATGCCCAAGGTCGAGCTCCGGGCGACCTCGGCGGCTGCGGCGGCCCGCGCCGAATCGGGGACCGGACCGCCCCGTCCGTAGACTGGAACCCATGTCTGCGAGCGTCTTCCCCCGCCTCGAGCCGCACCTGCCGTCGGTGTCCAAGCCGATCCAGTACGTCGGCGGTGAGCTCAACTCCACGGTCAAGGAGTGGGACTGCGCGCCGGAGGGCGAGACGGTCCGCTGGGCGCTGATGTATCCCGACGCCTACGAGGTCGGGCTGCCCAACCAGGGCGTCCAGATCCTCTACGAGGTGCTCAACGAGCGCGACTGGATCGTCGCCGAGCGCACCTACGCCGTGTGGCCCGACATGGAGGCGGTGCTCCGCACGGGCGACGCGCTGGGGCCGATCCCGCAGTTCACCGTCGACGCGCACCGCTCGGTCAAGGACTTCGACGTCTTCGGGCTGAGCTTCTCGACCGAGCTCGGCTACACCAACATGTTCAACGCCCTCGACCTGGCCGGCATCCCGCTGCACGCGGCCGACCGCACCGACGCCGACCCCGTCGTCCTCGCCGGCGGGCACGCGGCCTTCAACCCCGAGCCGGTCGCCGACTTCATCGACGCCGCCGTGCTCGGCGACGGCGAGGAGGTCGTCCTCGCGATCTCCGAGGTCGTGCGCGAGTGGAAGACCGAGGGTCGTCCCGGTGGGCGCGACGAGCTGCTCCGGCGGCTCGCGGTCACCGGCAACATCTACGTGCCGCGCTTCTACGACGTGACCTACGGCGCCGACGGCGCGATCGTCGCGGTCGTGCCCAACCGGCCCGGCATCCCGCGCCGCGTCACCAAGCACACGCTGATGGACCTCGACGCCTGGCCTTACCCGGCCAAGCCGCTGGTCCCGCTCGCCGAGACGGTCCACGAGCGGTTCAGCGTCGAGATCTTCCGCGGCTGCACGCGCGGCTGCCGCTTCTGCCAGGCCGGCATGATCACGCGACCCGTGCGCGAGCGGTCGATCGAGACCATCGGCGCGATGGTCGAGAACGGCATCCGCAAGTCGGGCTTCGAGGAGGTCGGGCTGCTGTCGCTGTCGAGCGCCGACCACACCGAGATCGGCGAGCTCGCCACCGACCTGG
Organism: Nocardioides sp.; assembly: GCF_030655615.1. Taxonomy (GTDB): domain Bacteria; phylum Actinomycetota; class Actinomycetes; order Propionibacteriales; family Nocardioidaceae; genus Nocardioides. The sequence goes on from NZ_JAURVJ010000171.1 coordinate 5,214, forward strand.
CCGACCGCTACGAGGGCTCCAACGTCTCGCTGTCGCTGCCGAGCACCCGTGTCGACGCCTTCAACATCACGCTGGCCAACGAGTTCTCCCGCAACGGCCGGCGCTCCGGCCTCACCTTCGCGCCCGAGGGCGGCAGCGAGCGGATGCGCAAGGTGATCAACAAGATGGTCACCGAGGAGGACCTGATCCGGACCGTCGCCGCGGCCTACTCCCACGGCTGGCGCCAGGTGAAGCTCTACTTCATGGTCGGCCTGCCGACCGAGACCGACGACGACGTCATGCAGGTCGCCGAGCTCGCCAAGGCCGTGATCGCCAAGGGCCGCGAGGTCACCGGCAAGAACGACATCCGCTGCACCGTGTCGATCGGGGGGTTCGTGCCCAAGCCGCACACGCCGTTCCAGTGGGCCGCCCAGCTCGACGTGGAGACGACCGACGCCCGTCTGAAGAAGCTGCGTGACGTCGTACGCGACGACAAGCGCTACGGCCGCGCGATCGGCTTCCGCTACCACGACGGCAAGCCCGGGATCGTCGAGGGACTCCTGTCCCGCGGCGACCGCCGGGTCGGCAAGGTCATCGAGGCCGTGTGGCGCGACGGCGGCCGCTTCGACGGCTGGAGCGAGCACTTCTCGTTCGAGCGCTGGATGGCGGCGGTCGAGTCCGGCCTCGCCGGCACCGGCGTCGACCTCGACTGGTACACCACCCGCGAGCGCGGCTACGACGAGACCATGCCCTGGGACCACCTCGACTCGGGCCTCGACAAGGACTGGCTCTGGGCCGACTGGGAGGACGCCCTCGCAGTCGCTGACGGCACCTCCGACGTCGAGGTCGAGGACTGCCGCTGGACCCCCTGCTACGACTGTGGCGTCTGTCCGGAGATGAACACCGAGATCCAGATCGGCCCCACCGGCCAGCGTCTGCTGCCGCTCGCCGTGGTCTGAGCGGCGCCGTTCAGCGCTCGACTCAGCCTCGTCCCAGCAGGGTGCCGCCGTTGACCTGGACGATCTGGCCGGTGGTCCACCCGGCGTCCTCAGCGGCGAGGTAGGCGACTGCGGCGGCGACCTCGTCCGGGGTGCCTGGCCGGTTCATCGGGATCGGGCCGACGCGGGACGCGTAGAGCTCGTCGGTCATCCGCGCCGACCAGAACTCGGTGTCGGGCACGAAGCCGGGCGCGACGATGTTGACCGTGATCTCCTCCGGTGCGAGCTGGGTCGCGAGCCCGAGCCCCCAGCCGTGGAGCGCCGCCTTGGCTGCGGCGTAGGGTCCGGCGCCGCGCAGGCCCGCGATGGAGGACATCAGCACGATCCGCCCGCCAGGGCGGGCGATCCTCGGCACGAGCGCCTCGGTGGCGAGGACTGCAGTGATGACGTTGCCCTCGAAGTCGGCCCGGAATCCGTCGGCCACGGCGGCGAGGTCGTGCCGGCTGGCGGCGTAGTTCCCTCCCGCGTTGTTGACCAGGACGTGCACCTGCTCGGGCGCCGCCTCGGCCAACCCGGCGACTGCGTCGGGGTCGGTCAGGTCGGCGGAGTGCGCGCGGACCGCCTCTCGCCCGAGGGTCGCGTTGACGGCCTCCGCGGTCTCGTTCAGAGGCTGCTCGCGCCGCCCCACGACCAGGACGTCGCACCCGTCGGCGGCCAGCCGCGCCGCGATCGCCCTGCCGAGCCCCGTCCCGCCGCCGGTCACCACCGCGTTCCTCGCCATGGGGTGAGCCTAGGCTCCGGGAGCTGCGCGCGCCCGCGGGCAACCTCGTCGGCGTGGTCGTGCAGGGCCGACCCACGCTGACCCGTCGTAGATCTACGACGGGTCGGCGTGATCTTCAGCCGAGGAGCTTCTCGCCGAGGTGGCCGTCGGCGGAGCGGACGTAGCAGACGAGGCGGTCGAAGGGGTCGACGTTCTCGGGCTGGTCGATGAGGAGGCCCCAGTCGAGGGCCGGGTCGGCGGCGGTGAGGCGGGCGACGTCGGCGTCGGACATCAGGTCGCTGCAGACACCCTCGGCGTCGTCGAGCTCGGCCGGACCGGCCATGGCCTCGCCGACCCGGGTGGTCAGGACGATCTCGGCGTCGTGGGCGCGGTCGCAGTCGGCCTCGGTGATGTCGATGCGGCCGGCGGACTCGGCGATGTCGACGCACTGGCCAGCCTGGGCCGTCTCGGGGGTCAGGGACTCGCCCTTGTCGGCCCCGCGGAAGGCGACGAGCACGACGCAGAAGCCGATCGCCGCCGCGAGGACCGCCCCGACCGCCACCTTGACGCCGGTGTGGATCCCGTGGCGTCGGTGGCGGGGGTCGTCCTCGGTCGAGGCGGTGACCGGCTCGTGCGAGGTGGTCACGCTCAGGGCTGGAGCTTCTTGTCGAGCTGGCCGCTGGCCGGCTCGACGTAGCAGAAGTAGGGCTCGGTGCCGGTCGGGTTGCCGTCCTCGCTGACCAGCTGCCAGTCGTAGTCCTCGCCGATGGCCGCGACGTAGGCCTCGTCCATGTTGGCCGAGCAGATCACCCGGGAGATCGCGGAGTCGGTGATGTCGTTGATGTCGGCGGGGACGAAGTCCGGGTCGATGTCGTCGGCGGTGCCGGCGTAGACGATCTCGGCGTCGTGGTCCTCGCCGCAGTCGGCCTCGCGGGGGATGATCTCGTCGTCGCTGGTGTCGACGTTGATGCACTGACCGGCCTTGGCCTCGTCGACCGAGATGACCGAGCCCAGGTAGTTGGCGAAGAAGCCGATGCCGACCGCGGCGATGATCGTGCCGAGGATGCCGACGATCACGGCGGTGAGCGCGGCCCAGCGGCCCTTGCGCTTGCCGCCCTTGGTGCGGCTCAGGCCGACGAAGCCGAGGATCGCGCCGATGATCGACAGGCAGCAGGTCAGGCTGAGGATGAACCCGATGATCGAGACGGCGTCGGTCTTCTTGGGCGCCTCGTTGCCGCCGTAGGGGTTGGGCTGGCCGTAGCCCCCGCCCTGGCCGCCGTAGCCACCACCAGGCTGGCCGTAGCCGCCACCAGGCTGGCCGTAGCCGCCACCGGGCTGCTCGGGGCTGCCGTAGGGGTTGGTGTTGGGGTCATAGGGGTTGCTCATCGCACTGGTCCTCTGTACGCGCGGGCCCGGCGGGCGCCGGGTCGTGGTGGGCGACAGTGTGTCAGGTGTCGACGTCCGGATCGGGCAGGATGGCGCGGGTGCGGCACATTCCTGACGCCGAGCGCCGGGCGCGCCTCGGTCGCCGGCACGCCCTGGCGCCGTCGGCGCGGGCCGCCGACCCGGAGGCCGCGACCCGGGCGATGACTGTCCTGCACTCGACCGAGCCGGCGACGGTCTTCCTCTCCTGCTGGGCACGGGTCGACGGGATGACGGTGGCCGACGTCGACCGGGCGCTCTACGACGACCGCACCCTGGTCAAGCAGCTCGCCATGCGCCGCACCCTGTTCGTCCTCCCGCGCGACCTGCTGCCCGCCGTGTGGGGGAGCGCCTCGGCCCGGGTCGCCGAGGCCGAGCTCAAGCGGATGGCCAAGGACGTCGAGAAGGCCGGCCTCGCCGCCGACGGCACCCGCTGGGTGCTCGACGCGCGCGACGCGATCCTCGCCGGGCTCGGTGCCCGCGCCGACGGGATGACCGCCGTCGAGGTCCGCGAGCTGCTGCCGCAGGTGGCGGTGAAGTTCGACGTGACCGCCGGCTCGGTGTGGAACCACGGCCGGCTGCTGACCCACCTCGGCCTTACTGCCGAGCTCGTCCGCGGCACCAACACCCAGCACTGGCGGCTCTCCCGGCCCCGGTGGACGCTGATGCCCGACTGGCTCGGCGAGACGCCGCCGCCGGCCCTCCCGGTCGAGGAGGGGTACGCCGAGATCGTGCGGCGCTGGCTGCACACCTTCGGGCCCGGGACCGAGGCCGACCTGGTCTGGTGGCTCGGCGCCACCAAGAAGGCGGTGCGCGACGCACTGGCCACCCTCGACGCCGTCGCCGTGTCGCTGGACGGCGGCGGGACCGGCTACGTGCTGCCGGGCGACGACGGCACCGACGACGGCACCGACGAGGGCGAGGGGGAGGGGCCGCTCGAGCCGTGGGTCGCGCTGCTCCCGGTGCTCGACCCGACCGTGATGGGCTGGAAGGAGCGGGCCTGGTACCTCGGCGCCCACGGACCTGACCTCTTCGACCGCAACGGCAACGCCGGCACCACCGCCTGGGTCGACGGCCGGGTCGTCGGCTGCTGGGTCCAGGACGAGGCCGGCGTCGTGTCGGTCCACCTGCTCGAGAAGCTCCCCGCGGCCACCCGCGCCGCGCTCGACGCCGAAGCCGCACGCCTCACCGACTGGCTGGACGGCACACGCGTCGGCACGGTCTATCCCAGCCCGGCGATGCGCGCGGCTCGCGATCAGGCGACGGGTGGCTCCAGCGCCCGCTGAGCCGGACCCACCAGCTCGAGCAGGGCGTCGACGCGGCGCCACTCGTGCTCAGGCACCTTGAGCCGGAAGCCCGCCCCGACAGCGCCCGGCCGAGCCATCACCCGCACCTGGCGTCGTCCCTTGCGGTCGGGCTCCTCGACCTCGACGGTGAGCATCGCCAGGTGCAGGGTGACCCCCTCGTTGAACTGCCAGTAGTAGAGGCTGAGCGTCGTGGCGGTGAGCTCGACCACGACGTCGCCGGCCGTCGCGTCCTCGTACTTCACCCAGGGCATGGCGGGACGCTACTGCGCACTACCGTTGCCCACCATGAGTCGACAGCCCCCCGAGCAGCAGGCGCCGCCGGTGCAGCGGCTCCGGGTGCGCTACGCCAAGCGCGGCCGGCTGCGCTTCACCAGCCACCGCGACTTCAGCCGGTCCTTCGAGCGGGCGGTCTTCCGGGCCCGCGTGCCGATGGCGTACTCGTCCGGGTTCAACCCCCACCCCCGCATCTCCTACGCCGGCGCCGCACCCACCGGGTCGGCCAGCGAGGCCGAGTACCTCGAGATCGCCCTCGCCGAGGTCCTGGACCCTGCGGTCGTGCACCAGCAGCTCGACGAGGCCATGCCCGACGGCCTCGACGTCGTCCAGGTCGTCGACGCCGCCACGCTCCCGGCCGGCAGCCTCGCCGACCTGCTCTCGGCGAGCCGCTGGACGATCGACACCGCCGCCGACCCCGCCGGCGCGCGCGCCGCGGTCGACGCCTTCCTGGCCGAGGGATCGGTGGTCGTGGAGCGGATGACCAAGAAGGGGCTGCGCGAGTTCGACTGCCGCGCCGCCGTAGTGGCTCTCACCGTCGTCGACACCCCCGGCGCCGCCGGGGGTGCCCGCCTCGACCTCGTGCTGCGGCACACCGTCCCCGCCGTCCGGCCCGACGACGTGCTCACCGGGATCGGCCGGGTGACGGCCCTCGAGACCGGTCCGGCGCCGCTGCTGACCCGGCTCCAGCAGGGCCCGCTCGACGAGGCCGACGGCGCGGTGGGCGACCCCTTCGCCGTCTAGCGACGCCCCGACCGGGTCCGTTCCACCCCGCGCTGGGATCACGGCGGCCCTCCGGCCGTGTGCGATACTCGGCCTCGACGGCTCCTCCGCCGCCCCGACAGATCGGGACGGCACGGTGGGGAAGATCGTCGCCAGACCGCGACGCGGGTCTGGTCCGGTGACAGCGGACCAGGACGTAGCGACCGCGGCAGGCGAGGTCCGAACCAGCGTCGCACCGCGGGTGGTGCCGCCGAACACCCAGACTTCGTGGCGACACCCCGCGCTCTGCGCGGAGCAGCCACCAGACAGCCCGACCCCCGTCGGGCGAGGAGCAGCAGGCCATGGCTGACGACGACATCCAGGACGTTCCCTCGGCAGTGGAAGGCAGCGACACGCCGGCCGACACGCCGGTGGACGCCCCCACCGAGGCACCTGCCAAGAAGACCGCCGCCAAGCGGGCGCCGGCCAAGAAGGCCGCAGCGAAGAAGACCACCGCCAAGAAGGCCGCGGCCAAGAAGACCCTGGCCCCGGCCGAGGCCGACACCGGCGACACCACCGACACCACGGACACGGCCCTCACCACCGACACCCCCGAGCCCGAGCTGGCCGTCGAGGCTGCCGCCGGACCGGCCGAGCCCAAGCCGGCCAAGAAGGCCGCCAAGAAGGCGACCACCAGGAAGACCGCGGCCAAGAAGACCACCAAGAAGGCCGCCGAGCCGGCTCCCCAGGACGAGGCCGCCCCCGAGGCGTCCGCCCCGCAGGAGACCGCCGCGGAGGAGGCCGACTCCGGCACGATGCCGCTGTTCAAGGCGCCCGAGAAGGTCGCGCCGGCCAAGCGCACCCGCAGCCGCAAGGCGGCCGCACCGGTCGAGCCCGTCGAGACCCCGGCCGAGCCGGTCGAGGACCCCCTGCTCGAGGAGCCCGCGTCCGAGGAGGACGACGAGACCCCCGCCGAGGAGACCCCCGCCGACGAGCCGGCTGCCGAGACCGCTGAGGCGACGGACACCGAGACCGCAGAGGCGACGGACACCGACAGCGACAGCGAGTCCGACAGCGACTCCGACAGCGACTCCGACGCCGACTCCGAGGGCGACACCGGTCCCCGGCGTCGTCGTCGTCGCGGCGGGCGCCGTCGTCGTCGTACGGGCTCCGGTGACGGTGGCGACAACGGCGACAGCGACAGCAGTGACGACGCCAGCGACACCGACGACGAGTCCGACAGCGCCGAGGCCAAGGACCCCCAGGACGCCACCGACAACCAGGGCGGCAGCCAGGGCGGCGGCAACCGGGGCCGCAACCAGGGCGGCCGCGGCCGCCAGCCCAAGCAGACCCCCGACGAGGCGACCGATGGCGACGACGCCGAGGCGTCCGACAGCGGCGACGGTGACGGCGGTGACGGCGGTGACGGTGGTGACGGTGGCGACGGCTCCGGGACCTCCACCCGCCGGCGCCGCAAGCGCCGCCGCGAGGGCGAGGACGGCGCCGCCGCCGACGAGCCCGGCACCACCACGCGCGTACGCCGCCCGCGCTCGGCCGAGGACGAGATCACCTCGATCCAGGGCTCGACCCGGCTCGAGGCCAAGAAGCAGCGCCGCCGCGACGGCCGCGAGGCCGGTCGCCGCCGCGCCCCGATCGTCAGCGAGGCCGAGTTCCTGGCCCGCCGCGAGTCGGTCGAGCGGGTCATGGTGGTGCGCCAGCGAGACGAGCTCACCCAGATCGGCGTCCTCGAGGACAAGGTCCTCGTCGAGCACTACGTCGCCCGCGAGTCGCAGACCTCGCTGATCGGCAACATCTACCTCGGCCGCGTCCAGAACGTCCTGCCCTCCATGGAGGCGGCGTTCATCGACATCGGCAAGGGCCGCAACGCGGTCATCTACGCCGGCGAGGTCAACTGGTCGCAGCTCGGCCACAAGGACGGCCAGCCGCGCAAGATCGAGTCGGTCCTCTCCTCGGGCCAGACCATCCTGGTGCAGGTCAGCAAGGACCCCATCGGCCACAAGGGTGCCCGGCTCACCAGCCAGATCAGCCTGGCCGGCCGGTTCCTCGTCTACGTCCCCGACGGCACCACGTCCGGCATCTCCCGCAAGCTCCCCGACACCGAGCGCAACCGGCTCAAGACCCTCCTCAAGGAGGTCGTCCCGTCAACGGCCGGCGTCATCGTGCGCACGGCCGCCGAGGGCGCCAGCGAGGAGGAGCTGACCCAGGACGTCGAGCGCCTCAAGTCGCGCTGGGAGGAGATCGAGGCCAAGGCCAAGGGCAAGGGCGGCAACCCGCAGCTCCTGCACGGCGAGCCCGACCTGACCCTCAAGGTCGTCCGCGACCTCTTCACCGAGGACTTCGCCAAGCTCGTCATCCAGGGCGACGCCGCCTGGGAGCTCGTCCACGGCTACGTCGACTCGATGGCGCCCGACCTGCTCGAGCGCCTCGAGAAGTACGACGCCCCCGAGCACAACGACGTCGACCTCTTCGCGGCCTACCGGATCGACGAGCAGATCGCCAAGGCGCTCGACCGCAAGGTCTTCCTGCCCTCGGGCGGGTCGCTGGTCATCGACCGCACCGAGGCCATGACGGTCGTCGACGTCAACACCGGCAAGTTCACCGGCTCCGGGGGCAACCTCGAGGAGACGGTCACCAAGAACAACCTCGAGGCGGCCGAGGAGGTCGTGCGCCAGCTCCGGCTGCGCGACATCGGCGGCATCATCGTCGTCGACTTCATCGACATGGTCCTCGAGGCCAACCGCGACCTCGTGCTGCGCCGCATGGTCGAGTGCCTGGGCCGCGACCGCACCCGGCACCAGGTCGCCGAGGTCACCTCGCTCGGCCTGGTCCAGATGACGCGCAAGCGCATCGGCACCGGCCTCATCGAGTCGTTCAGCGAGAACTGCGACCACTGCCAGGGCCGCGGCGTCGTCATCCACGACATGCCGATCGAGCCGCGACGCGGCGCGTCCGACGACGGCAACGGCGGCGGCAGCGGCAGCGGCGGACGTGGCGGCAACCGGGGTGGCGGCGGGGACGCCGGCGCCGGTGGCCGCAGCAGCGGCAGCAACAGCGGCA
>NZ_JAURVJ010000182.1 GCF_030655615.1 Nocardioides sp.
CAGCGACCCCCGCCCGGCCGCCGATCGCGACCGGCACGCCCTCGCGGCGTCGGTGGCCTCGACGACGGTCGAGGGCGATCTGGCCCTGGTCACCCGGAGCGACGTGGCGACCTGGGACGTCGTGCCCGAGCGCCGCTTCGACGCCCTCGTCGCCGCCGCGCCGGCCCTCGGCAGCGTCGTGACCCGTCGCGCCGCCCAGACCTGGACGGCCACCGCCCCCTTCGTCAGCAGCGACCCCGACGAGGCGCCGGTCGGGACCGTCGAGGCGTCCGCCCTGTCGCTCCGCGAGCACCACGACGTGGTGGTCGCGGAGCGGTCGGTCGCGCGCACCGGCGACCTCGTGCTGCCGCAGGCCTTCCGCGACACGGTCCGCACCCGCCCGCGGACCCCGGTCCTCACCGACTGGTCGCCGTGGTCGGTCCGCGTCCCCGACGAGCTGCTCGACGGCCGCGAGCCGGTCGACCTCCCCGGCACCTGGTTCCACGCCGACAACGTGCTGCGTGGCCACTTCGGGCACGCGCTGACCGAGCAGCTCTCGCTGCTGTGGGCCTGGCCCGAGGTGCTGGCCCGCCACCCCGACGCCGGGCTCCTGGTCACCACCGCGGGGCGGCCGCTCGCGGGTTGGGAGCTCGAGCTGCTCGAGGCCGCGGGCGTCGAGCGCCGACGCGTCCACGCCGCCGACGCGCCGGTCCGGGTCGAGCGGCTCCTCGCGGCGACACCGGGCTACGTCATCATGCGTCACGTCCACCCGTCCCTGCGCGACCACTACCGCGCGACCGGCGACGCGCTGGAGCGCCGGGCCGGGGTGACCGGAACGCCCCGCCGGCTCCTCGTCACCCGCAGCGGCAGCAAGCGCCGCTGCCACCAGACCGCCGAGGTCGAGGCGCTGCTCGTGCGCCACGGCTTCACCCCGGTGGCGCTCGAGGACCACCCGCTGCCCGACCAGGTCGCCCTCGTCCGCCACGCCGAGGCGGTCGCCGGCTGGGGCGGCAGCGGGATGTTCCACCTGCTGCTCGGCGGCGCGCCGCGACCGGTCATCGCCATCTCCCACACCGGCTACCACCTGTGGAACGAGCGCGCGATCGCGGCGCTCTGGGACCATCCCCTCACCGTCGTGCGCGGCACCCCCGACCCGCCGGCCGGAGCGCCGTCCGGCACCCCGATGCACGCCGACTTCTCCCTTGACCTCGACCGCGAGGGCCGCCTGCTCGTCGACGCCCTGGAGCGCCTGTGACCGCCTGCCGAACCCGCTCCGTCGTCACGTCGCTGGTCGTGGTCGCGCTCCTGGCCGCCCTGTCACCGGTCGCGTCGTCCCACGCCGCCCCCACGGCCGGAGGACCGGACCCCGCTCGCCCCCCGGGCTGGGCAAGGTCGTGGTCGTCGACCACAACATCCAGCGCCGGGCGTCGGCGCTCAACGCGGCCATGCGACGTACGGCGCGCTCCGGGGCCCGGCTGGTCACGCTCCAGGAGGTCTGCTGGTGGCACGTGCGCAACCTGCGCGAGCAGCACCCGGGCTGGTCGATCGCCTACCAGCCCGACGCCCACAGCGGCCGGTGCCGCACCCGCCCCGACCTCGGCTCGCTCCCGGACGCCGACCGTGACGACTCGGGCAACGTCGTCATCTGGACCGGCGGCGACCGGGCCGGGGTCGGTGCCCGCGTGTTCCGCGCCCAGCCGAGCCGGGGCTTCCGCCAGGGCATGGCGTGCCTGCACGTCCGGGTGCGGATCGCGCTCGACGTCTGCTCGGTCCACCTCGCGCACGCCGGCGTGCGCAAGCAGCTGCGGCGGGTGCAGGTCCGGCAGGCCCGCGAGGTCGACCGCGCCACCCGCCGCTGGATCGCCCGCGGCCACCTCGTGGTCGTCGGCGGCGACTTCAACGCGGCCCCGAGCACCCGGCCGCTCGACCAGCTCTACCGCGTCAACGGGACCGGCCGGTTCGTCGAGGCGACCGGGTGCCGGCCCACCGTCGACCTGTGCCGGCGGACCCGGGGCGTCACCCTCGACCGCGGCCGGCAGAAGATCGACTACGTCTTCTTCTCCGCCAACCGCACCCCACCCGGCACGCTGCACGGGCTGTCGCTGACGCACACCCTGTCCGACCACCACCTGCTCACCGGCTGGGCCTACGTCGACGTCCGGCCCGCCCGGCGCGGACCCGGCCGGACCGCCTAGGATCGTGCGCCATGCGCCGTCACGACCTCCTCGCCGAGCTCCACCGGCTGCTCGTCCCTCGCAACTACCTCGAGATCGGGGTCAACGTCGGAGGCAGCCTGACGCTCTCGCGCACCCGCTCGATCGGGATCGACCCCTACTACACGCTCGACCGCGAGATCCGGTGCGACGCCCACCTCGTGCGGACCTCGAGCGACGAGTTCTTCGCCCGTGAGCACCCCCTGGCCCACTTCGACGAGCCGGTCATCGACCTGGCGTTCATCGACGGCATGCACCTCGCCGAGTACGCCTTCCGCGACTTCGTCAACGTCGAGCGCTTCACGCACCCCGGCACCGTCATCGTCATCGACGACATGCTGCCGCGCGACGTCCCCGAGGCGCGCCGCGACCGCTCGGTCCCCTCGGGTCGCAGCGCCTGGGCCGGCGACGTCTACAAGGTCCTCGACACCCTGCGCGAGAAGCGGCCCGACCTGGTCTGCCTCGAGGTCGACACCGCGCCCACCGGGGTCGTCGTCGTGATCAACCCCGACCCCGCGTCCACGGTGCTGCTCGAGGCCTCCGACGACATCGTCGAGTCCTACGTCGTCCCCGACCCGCAGCACGTCCCCGCCGAGATCATGGACCGCCGCAGGGCGCACCCGCCTCGCGAGCTCCTCGACCTGCCGGTCTGGGGCGAGCTCGCCTCCGCCCGCGACCTCCCCGCCGCCGACGCACGGGCCAAGGTCGAGCAGGCCGTCGCCGGCCTGCGCTAGGAACCGCCTCCTAGCGCGGAGCGGGCTCCTCCATGCGCGTCCTGGGCTTGGGCCCGGCGAGCAGCGCGATCGGCTGGGTGTCGCTGGTGAGCAGGCGCGCCTCGAGCGGGACGAGCGGGCCGTTCTGCCCCACGCGCAGGGCGAGGTTCCAGACGCCGGGGGGCAGCGAGGCGGCGGGCGCCTCCGCGACGAGGCGGGGCCGGGCGCCGGGGGTCACCTCGGCGAGCACCCGGAAGCCCTCGCGCACGCCGTCGACCCGGTGGCCGAACCGCAGCCACACGCGCCGGTGGGTCAGTCGCTGGCCGACCTGGGACTGCAGGTCGTCGGGCAGGGTGATGACGACCTTGATCGTGTCGCCGACGCGACGGGCATAGCTGGAGACGGCTTCGATGGGCTGCGGCACGGGGCCAAGCGAACCACATCGCTCGGACGGCGCGAGCCCGTGGTCCGGGCTCCCGACGAGTTCAGAGGGACCTGAGCACGCGCCCGAGCGCCTTGTCGTCGCGGTAGCCGACGAACGCGGTGAGGTGGCCGCACGCCGCGTCGATCAACCGCTGGGTCGGCATCGGCTCGGACGGCGAGCGGGTGTCGCCGATCTCGAGGACCCGGGTGCCCGGTGAGGCGACCGCCGACAGGTGCAGCGCCGACCCGGCCGACCCGGCCAGCACGGCGGCACCGCGGATCGTCGCGACCTGCTCGGCGACCGAGAGCCGCTCGGGGTGGACGACGGCGAAGCCGGCGCGGGCAAAGAGCTCGTCGAGCCGGGTGTCCCAGGCGACGTCGGCGGCGTCGCGGCGGCTGCTGGTGCCGTCCTGGTTGAAGAGGGTGCGGGAGAGGAACACGCGCTCGTCGGGCCCCCGGTCGCCGACGGCGTCGGAGACCCGGCGCCACACCTCGACCGCCTCCTCCGCCGCCCACGACTTGAGCAGCACGGGCCGCGAGGCGACGACGAGGTGGTCCACCCGCAGCGGCCGGTGGCGCACGACGCGGGCCTCGGGGCCGACGTACCCGGCCAGGGCGAGGAGGTCGCGCTGCCAGGGGAGCAGCTCGGCGGACCGTACGCCGTCGCGTCGGCGCCCGGGGGCCCCGCCGCGGTAGGTGCGGTGGAACACCAGCCCGTCGACCTCGGACACCGGGCCCCACAGGTTGGTCAGGACCTCGATGAGGAAGTGGCCGAAGTGGGTCGTCCAGTGGCCGGCGTAGCGCCACGACCCCTCGAGCCGGGGCGCGGCCGGCGGCATGCCGACGTGCTCGGGGTCGACCGAGACCGGGGCCGACCGGTCGCCCGACCACCACCGGCGCGACGCCTCGACGAGCTCGCCGTCGGCGGTGTAGGCCGCTCCGGTCATCCAGCTCCGCGGTGCGGCCGGGGCGGCCAGCGTGTGCAGCGGACCCCGGTGGAAGCGCGAGAGCAGCGCGTCGTCCACCGTGACGAGCTCGGCCCGGTGCGCAGGCTTGGCGGGGGAGAGCGCCGGGTTCCAGACCACGAGCGTCGATGCTACTGACGCCACCGTCAGCCGCCGGACGGGCGGGGGACGGTCGGGGGACAGTAGGTTCAGCCGCATGGCCGTGGTCGTGATGGGCGTCGTCAACGTCACGCCCGACTCCTTCTCCGACGGCGGGCGCTGGGCCGACACCGACGCGGCGGTCGCCCACGCCCGGCAGCTGGTCGCCGAGGGCGCCGACATCGTCGACGTGGGCGGGGAGTCGACCCGGCCCGGGGCCACCCGACCGCTGGTGTCCGAGGAGCTCGACCGGGTCGTGCCCGTGATCGAGGCGCTCGCCGCCGACGGCACCCGGGTCTCGGTCGACACGATGCGCGCCGAGGTGGCTGCTGCGGCCGTCGCCGCCGGCGCCGCCTGGGTCAACGACGTGTCTGGCGGGCTCGCCGACCCCGCGATGCTGGCGACGGTCGCCGCCACCGACGCGACCTACGTCGCCATGCACTGGCGCGCCCACAGCGACCGGATGCAGGACTTCACGTCCTACCCCCGAGGTGTCCTCGACGTGGTCGACGAGCTCCGCGACCGCATCGAGGCCGCCCGCACCGCCGGCATCGGCGCCGAGCGGCTCGTCGTCGACCCCGGGATCGGCTTCGCCAAGACCGCCGCCACCAACTGGGAGGTCCTGGCCCGGCTCGACGAGCTGGCGGTGCTCGGCCACCGGGTGCTGGTCGGGGTGAGCCGCAAGTCGTTCCTGGGGGCGCTCCTCGCCGACCCGGACGGCACCCCCCGCCCGCCCCTCGGCCGTGACCTTGCCAGCCACGCCGTGACCCTGGCGCTGCTCGACCGCCCGTGCCTGTGGGGGGTCCGGGTGCACGACGTCCTGGGCACCCGTGATGTGCTGAGCGCGTGGGAGAGGGTGAAGCGGTGAGCTCGCGACGTGTCGACGAGCTGGCCGTCCTCGGCGTCGAGTGCTGGGGCCACCACGGCGTGTTCGACTTCGAGAAGCGCGAGGGGCAGACGTTCGTCGTCGACCTGGTGCTGGGCCTCGACACCCGTCCCGCCGCCGCCTCAGACGACTTGCACCACACCGTCGACTACGGGAGTCTCGTGACCTCGGTGCAAGCCGCCGTGGAGAAAGATCCGGTCGACCTGATCGAGACCCTCGCCCAGCGGATCGCCAGCGTCTGCCTCTTGGACGCTCGTGTTGAATGGGCACGGGTCACGGTCCACAAGCCCGATGCCCCCATCGACGCGACGTTCGCCGACGTCGCGCTGACGATCACCCGAGAGCGCGAGGTCCCCCGTGACTGAGACCCCCAACCCCAACATCGTCGACGCCGACACCCTCACCGGTGAGATGCGTCCGATCAGGCGGGTCGTCATCTCGCTCGGCTCCAACCTGGGCGACTCCCTGTCGAGCCTGCAGGGCGCCGTCGACGCGATCGCCGACACCCCCGACGTGTGGGTGACCAGCGTGTCCCCGGTCTACGAGACCGAGCCCGTCGACTGTCCGCCCGGCTCGCAGAACTTCCTCAACGCGATCCTCCTCGCCGACACCACGCTCGCGGCCAACCGGCTGCTCGAGCGTGCGCTGGCCGTGGAGGACGCCTACGACCGCGAGCGCAGCGAGGTGGCCAACGCGCCGCGCACCCTCGACGTCGACCTGATCGTCGTCGGTGACCGCCGCAGCGACACCGAGACGCTGCAGCTGCCCCACCCCCGTGCCGCCGAGCGCCCGTTCGTCCTCAAGCCGTGGTTCGACCTCGAGCCCGACGCCGAGCTCCCGGGCTACGGCCCGATCGCCGAGCTCCTCGCCAAGACGGGAGTCGAAGGCCTCACCCTGCGCGAGGACCTCGCCCTCGACGTCGAGTGACCGCACCACCCGATGGCGGCCGGCTGCAGCCGACCCGCCCCCCCGAGCTGGCCGGCTGGGGCCTCGTCGGCCTGGTGCTCGGCCTCCTGGTCAGACCCGTCTGGGAGCGGCTCGACGACACCGCCCCCGTCGTCACCTGGGCGCAGCCGCTGGGGCTCTTCCTGGTCGCGGCCGTCGTCGCAGGCACCGCCTGGTCGACCTGGCGCACGGTCCACGTGCGCCGCGAGCGGCTGGAGCCGCACCGGGCCGTCAACCGGCTGGTGCTGGCGCGGGCCGTCGCCGTGGCCGGCGCGTTCGTGGGCGGCGGCTACCTCGGGTACGCCGCCAGCTGGCTCGGCGACGCCTCCCCGCTGGCCGACGAGCGGCTCGTGCGCGGGGGTCTCGCGGCCCTCGGCGGCCTGCTCGCCGTCGTCGCATCGCTGCTCCTCGAGCGCGCGTGTCGCGTCCGGTCCGACGACTGAGACAACTAGTTTGTCGGACATGACTTCCCCGTCTGTCCCCGCAGCGCGGCGCCGGCAGCGCTCCACCCGCCTGCTCGTCTCAGGAGGCCTCCTCGGCCTGGCCCTCCTGACCGTCGTCGCCGCGGCCGCCAGCGGCTCGTGGCTCGTCGCCACCATCGCGTGCGCCGTCGCCGCCGTCCTGGGCGCGGCCGCCACCCGGATCACCTACACCGAGGTCGCCGACACCCGCCGGGCGTGGGCGCGTGACCGCGCCGAGCAGGCCCAGGCCTACTCCGCCCTCACCGAGACCCGCACCTCCGAGCAGGCCCTCTACGTCGCTGACACCAGCGGCCGGCTCGCCCGCCACGAGGCGACCATCACCCGCCTCGAGACCCGCCTGGCCGACGCGGCCGCCGAGGTCGCGGCCACCCGCGAGGAGCTGGCCGCCGAGCAGGCGCACGTGCTGGCCGTCCAGCAGGCCTCCGCCGACGAGCTCAGCCGGCTCGCGCGCCGTCTCGAGGACGCCGAGGAGCGGGCTGCGATGGCGGTCGTCCAGGTCGCCGAGCTCGAGCAGGAGCTCGACGTCGTCCAGGCCGAGCTCATCGCGTGGCAGTCCACCGGCGCCGCGCTGCGCCGCAAGCGCGCCTGACCCGGCCGCTCCTGGAGCACGGCCCCTACGGCACAATCGGCTGCCGTGATCCCTCCCGAGTCCCGCTTCGAGCCCGACCCCGAGGAGATCGTCGGCGAGGTGTCGCCCGCGCTGCCCGACGGCTGGGCCGTCGGCACCCCCGACCCGGCCGACCGCGTCGACCTGGCCCGGCTGACCCGGCTGCTGCGCGACCACGAGCGCCAGGGCCGCGGCTGGGCCGGCGCCGGGGTCGACGACGTCCTGGTCGAGGTCTCCGAGGCCGGGCTGCGCACCCGCGAGAACGTCGTCGTCCGTGACGCCGGCGGTCTGGTCCGTGCCTGGGGCAGCGTCCACGACCGCGCCGGTGGCCGGATGCTCTTCCTCCACGTCGTCGAGCGCGACCTGCCCGCCCCGGTCGCGCGCGCCTGCTCCGACCTGCTCGTCGAGTGGGCCGTCGGCCAGGCGGTCGCCGTCGGGTCCGCCCGCGGGCTCGAGGTGCAGCAGATCGACACCGGCGCCTACGCCGACGACGAGCGCCAGGCCGGCTGGCTCTCGGCGTCCGGCTTCGCGCGGGTGCGCACCTGGTGGCAGATGACGCGCCCGGTCACCGCCGACGAGTCCGACCTGGTGCCCTCGGTCGACGAGTGGTCCGACCGCGGCGTCCGCTTCCGGCAGGTACGCCGGGCCGGCGACGGGCTGCCCGACGACGCCGACCTCCGGGCCGTCCACGACGTGCTCGAGGAGGCGTTCCTCGACCACTTCAACTCGTGGGAGGAGACCTTCGACGAGTTCCTGCACCGGCTGCGCGAGGACCCCGGCCACCGCTGGGACCACTGGTGGCTCGCCGAGCTCCTCGAGGGCGACGCCGCTGGCGAGCCCGTCGGGGCGCTGGTCGGCACCGTGTCGGAGTCGGCCTCGGGTCCGGACGGGTCCTACGTGTCCTACATCGGCGTCCGCGAGGCCGCCCGCGGCCGCGGGGTCGCCAAGGGCCTGCTGCGCACGATCATCGCCGACGCGGCCCTGCGCGGTCGCGACCGCGTCGGCCTCGAGGTCGACGCCGACTCCTCCACCGGCGCCGACGGGCTCTACACCGCGATGGGCTGGGCGTCGAAGTACGTCACCGAGTCCTGGCACCGCGACGTGCCGGTCACCTGACCCACCTGACGCACGAAGCCCGCCGACCCAGGGGCCGGCGGGCTTCGTACGTGGTCGTCCTAGCCAGGGCTCAGCCTCAGATGAGTCCCTTGTCCTTGAGCCAGTCCTCGGCCGCGGTGGCGGCCGACGCCTTCTCGTCACCCTCGACCCGGTCGCGCAGGGCGATCAGGTCGTCGGTGGTGAGCTCGGCGGAGACCGCGTTGAGCACGTCGGCGAGCTCGTCGGTGTAGGCGGCGTCCGAGACGAGCGGGACGATGTTCTGCGACGAGATGAGGTTCTCGGGGTCCTCGAGGACCACGAGGTTCTCGGCGACGAGCGCGGGCGACGTCGTGTAGATGTCGGCCACCTGGACCGAGTCGTCGACGAGCGCTTTGACGGTGTCGGGTCCGCCGAAGTCCTCGATCGGCACGAACTCGACGTCCGCGACGCCGTAGACGCTGTCGAGTCCGGGGATGCCGTAGCCGAGCTCGCCGAACTGCGGGTTGGCGCCGAGCTTGAACGGCTCGAGGGCCTTCAGGTCGCCGATCGCGGTGAGGTCGTTGGCCTCGGCCGTGTCACTGGTGACGACGTAGGCGTCCTTGTCCTCGGCCTCGGCCGAGTCGAGGACCCGCAGCTTGTCCTTGGCGATCGCGTCACCCAGGGCGCCGTCGACCTCCTCGGTGGAGCGCTCGGTGTAGTCCTCGTCGTAGTAGGCCAGCAGGTTGCCGTTGTACTCCGGGATGAGGTTGATCGAGCCGTCCTGCAGGGCCGGGATGGTCTGCTGGCGCGGGCCGATGTTGAACTTCGTGTCGACGTCGAAGTCCTTGGCCTCGAGCGCCTGGGCGTAGATCTCGCCCAGGATCTCGCTCTCGGGGAACGCGAAGGAGCCGACGACGATCTTCTCGCCGCTCGCCACGTCGTCGGGAGCCGAGGTGGGGTCGTCGGAGCCGCAGGCGGCCAGGGTGGTCGCGAGCCCGAGTGCGACCACGGTGGCGCCGAGGCGGCGCAGGCGGGGGGATGGGGTCATGAGGTTGTTTCCCTTCGTCTCACGCGTTCTCAGGCGCGCGCGGCCGTGGTGACCGTTTGATGGTGCGACGTCTTGCCGCGGGGTGGTTCTCGGTGAGTCCAGGGGTGGCCGTGAGGCGCTGGGCGAGGGCGAAGAGGGCATCGACGAAGAGCGCGAGCCCGGTGACGAGGAGCGCCCCACCGAGGATCAGGTCGTAGTCGTTGAGGCCGATGCCGCTGGTGATGATCCGGCCCAGGCCGCCGAGCCCGGCGTACGACGCGATGGTGACGGTCGCGATGACCTGCAGCGTCGCCGCCCGCAGGCCGCCCAGGATCAGCGGCAGGGCGAGCGGGATCTCGACGCGGCTCAGGATCTGCCACTCGGTCATGCCGTTGGCGCGGGCGGCGTCGATGGTCTGGCGGTCGACGGACTCGAGCCCGGCGTAGGCGCCGGCCAGCATCGAGGGGATCGCCAGGATCACGAAGGAGATCGTCGCACCTACGATGGGTGCGGTGTCGAACGACAGCCAGTAGCCGAACACCATGAGCAGGAAGTAGAGGAGCCCGAGCGTCGGCAGGGCTCGCATCGCGCCGGTGAAGGAGATGACGAACTGGCGGCCGCGGCCGGTGTGGCCGATGTAGAAGCCGAGGGGCAGCGCGATCGCGGCGGCGATGACCAGCGAGCCGGCGGTGTAGCGCAGGTGCTCGAGCAGGCGGTCCTGGATCGGCAGCGGGCTGCGGCTGCCGGACTCCCAGTGGGCCGGGTCGAAGATCCAGCCGAGGGCGCTGAGGATGAGGTCCATCAGGCGCCGCCCGGGCTCGCCGTGACGAGCTGGCTCTCGGCCCCGGGGACCGCGACCCGCTTCCTGCTGCGCGGGGTGCCGCCCTTGCCCGGCCGGTTCCACGGCATCAGCACGCGTCCGAGCGCCACGATGATCACGTCGAAGACCAGCGCCAGCAGGAGGCTGATGACGATGCCGACGACGACCTCCTCGAGGATCCCGCGCTGCTTGCCGTTCTGGAAGAAGTAGCCGAGGTTCTCGGAGCCGATGATGACGCCGACCGAGACCAGCGCGATGGTGCTGACCGAGACCACCCGGATGCCGGCGAGAAGCACCGGGCCGGCCAGGGGGAGCTCGACGCGGAAGAAGCGAGCGGCCGTCGAGTAGCCGACGGCGGTGGAGGCGTCGATCGTGCTCCTGTCGACCGACGCCAGGGCGTCGGCCGCCGAGCGGGCCATGATCGCGACGCCGTAGATCGTCAGCGCGACGACGAGGTTGGTGTCGTCGAGCACCCGCGTCGGGATGATCGTCGGCAGGATCACGAACAGCGGCAGCGACGGGATCGTGTAGAGCAGGCTGCCGCCGGTCACCACGATCGAGCGGAGGACCCGGTTGCGGTTGGCGAGCCAGCCGAGCGGGATGGCGAGCACGAAGCTCAGCACGATCGGCAGGATCGCCAGCTGGACGTGGTTGAGCGTCAGCTCCTGGATCTGGTCGAGGTTGTCGCGCGTCCACCTCACGGCCCGGGCACCTCCGGCTCGAGGGTCCCGTCGCGCAGCACGCCGATCGGGCGGCCGTCGCCGTCGACGACGAGCGTCAGGCCCTCGTCGCCCTCGCGCTGCTGGAGGTGGAGGGTGCGCTTGCCCTTGTCGGCGCCGATGAAGCTGGCGACGAAGTCGTCGGCCGGCTCGGCGAGGATCTGGGCCGGGGTGCCGGCCTGGGCGATGATGCCGCCCTTGCGGAAGATGACGACCTGGTCGGCGAGCAGGAACGCCTCGTCGATGTCGTGGGTGACGAAGACGATCGTCTTGCCCAGCTCGCGCTGCAGGCGGTTGAGCTCGGCCTGCAGGTCGGCGCGCACGATCGGGTCGACGGCGCCGAACGGCTCGTCCATGAGCAGGATGTTGGGGTCGCTGGCCAGCGCGCGGGCGACGCCGACGCGCTGCTGCTGGCCGCCAGAGAGCTGCCGGGGGTAGCGCTTGGCGAGGGCGCGGTCGAGGCCGACCGTGTCGAGCAGGTCGAGCGCGCGGCCGCGGGCCTCGGTCTTGGAGACGCCCTGGAGGAGCGGGACGGTCGCGACGTTGTCGACGACCTTGCGGTGCGGCAGCAGCCCGGCCGCCTGGAGCACGTAGCCGATGCTGCGACGCAGCTCGACCTTGTTGCGCCCGGCGATGTCGACGCCGTCGATCGTGATCCTGCCGGAGGACGGCTCGATCATCCGGTTGATCATCCGGAGCAGCGTCGTCTTGCCGCACCCGGAGGAGCCGACGAAGACGGTGGTCTTGTGCGAGGGCAGCACGAAGCTGAAGTCCTCGACGGCCACCGTGCCGTCCTCGAAGCGCTTGGACACCGATTCGAACTCGATCATGGAGGTGCCCCGTCTGCCGTAAGAGAGTCGTCGAAACCGGTCCACAGTAACCGCATCGACATACCGCGCCTCGGAATTGGACCAGGTCCGGCGGTGTCGTGGTCCACCCCCATGGGTCGCCGCGACGCCGTTCCGGGGTGGTTCAGGCCTCGTGGTCGCGCACGGCGAGGGCGGCGTGGTCGACCGTGCGGGGGTCGATCCCGGGTACGTCGATCCGCACGCCCCGCGTGTCGCGCACCCGGGGCACGCGGGTCCCGGGGGCCATCGCGGCGACGTACGACATGACCAGGGCGGCCTCCTCGCGGCGCCCGTTCTGGACGAGCCAGCCGGTGAGCCGCTGCGCGGGCTGGAGCCCGCTGTGCACCAGCGACCGGGTGCCGAAGAACTCGCGGACGCCCGACTCGAGCAGGCGGTACCACTCGTCGTCGGCGTCGGGGATCAGCAGGAAGTAGCGGTGCAGGTCGCCGGGCAGCACCTTGTCCTGGAAGACCTCGGTGACCTTGCTCGAGCCGTAGTCGAGGACGCTCTGGCGGGCCATCCGCTTGGTGGCCCAGCGGTCGCCCAGGTCGTCGAGGGACGCGCGCTGCTGGGTGATCGACGTGCCGTCGGACCGGATGCGCCAGTGGTAGACGACGTCGGGCACGATTCCGAAGCGCCGTGCCCGCAGGTAGGCGTCGGTCGTGGTCGGCTGGTCCTCGTAGCGGTGACCCTCGAGCCAGGACAGCCCGGCGCCGTCCCAGAAGTCGCGCCGGAACAGCTTGTTCCAGGCGAACACGTCGCCCAGCAGCTCGGGCTCCTGGTCGATGACCAGCGCGTTGCGGCTGGCGTGGAGCCGGCGCATCCACGGCGGCTGGACCAGCTCCTGCTCGGCGTCGTCGGTGCCGGCGAGCTCGGGGTGCCACCACGCGATCGAGCCGGTCACGAAGTCGCAGCCCGCCCGGTCGAGCTGGTGGTGCAGGACGCCGTAGGCCGTCGACGGCACCGCGTCGTCGGAGTCGGCGAACGTCACCAGCGACCCGGTGGTGTGGCGCAGCCCCTCGTTGCGGGCCGCGCCCAGGCCGCGGTTGCCGGTGTGCACGACGCGCACGCGGGGGTCGCGGGCGGCGTAGTCGTCGGCGACCACGCCGGACCCGTCGGTCGAGCCGTCGTCGACCACGACGACCTCGAGGTCGCCCCAGGTCGAGGCCAGGACGCTGTCGAGGCAGGCGGGCAGGTAGGCCTCGACGTCGTAGACCGGGAGGACGACGCTGATGCGTGGGGCACGGCGGCGTAGTCGCATGGCGCGAGGTTAGTAGGCTCACCGACCGTGACCGACCCCCGCAGCTACCCGCGCACCGTGCTCTTCGTGGCCGGCGCCGGACGCTCCGGGACCAGCACGATGGCCGGGCTGGCCAAGATCCTCGGCCTCCACGTCCCGCAGCCCGAGGTCGCCGCCGACGCGACCAACCCCAAGGGCTTCGGCGAGCCGCAGTGGGTCGTCGACCACCACGACCGGCTGCTGCGCGAGGCCGTCGTGCAGGTCTCCGACTCGCGCCCGCAGGCGTGGTTCGACACCGGCCGCGTCAGCACGCGCGAGCCCGAGCGGATCGCCACCGCGGAGTGGCTCGAGTCGCACTTCACGGCTGACGGCGGGCACCCGGAGCTGGTCGTCAAGGACCCGCGGCTGAGCTGGTTCCTCGGGCTGTGGCGGGTCGCGGCCATCCGCACCGGTGCGCGGCCGGTCTTCGTCACGATGCTCCGCCCGCCGGCCGAGGTCGTCGGCAGCAAGCAGACCTACTACGCCAACAAGCTCGGCTCGGCCCACCTTGCGGCGTCGTGGCTCAACATGCTGCTGCACACCGAGCGCGGGACGCGCGACTCCGGTGCCGCGGCTGACGGGGGCGGCCGGGTGTTCGTCCGCTACGCCGACCTCCTCGACGACTGGACCCGCGTGACCATGGACGTCGGCGAGCGGCTCCAGCTCCAGCACGTGCTGCACGCCAACAGCGAGCAGATCCGGGACGGCCACCGGTTCGTCGACCCGTCGCTGCGCCGGATGACGCTCACCCTCGACGACCTGGCGCTGCCGCCGCGCCTCCACGAGCTCGTTGGCGAGACCTGGGCCGAGCTCAACCGGCTCGCCGAGCCCGGTGGCGACGACGAGGGGGCGCACACCGCCCTCGACCAGCTCCGTGAGGCCTACTCCGACCTCTCCGCCGCGGCCGCGGCGATCTCGCGGTCCTCGGTCGTCCACACCGAGCACCTGCTCCGGGGTCGTGGGCGTCCCGCGCCGGCGCCCGAGCCGCCGGCCGAGCCCCGGGGCGCCGACCGCCTCCCGCACGGGCTGCGGGCCGCGGTGCCCCCGTCCGTGCGGCGCGGCCTGCGCAAGGTCGCCGGTCGCGAGCGCCCCGCGTGACCGCGCACGCCGGCGTCACCGGGATCGCCAACCTCGAGGGGCACGCCGACTTCGACGTCACCTGGCCCTGGACCCGGCCCGGAGGCCTGCGCGCCGGGAGCACCGCGGTGCTGCGCGTCAAGGACGAGGCCCTGTCGCTGCCCTGGGTGCTGCCGCCGCTGCTGCGCGCGATGGACCACGTCCTGGTCGTCGACAACGGCTCCACCGACGGCACCCCCGAGGTCACCGCCGACACCGCCGAGCGGGCCGGGCTGGCGCACAAGCTGACCCAGACGTCGTACCCCTTCGCCGTCGCGCGCGCCGGCGCCGAGCACCGTGCCGTGCACGAGCTGTCGGTGCACTCGCTCTCCTACTTCTACAACTGGTGCTTCGCCCAGGTCGGCACCCGCTACTCGTTCAAGTGGGACGGCGACATGGTCCTGACCGCCGAGGGTGAGGCGTCGCTGGCCGACCTCGCCTGGCAGGTCGGCGACGTGCAGTCGATCATCCGGGTGCCGCGCCACGGCCTCTACCTCGACTCGCGCTCGCCGGGGACGGGCTGGCTCGACCTCGGCCTGCGCAACGCCGAGGAGTGGGGCTTTCCGATCGGGCCCGACTTCGTCTTCACCAAGGCCTTCGAGTGGGAGGTCCGGACGACGCCCCGGCCGGTGCTCTCGATCGGCCTGCCCCACGGCCTCTGCGTCGAGCTCAAGTACCTCGACGGCGACGAGTTCGCCCACTGGACCGACCCCGCGTCGTTCGCCACCAGCCATCGCAACAAGCGCAAGCGCCGCGAGTGGCAGGTCTTCAACGCGCTCCAGGAGGGGACGGTGCCCGAGGGGGTCCACGAGATCGTCGCGCCCGACGGCGTGCACGTCGTCGACCACGTGACCCGCGAGTGGCTGCCCCGCGCCCCGCGCCCCCTGGAGGTCGGCATCGTCGTCACCTCCGACGACCAGCGCTGAGCCGATCTCGTGTCGGGTGCGTCACGTCACGTTCACGAGACGTTCCGGAAACATAGGGGCTAGCCTCTGCGTTGTTCTGCTGACACACACTCGCGAGCACATCGTCCGGTACCCCTCGGGGACTGGAACGAAAGGTTCCTGATGTCGCACCTCCCGAGCACGCCCCTGCGCCTC
>NZ_JAURVJ010000187.1 GCF_030655615.1 Nocardioides sp.
GCAGGTCAACAGCTAGAGACCGGTCGTGCGCCGCCAGGCGCTGAACGACCGGACCGGCCGTGACAGCGGCGGCACCAGCCACGGCCAGGGATGGGTCTCGACCACGTCGAGCCCGGCCGAGAGCCGGGCCCACCCCGGCACCGGCGCGTACGTCGCCGCGAGACGTCGCGAGCCGAGCTCGGCGACGACGTCCCCGCGGCGTACCTCCAGCGGGCGCTCGGCGGCCAGGTCGCCCAGGCACTCGGCCAGGAAGACCAGCCGCTTGCCCGAGAGCCGCAGCTCGCGCAGGAGGCCCTCGTCGAAGACGAACACCGCCGGCCGGTCGGGGTCGGCGGCGAGCGCGGGGTCGCCGGTGCCGAGCGACTCGGCGGTCAGCCAGACGACCTCACCGCCGTCGCCCTCGACCGCGTCGGGACCGCCGGGGACCGGCCCCTTGCCGAGGTCGGGCCCGCCGACGACCGACGGCCCGACGGCGGCGTCGGGCCAGCCGTCGATCGGGCAGGCCTCGCGCAGCGCGCAGCCACGGCACAGCTCGGGCGCGCGCTTCTCGACCTGCCACCGGCTGAAGCCGTAGGCCTTGCCGCTGCCCGTGCCGATCGTCCACTGCCAGCCGAGCCGGTTGGCCGCGCGCGAGCCGTCGAGCAGGTGGGCGAACATCGCGTCCTCGCCGGCCCGCCAGTCGCCGCCGGCCCGGACCGACCACTGCGAGGCCAGCCACATCCGGGTCTGGTTGACCAGCCAGCCGTCCTCGGTCAGCGAGGTGACCAGGTAGTCGCTGCACGCCATGTCACGACGCAGCGGCTCCTGCCACGGCTGCGGGGTGCGCGGCTGCTCGCGGCGCACGGACCGGCCCAGGTCGGGGCCGAGCCGGGCGTAGAGGTGGCGCGCGTACTCCTGCCACAGCAGCTCGTCGCGGTAGCGGCCCGCGTCGCGGGCGGGCGCGTCGGCGACGGCGTCCCAGAGCTCGGGGAGCGTGAGCAGCCCGTGCCGGACGTAGGGCGACATCCGGGTCGCCCCGCGGCGCGACTCCGGCAGCACGGTGCTGCGCGAGCGGGCGTAGCCGGCGACGTCGAGCCCGGCGAGCGCCACGTCCGCCGCGACCTGCCCGCCGCGCACCACGCCCGGGCGCACGCCGTCCGCGCCCTCACGGGCGAGGTCGCCGAGGTGCTCGCGCACCCAGGCGACGACGTCGTCGGGGGTCGCGCCGGCACCGGGCGACGGCGGTGCGGGGAGCTGGGCCACCCCGCCAGGCTCGCAGGCCGACGACCACCCCTCCGGGTACCGTCACTCGAGGTGCTGGGTCACCTCGGCGGTCCCGCCGCCGACCACCACCCGGGCGAGCGCGCCGGTGACCAGCGGCATCCAGGGCTGGGTGTGGCCGATGTCGGCCCCGAGCACCAGGGGCGCGTCGAGCCCGCCGAGGGCGTCGAGCACCGCCTCGCGCTGGCTCAGCCTGTCGTCGTCCGGGGCCGGCGTACGGCCGATCAGCACGGCGGTCGCCTCGTCGAACCACCCCGCCAGCCGCAACGAGTGGAGCGACCGGGCGACGGTGAACGGGTCGGCCTCGGCCACCTCGACGAACACGACCGCGCCCTCGGCCGCGTGGTCGGCGGCCCAGCCGGGCACGTCGCCGTAGGGCGTCGCGGCGAGCATCGACACGATCTCGACGCACCCGCCGACCAGCCGGCCCGTGACGTCGAGCCCGCCGCCGCCGACGACCTCCCAGGTGCCGGTGCCGTCGAGGGTCAGGTCCTCGACGCCGGGGTCGGCGCGGTAGTCGTCCCACGTGCCGACGCGGTGGCGGCCGGGGCTGCGCTGGTGGAACGGGCCGGGGCCGGACACGAGGTCGGTCCAGTGCAGCAGGCCCTCGGGCGTGCGGTAGGCGGTGTCCATGAGGTTGGTGCCGTGCAGCGTCGCCCAGCCCAGCCGGGTCGTGAACGGCAGCAGCAGCGAGCACAGGTCGGAGTAGCCGACCAGCCAGGTCGGCTCGAGGGTGGCGAGCTCGTCCCAGTCGAGCTGGTCGAGCAGGTCGATGGCGAGCTCGCCGCCCCACGGCGGCACGATCGCGCGCACCGACGGATCGCGCAGCATGGCGGTGAGCTCGGCGGCACGCTTGTCCTTGGGCGCGGAGACCACGCGGTCGTCGCCCAGGCAGTCACCGACCCACACCTCGTAGCCGCGCTCGCGCAGCCACCGCACGTTGTGGTCGAGGCGCGGCCGCAGCGCGTCGCCCACCCCGCTCGACGGCGCGGTGACGCCGACCGTGTCGCCGGGTCGGAGCGGGGCGGGGTAGCGCACGGCGCTCACGGTGTGAGCCCGTCGAGCACCTCGCGGACCGTCTCGAGCCCGCGCGTCACCTCGGCGAACGACGTCGAGAGCGGGGACAGCCCGAGCCGCAGGCCGTGCGGGTCGCGGTAGTCCGGGATGACGTCACGGCGCCAGAGCTCGGCGGTCGCCTCGCGCATCAGCGGGTGGTTGATGGTGACGTGCCCGCCCCGCCGCTCGGCGTCCCTCGGTGAGGCGAGCGTCGTGTCGGGCAGCAGGTCGGCAGACGTGGCGATCGCGTGCTCGGTGAGCGCGACCGACTTGGCGCGCACGGCGTCCATCCCGACCTCGTCGATCAGCGCCAGCATGTCCTGCAGGCCGAGCATCCCGACGACCGGCGGCGTGCCGGAGAGCATCCGGCGGACCCCGCCGGCCGGGGCGTACGTCGGACCCATGAGGAACGGGTCGGTCGCCCCCATCCAGCCCTGGACCGGCTGGGTCACCTCGTCGAGGAGCCGCTCGGCGACGTAGACGAAGGCCGGCGCACCGGGTCCGCCGTTGAGGTACTTGTAGGTGCAGCCGACCGCCAGGTCGACGTCCCACGCGTCGAGCGCCATCGGCACCGAGCCGACCGAGTGCGACAGGTCCCAGAGCACGACGGCACCGGCGTCGTGGGCGAGCTGCGTCAGGGCCGGTACGTCGGCCAGCCACGCCGAGCGGTAGGCCACGTGGCTCAGCACGACGAGCGCCGTCTGCTCCCCCACCGCCTCGGCGAGCAGCTCGGCGGTGACTCCCGCGCTGGTGTCGACGTCGATCCACCGCAGCGTCAGCCCGCACTCCCGGGCGACCCCGTCGGCGACGTAGCGGTCGGTCGGGAAGTTGTCGCGGTCGACCACGATCTCGGTGCGCCCGGGCCGCAGCGCGACCGCCGCGCGCATCGCCTTGTAGAGCAGCACCGTCGTCGAGTCACCCACGACCGTCTGGCCGGGAGCGGCCCCCAGGCAGACCCGCCCGATCTCGTCGCCGACCACCTCGGGCATCAGGAACCACGACTCGTCCCACCCCCGGATCAGCCGCCCGCCCCACTCCTGCTCGACGAACGCCCGGAGCCGCTCGCCGGTCACCCTGAGCGGACGGCCGAGCGAGTTGCCGTCGAGGTAGACGAGGTCGGAGTCGGTGCCGACGAAGTGGTCGCGGAGGTGGGCCAGCGGGTCGTCCGCGTCGAGGTCGGTCACGGGGGCGAGGTTAGCCGTGGGACCTCCCTACACTCGCCACGTGATCCGCCCCGAGCTCCTCGAGGTCCTCGCCCGCAGAGCACTGACCGAGGACGCCGCGCGACCGGAGGCGGTGGCCCGGCACCACGCCCGCGGCGGGACGTCCGCGCGCGAGAAGGTCGCGGCGCTGGTCGACCCGGGCAGCTTCGTGGAGTACGGCCGGTTCGTGACCGCGGCGCAGTCCGACAAGCGCGAGCTCGACGACCTGCTCGACCGCACCGTGGCCGACGGGATCGTCGGTGGTCTGGCGACGATCGACGGTCACCAGGTGGCGGTGCTCTCCTACGACTACCTGGTGATGGCCGGCACCCAGGGGATGCGCGGGCACCGCAAGACCGACCGGCTGCTCGACGTCGTCGAGCGGCTCCGGCTGCCCACCGTGTTCTTCGCGGCCGGCGGTGGCGGACGACCCGGCGACACCGACATCCCGCTGGTCTCGGCCCTCGACGTCACGACGTTCGCGGCCTGGGCGCGACTGTCCGGCAAGGTCGCGCGGATCGCGGTCGTCGACGACAACTGCTTCGCCGGCAACGCGGTGGTCGCGGGCTGCTCCGACCTCGTCGTCGCCACCCCCCGCTCGAGCCTCGGCATGGGCGGCCCGGCCATGATCGCCGGCGGCGGGCTGGGCGAGGTGGCGGCCGCCGACGTCGGGCCGCTCGACGTGATGACCGCCAACGGGTGCGTCGACGTGGCCGTCGACGACGCCGACGCGGTCGACGCCGCCCGCGCGCTCATCGGCTACTTCCTCGGCCGCGAGACCGACTGGACGGCAGCTGACCAGACGCCGCTCCGCGACCTGGTCCCCGAGGGCGAGCGGACGTCCTACGACGTCGAGGCGGTCGTCGAGATCCTCGCCGACGTCGACACCGTGACCGTCCTGCGACCCACCTTCGCGCCCGAGCTCGTCACGGCCCTCGGACGGGTCGAGGGGCGCACGGTCGGGTTCGTCGCCAACGACACCCGTCACGTCGCCGGTGCGATCACGGCCGACGCGGGCGACAAGGCGGCGCGGTTCCTGCAGCTGTGCGACGCGTTCGGGTTCCCCGTCGTCTCGCTCGTCGACACCCCCGGGATGATGGTCGGCCCCGACGCCGAGCGCTCCGGCCTGGTGCGCCACACCTCGCGCCTCCTCGTCGCCGGCGCCCGGCTCACCGTGCCGCTGGTCGGGGTCGTGCTGCGCCGCGGCTACGGGCTAGGCGCACAGGCGATGCTCGGCGGCAGCACCCACGAGCCGCTGCTCACCATCGCCTGGCCCGGTGCCCACCTCGGCGCGATGGGGCTCGAGGGCGCGGTGCGGCTCTCGATGAGCCGCGAGCTCGAGGCGATCACCGACGACGAGGAGCGCGAGCGGACCGTGCGCGAGCTCACGGCCTACGCCCAGGAGCACTCGACCGCGCTGGAGGTCGCCCGGCACTTCGAGATCGACGACGTCGTCGACCCGGCCGAGACGCGCGGACTGGTCGCGCGGGTGGTCGACGCCGCCGACCACGACGGCCGGCTCCGCGGGAGCCACCTCCCGGTCGACACCTGGTAGACACCCCTCGTGGAGATCCGCCGCTACACCCTCGACGACTACCCGCAGTCCTACCGGCTCTCGGTCGAGGCCTTCGGGCAGCAGCCGGGCGGCATGCCCCCGCAGCCGACGAGCCTGCCCGAGGGCCGCGAGGTCTGGCTGGCGCTCGACGGCCCCGAGCTCGTGGCCCGCGTCGCCGCGCACACCTACGCGTCCTGGTGGCACGGGTCGAGCGTCGCGACCTGCGGCATCGCCAGCGTCGCGGTCGCGCCCGAGCGCCGCGGTGAGGGCCTGCTCCTCCCGGTCTTCCGGGCGGCGCTGGCCGCCGCGGCCGAGCGCGGCGAGGTGCTCTCGACGCTCTTCCCCACGGCCAACGGGATCTATCGCCCGCTGGGCTACGAGCTGGTGGCGTCGTTCGACACCGTCGTGATCCCGACGGCCGAGCTCGCCGGCGTCCGCGCGCCGGTCGCCACCCGCACACGCCGGGCCGCGCCCGCCGACGTACCCGCCCTCAAGGCCGTGTACGACGAGTGGGCGGCCGCGCAGAACGGCCCGCTGACCCGGACCGGGCCGCGCTTCGCGGCCACCGACCAGGAGCTGGTCGACGACGTCACCGCCGTGTCGCTGGCGGTCGACGCCGACGACCGGGTGGTCGGCTACGCCCAGTGGGACCGCGGCGCGGGCTACGACCCGACGACCTCGAGCCTCGAGGTGCACGACCTGGTCGCGACGACCGCCGACGGCTACCGCGCGCTGTGGCGGATGCTCGGCACGCACACCTCGGTGGCCGGCACGGTCAGGCTGCGCACCAGCGGCGAGGACCCCGCCCGCCTCGTGCTTCCGACTGCGACCTGGGACGTCGTCAGCCGCCACCCCTACATGCTCCGCGTCGACGACCCCGCCGCCGCCCTGACCGCCGCTGCTCCCACCGTGCCGGGGCTCGAGGCCGAGGTCGGGTTCGCCGTCGCAGGCGACCGGCTCGGCACCGCCGACGGGTCCTACCTGCTCACCGTCGGCGCCGACGGCACGGTGTGCGAGGCCACGACCGCGACCGACGGCCCGACCTTCACCACCCAGGGCCTGGCCCTGAAGTACGCCGGCGCCCAGTCCTGCGCCAACCTGCGGATGACCGGCCACCTCACCGGCCCCACCACCCACGACGCCGTCCTCGACGCGCTCCTCGGCTCCCGGCCGCTGCACATCCGCGACTACTTCTGAGACGTCGCGACTACTGGAACGACACGAACCGCACCGCGGGCCGGATCCGGCGCACGTCCCGCGCCGACATCCGCCGCACGTCCTCGTCGTAGAAGAGCTTGAAGCCCATGTGGAACTGCCGGGATCGCTCGACGGCGCGGTAGGTGTCGAGCTTCTGGCCCGGGGTGCCGAACCCGTCGACGTGCTGGACCATCGCGAGGCCCGGTCGCCGCACGACCTGCCCCACGTCGCGGACCATCGCGGCGCGGAACTGGTGGAGCACCAGCAGCTTCTCGGGCAGCCCGTTGCGGCGCCGGAGCTCGTCGAGCCAGCCCGACACGAGGTTGACCTCGCCGGCGCTCATCGAGCCGATCACGCGACCGGGCACCTGCCGCCGGCCCATCCGCCACTCGGGGTCGAGGGCGAGGCCGACGTGGGGCTGGCGCAGAGCCCAGGTCCAGCGTCGCGCGACGTCGATGAACCGGTCCCGCCCCGGCTGGAGGTCGAGCAGCAGCAGCGCGCCGTGCCGGCGGGCAGCGGCGACGTACTGCTGGACGACGCGGCGCGGGATGTCGTGGCTGTAGTCGCGGCCCGGCCCGGGCACCGGGTCGGCGACGGTGACGATGAGCTCGTAGACGAGCTGCACCTGCCCGCCCTGCCGGCGGGCGAGGTCGCGGAACGGCCGGGCCGCGCGGGCCAGCCGCCGGTGCATGGTCTCGGGGTCGGTCTCGCCGAGCACCCCGAGCGAGCCGGTGCCGCCGGTGCCGTAGTAGGCGACGAGGAAGCGGCCCGCGCCGAAGACGTGGCCGTTGGCGGCGTGCGTCGGCCGTGGCGGGGCCGTGGCGGGTGGCCGCGCCGGCGGCACCGAGGTCGGTACGCCGGCCGCCGGGCTCGGGCGGGAGTCGGCCCGCGCCGGCTCGGTCGAGGCGCCGCCGTCGACCAGCCGCACCAGGCCCGCGACCACGACGAGCAGCACGATCGCGGCGACCGCGATCGCGGCGCCGTGCTTGTC
The DNA here is from genome assembly GCF_030655615.1 of Nocardioides sp. Taxonomy (GTDB): domain Bacteria; phylum Actinomycetota; class Actinomycetes; order Propionibacteriales; family Nocardioidaceae; genus Nocardioides. The sequence goes on from NZ_JAURVJ010000187.1 coordinate 7,262, forward strand.
GACCGCGGGGCTCAGGACGTGACGGCGCCGTGCGCCGCGGAGGTGACGGTCCTGGCGTACTTGCCGAGGACGCCGCGGGTGTACTTGGGCGGCAGCGGCTGCCACCCGACCTGACGCGCCTCGAGGTCGTCGCCCGCGAACTCGACCTCGAGCAGGCGGTTGAGCACGTCGAGGGTGATCTGGTCGCCGTCGCGCACGAAGGCGATCGGACCGCCGTCGACGGCCTCCGGGGCGACGTGCCCGACGCACAGGCCCGTCGTACCGCCGGAGAAGCGGCCGTCGGTGCGCAGCAGGACGTCCTTGCCGAGGCCGGCGCCCTTGATGGCACCGGTGATGGCGAGCATCTCGCGCATGCCAGGACCGCCCTTGGGGCCCTCGTAGCGGATGACGACGACGTCGCCCGCGACGACGCGGCCCGCAGCCAGGGCGTCCATCGCGGCGCGCTCGCCGTCGAAGACCCGGGCGGTGCCGGTGAAGACCGACTCGTCGAAGCCGGCGCTCTTGACGACCGCGCCCTCGGGGGCGAGCGAGCCCTTGAGGATGGTGAGGCCGCCGGTGGCGTGGATCGGTCGGTCGAGCGAGCGGAGGACCTCGTCGTCGAGGTCGGGCGGGGCGATGTCGGCGAGATTCTCGGCCATGGTGCGGCCGGTGACGGTGAGGCAGTCGCCGTGCATCAGGCCGGCGTCGAGCAGGGCCTTCATGACGACGGGGATGCCGCCGACGCGGTCGACGTCGTTCATGACGTACTTGCCGAAGGGCTTCAGGTCGCCGAGGTGCGGCACCTTGTCGCCGACGCGGTTGAAGTCGTCGAGGGTCAGGTCGACCTCGGCCTCGCGGGCCATGGCGAGCAGGTGCAGGACGGCGTTGGTCGAGCCGCCGAGAGCCATGACGACGGTGATGGCGTTCTCGAACGCCTCCTTGGTCATGATCTGGCGGGCGGTGATGCCGTGGCGGAGCAGGTTGACCACGGCCTCGCCGGACTTGTGGGCGAACCCGTCACGGCGACGGTCGACGGCCGGGGGCGCCGCGCTGCCGGGCAGCGACATGCCGATCGCCTCGGCGACCGACGCCATGGTGTTGGCGGTGTACATGCCGCCGCAGGCGCCCTCGCCGGGACAGATGGCGCGCTCGATGCGGTCGACCTCGGCGCGGGTGATCTTGCCGGCCAGGCAGGCCCCGACGGCCTCGAAGGCGTCGATGATCGTGACGTCCTTGCCGTCGACGTTGCCGGGCATGGTCGAGCCGGCGTAGAGGAACACCGACGACAGGTCGAGCCGCGCGGCGGCCATCAGCATGCCGGGCAGCGACTTGTCGCACCCGGCGAGCAGGACGGACCCGTCGAGCCGCTCGGCCATCATCACGGTCTCGACGGAGTCGGCGATGACCTCACGGGAGACCAGCGAGTAGTGCATCCCCTCGTGGCCCATCGAGATGCCGTCGGACACCGAGATGGTGCCGAACTCGAGCGGGTAGCCGCCGGCCGCGTGCACGCCGTTCTTGACCGCCTTGGCCAGCCGGTCGAGCGACAGGTTGCAGGGCGTGATCTCGTTCCATGACGACGCGACGCCGATCTGGGGCTTCACCCAGTCGTCGTCACCCATGCCGACGGCGCGGAGCATGCCCCGCGCGGCGGCCCTCTCGAGCCCGTCGGTGACGTCGCGGGAACGGGGCTTGATGTCGGGCTGGTCGTTCATGCTTCGAGGATAGGCGCGGCCCGCCGGCGTCCGTGACCGGTCCCGGACGGTGGTCCCGCCCCACGGCGGTCAGGCCTCGGCGGTGGCCTTGAGCTGCGCGAGCCCGCGCTCGAAGTCCTTGCCGACGAGCCGGTCCATCGACACGACCCTGCCGAGGACGGCCGCGAGACCCTTCTGCTCGCCCGTCATCACCCAGGTGACCTCGGTGCCGGCCCCGGTGGCGGCGAGCTCGAAGGTGACGACGCTGGTCGAGCGGAACGGCTTGAGGACGGTCAGCGCGACGTCGACGCGCTCGGGCGTCGAGCCGGTGATCTCCATCGAGCCCTGGCCGGCCTTGCGGTTGCCCGACCAGGCGTAGTGCGCGCCCACCCCCGCCTCGGCGCCGCTGTAGGTGCGCTGGAGCTCGGGGTCGACCCCCTCCCACGGCGACCAGGCCGGCCACTCGTGGAAGTCGTTGACGAGTCGGTGCACCAGCGCCGGGTCCGCGGCGACAGAGGTGGAGCGGCTCACGCGGAAGTTCGCCATCCGCGCATCGTGACACATTCGTGACCTGGCAAGGGCGGGCACGAAGGGCGAGCGTCGTCCCTCGCTACGGTGACCCGGTGCCGCGACCGTCCCCGATCGTCCTGGTGCTGGTCGGGATCGCGTCGGTGCAGCTCGGCGCGGGCGTCGCCAAGGCGCTGTTCGCCGAGGTGTCCCCCAGCGCTCTGGTGTTCCTGCGGCTGACGACGAGCTCGCTGGTCCTGCTCGTCTGGGCACGCCCCCGGCTGCGCGGCCGGTCCCGCTCGGACCTGCTGGTGCTGCTGGGGTTCGGGGCGAGCCTCGGGATGATGAACCTGGCGATCTACCAGTCCTTCTCGCGCATCCCGCTGGGCATCGCCGTCACCATCGAGTTCGTCGGTCCGCTGACCCTGGCCGTCGTCGGCTCGCGCCGCGCACGCGACCTGGTGTGGGTCGGGCTCGCCGCCGTCGGCGTCGGGCTGCTCGGCGCCGAGCGGGCCGACCTCGACGTGCTGGGCGTGCTGTTCGCCCTGCTCGCCGGGTCCTGCTGGGCGGCCTACATCCTGCTGTCCGGCGCCACCGGCCGGCGCTTCGAGGGCTTCGACGGGCTCGCCCTGGCCAGCGTGGTCGCGACGCTGCTGGTGAGCCCGTTCCTGCTCGTCGGCGACGCGACCAACGGCATGCTCGACCCCCGAGTCCTGGTGCTCGGCGCCGCCGTGGGGCTGCTGTCGTCGGTGGTCCCCTACAGCTGTGAGCTGGTGGCGCTGCGCTCGCTCCGGCCGGCGATCTTCGGGATCCTGATGTCGCTCGAGCCCGCCGCGGCCGCGCTCGCCGGGATCCTCGTGGTCTCCGAGACGCTCAGCGCCCTGCAGTGGCTCGCCGTCGGCTGCGTCGTCGCGGCCAGCATCGGCGCTACCCGGCAGCGGGTGGTGCTCGCCGAGCCCGTGCCCGACTGAGAAAATCGGATGAGTTCACCCAGTTGTCACGTCGAGGTGATGACCAGCCGCGCATGGCGGCGTACGTTCGGGTCCATGCTCGGAACGCCTCCCATGGCCAGCCCTCTCCGCGGGCTGGTGCAGCGTCTCCAGGACTGGCCCGTCGCCTCCCAGCAGCAGGCCCGCCGCAACGCCATGGTCGCCGCCACCGCGTGTGCCCAGCGGCGCGTCGAGCGACAGGACGTCGCCGACTACCTCGACGGCCTCGACGCCGCCGTCACCCGGCCCGAGGGGCCCGCCGACCAGCGCGGCAACGTCCCCGCGTTGCGCGCGTCGCGCGGCTGAGCCGCCCCTCGCTCCCCCTCGTGGGGCAGAATCGGCGCATGCCGACCTCCGCCGCGCGCACCGCCACCGTCGCCTCGCCGGCCTTCCGCGACATCCTGTCCGACGACGGGACCCACCTGCGGGCCTGGACCAACGACCCCGACGGCCTCATCGACGGCCCGACCGTCGTGCTCTGCAACGGCCTCGGCACCAACGCCTGGTGCTGGCCGGCCCTGCTCGACCCCAACTGCGGCGTGCGGATCGTCTCGTGGAACCACCGCGGTGTCGGCGGCTCCGAGCGGCCTGTCGACCCGTCCCACGTCGAGATCGAGCACTTCGTGCAGGACGGCCTGTCCGTCATGGACCACTTCGGCATCGACCGCGCGACCCTGATGGGCTGGTCGATGGGGGTCAACACGATGTTCGAGCTGGCGTTCCGCCACCCCGAGCGGGTGGCTGGACTGTTCGCCGTGGCCGGGGTTCCCGGTGACACCTTCGCGACGATGCTCGGCCCGCTCCACGTGCCGCACGCCGTGGCCCGCGCGCTCACGGTCAACCTCTCGCGGGTGATGTCGGTGGCCGGCAAGGCGCTCACCCCGGTCGCGCGTCGACTGCCCATCGGCCCCCGGGTCGTCGCAGCGATCTCCCACTCCGGCTTCATGCTGCCGGTGCGCGACCCCGAGCTCGCGGCGATCGGCATCAAGGAGTTCCTCACCACCCCCCTCGACTGGTACTTCCACCTCGCCCTCAGCACCTCGCGCCACGCCCGCGTCTCGCTGTCGACCATCCAGGTGCCCGCGATGTTCGTCGCGGCGACCTGGGACGTGCTCGCCGGCGCGCGCGACATGGCGAGCGCCGCGGCCCGGATGAGCGACGCCGACTACGTCGAGCTCCGCGGCTCCCACTTCCTCCCGATGGAGAAGCCCGACGTCGTCCACCGGCTGCTGCTCGAGTTCCTCGACAAGGTCGGCTGACCCGCGTGCGTCGTCGCGTCGGCGTCGCCCTCGTCCTCCCCCTCGTTGTGTCGCTCGCGCTCGCGGGGTGCGGGGGCGGCGGCAACGAGACCGACGTGACGGTCTTCGAGGGGACGACCCCGCCGGTCTCCGACGCACCCGACGTACCGACCCCGACGACCGGGCAGACGACCCCGACCTCGCCCCCGACCACTCCCGCGCACCCCGCGACCCCGTCCGGACCGCCCGAGGTCGTCGCCACGATCGCCACCGGGCTCGAGGCCCCGTGGGGACTCGACTTCTTCGCCGACGGCGACGCCATCGTCACCGAGCGCGACACCCGCCGGGTGCTGCGCGTGACGCCCGCCGGCAAGGTCACCGAGCTCGGCGTCGTCGAGGCCGCCCGGCCGACCGGCGGCGGGGCCGAGGACGGTCTCCTCGGCGTCGCCCTGTCCCCCGACTTCGAGCAGGACACCCTCGTCTACCTCTACCTGACCACCGCGACCGACAACCGCGTCGTCCGTACGACGCTGCGCGGCGGTCGGCTCGGCACCCGGCTCGAGGTCCTGCTCGACGGCATCCCCAACGGGTTCATCCACGACGGCGGCCGGCTCGAGTTCGGTCCCGACGGGCTGCTCTACGTCTCCACCGGCGAGTCGGGCGAGGGCGCGCTGGCGCAGGACCGGGACTCGCTCGGCGGCAAGGTGCTCCGCCTGACCCCCGACGGCGACCCCGCCCCGGGCAACCCGTTCGGCACGCCCGTCTACTCCTTCGGCCACCGCAACATCCAAGGCCTCGCCTTCGACGACGCCGGCCGGTTGTGGGCCTCGGAGTTCGGGGACAAGACCTTCGATGAGCTCAACCGGATCGAGGCCGGCGGCAACTACGGGTGGCCCGAGGTCGAGGGCGTGGGCGGCGCCCCGACCTACGTCGACCCCCAGCAGACCTGGGCCACCGACGACAACTCCCCGTCCGGCCTGGCCTACACCGATGGCTCGCTCTGGATGGCCGCGCTCAAGGGCGAGCGGCTGTGGCGCGTCACGGTCAAGGGCGGGCGGGCCGTCGCCCCGAAGGCGTTCTTCGTCGGCGACTACGGCCGGATGCGCACGGTCGCCGTCGCCCCCGACGGCACCCTGTGGCTGACCACCAGCAACCGCGACGGCCGCGGCACGCCCCGCGACGGTGACGACCGGATCCTGCAGGTCCAGCCCTGACGGCGGCTGAGGTGCGAGGAGCGCTAGCGACGAGCCTCGAAGCCTCCGCAGCCGACCTGCCCGAGCCCGCCTGCGTGGTCCGGCTGCGGTGGTCTCGACGCCGGAGGCTCGTTCCTCCCCCTCGGCTACTCGCTCCGCTCGGCCTGGTTGCGGATCACGCAGAGCTGGTTGCCCTCCGGGTCGGCGAGGGTGACCCACCCGGTGCCGGGACCGTACTTGCCGCGGTGGTCGGCGACCTCGGTGGCGCCGTGGGCGAGCAGGCGGGCGACCTCGTCGTCGCGCGAGCCGTCGCGCGAGGCGACGTCGAAGTGGATGCGCTTGGCCGGCAGGTCGGCGTCGGGGACCTCGATGAAGAGCAGCTGGTGGCCGGACTCGGGGTCACGGATCATGCACTCCTCGTGACCGGGCTCGTTGGGGTCGCCCTCGATGTCGGCATAGCCCAGGACGGTCTTCCACCACTCCGACAGCTCGTAGGCGTTGCGGCAGTCGATGGTCGTGTGCGAGATGAAGGACGTCATCCCGCAACCCTGACACCGTGCTCGCCGAGCCGCGACTCGATTGCGTCGAGACCGTCGGTGAAGGTCCAGTGCACGCCGGCTAGGCCGACCGAGCGCGCGGTCTCGACGTTGTCGAGGCGATCGTCGACGAAGAGGATCTCGGCGGGGTCGGCGCCGATCAGTGCGGCCGCCTGCTCGAAGTAGGCCGGCTCGGTCTTGATCGCGCCGAGCTCCCAGGAGTAGCAGGAGACGTCGAAGAGCTCGTCGAAGCCCAGCTCCGTGCGCATGTAGGCCGCCCGGTGGCGCTCCTGGTTGGTGCCGAGGTGGACGCCGTACCCGGCCGCGCGGAGCCGGTGCACCAGCTCGATCGACGACGGCACGAGCTCGATCGACGTCCACACGGCGGCGAAGAGCTCCTCGACGCCCACGTCGACGCCGTACGCCGCCAGGTGGTTGCCGAGGTGGTCGAAGAAGTCGCCCTCGCCGCGCAGCGTCGGGACCTCGTCGACCCACGACTGCTTGATGAACTCCTCGGAGCGGTCGCCCAGCCACGGGCGGAGCCGGTCGAACCAGCCGCCGGGCAGGTCCTGCAGGACACCGTCGGCGTCGAGGAGGACGTGCCGGATCGTCACCCCGTCGCTCACGTGACGTCGTTGTCGGCGATCCAGGCCAGGATCCGGTCGGCCAGCTCCGGTCGGCAGACGACCAGGTCGGGCAGGTAGACGTCGTCCTGGTTGTAGCGCAGCGGCGTGCCGTCGATGCGGCTGGTGAAGAGGCCGGCCGCGCGGGCGACGGCGACCGGGGCGGCGCTGTCCCACTCGTACTGGCCGCCGGCGTGGACGTAGGCGTCGGTGATGTCGCGCGCGACCGAGAGGACCTTGACCCCGGCCGACCCCATCGCGACCAGCTGGGCGTCGAGCTCGGTGGCGAGCCCGTGCACGAACTCCGGCGGACGGCTGCGCGAGACCGCGATCCGCGGGCTCTCGCTGGTGCTCGGGGGTACGACGGGAGGCGCGCCGGTCGTGAACGTCTCCCCCAGCGCCGGCTGGGCGACCGCGCCGGCCGTCAGGTCGCCGCCGTCACCGCCGGAGCGTTCCCACAGGGCGACGTGGACGGCCCAGTCGTCGCGCGGCGGCTCGGAGAACTCCCGGGTGCCGTCGAGGGGGTCGATGATCCAGACCCGCTCCGAGGTCAGCCGTACCTTGTCGTCCTTGCCCTCCTCCGACAGCACCGCGTCGTCGGGCCGGTGCTCGGCGACCAGCGCCATGAGCAGCTCGTGCGCGGCGGCGTCGCCGGCGTCCTTGAGCTCCCGCCCCTCGAGCCCCTCGGCCCGCACCTCGAGCAGCCGACGTCCGGCCTCCTCGGCCAGCCACGCCGCCAGCACGTGGTCGTCGGTGGCGGCGGACGCGGGGGGCTGGCTCGGCTCGTAGGTCACCCGGACACCCTAGGGTCCGGGCGACGACGGCCGCGAAGCCGTCGGTCCGTCCCGAGTCTCGCCAACCCCCGGTGTGCGCGACCTCGCGCGTGTGACACTGCGCGCGTGACCGACGCCAAGGACCCGGGCCTGATCATCAAGCGCTACGCCGTCGTCGGCATCTGGCTGCTGCTGATCGGTGCGGCCGTGCTCTTCCTCGGGTGGCCCCGCAGCGTGAACTGCGAGGACGTCGCCGCTCCTGACTGCGACGGCACGAGCGGTCACCCGTTCTTCATCTGGCTCGGGTCCACGATCATGGCTGGGGCGATCTATCCGCTCATGGTCCACGCCAGTGCGGTCGGTGCCGGCCTGCGCGCCGCCGCCGAGCGTGCGAGCGTCGACGAGTCCGCCTGACCCGCCTCGCTCGGGCGGTCAGTCGAGGTCGAAGCAGCCGCCGTCGGTCCCGACGCGGTGCTCCGTAGGCTCGAGCCGTGACCACCTCCTCGACCGCCCATCCCTTCGGCCGACTCGGGGCATGGGTCTCGCGCGGACTCCCGGACGACGTCCTCGCCCGCCTGGGGGCCGAGCTCGAGCAGCTCGGCTACGGCGCGATCTGGATCTCCGGTGGGATCGAGACCGGGGTCTTCGACAAGGTCGAGAAGGTCCTGGCCGGCTCCGAGCGCATCACGGTGGCCACGGGCATCGTCAACATCTGGCTCGAGACCCCCGAGACGGTCACCGACGCCTGGCACCGGCTGGAGGCGCAGTACCCGGGTCGGCTCTACGTCGGTCTCGGGGTCAGCCACGCCCCGGCGATCGACGCGCTCACCGACCACACCTACGCCAAGCCGCTCGCCCGTACCCGGTGGTTCCTCGACGAGCTCGATGCGGCCGACGACCCGCTCCCGCCCGAGCGCCGCGTGCTCGCCGCGCTCGGCCCCAAGAACCTCGCGCTCGCCGCCGAGCGCAGCCTCGGCACCCACCCCTACCTCGTCACCCCCACCAACACCGCCGCCGCCCGCGCCGGCGTCGGCACCGCCCTGTGCGCGCCCGAGCTGGGCGTCGTGCTCGACGACGACGTCGACCGCGGCCGCGCCGTCGCCCGCAAGGCGATCGCGATGTACTTCGGCCTGCCCAACTACACCAACAACTGGAAGCGCTCCGGCTTCACCGACGACGACCTCGCCGACGGCGGCAGCGACACCCTCATCGACGCCCTCGTCGGTATCGGCGACGTCGACGCCATCGCCCGCCGGGTCGCCGAGCACCGGGACGCCGGCGCCGACCACGTCTGCCTGCAGGTGCTCGGGGACGACACCGACCTCAGCGCGACGTTCGCCGCCCTGGCGACGCTCGCCTGACACGCTGGGACGTGGGCGACGTGGGCGACTGGACCGAGGAGGGGCCGTTCTTCCACGGCACCAGGGCCGACCTACGGGTGGGCGGGCTCCTTACCGCGGGCTTCCGCTCCAACTACCGGCCCGAGGTCGTGATGAACCACGTCTACTTCACCGCGCTGGCAGACGGCGCCGGGCTGGCCGCGGAGCTTGCCGCGGGCACGGGCGAGCCGCGGGTCTACCTCGTCGAGCCGACCGGGGACTTCGAGGACGACCCCAACGTGACGGACAGGAAGTTCCCGGGCAACCCGACCCGGTCCTACCGGAGCCGGGAACCCCTTAGGGTCGTCGGCGAGGTCACCGACTGGACCCGTCAGACCCCCGAGGCGCTGCAGGCGTGGCGCGACCGGCTCGCGGCGCTCCGCGCCGACGAGCGCGGCGAGATCATCAACTGACCTGGCACCACTCGACCTGGGCCTCGCGCCCGGAGAGGCGGCAGGGTGGGCCAACTCGTGCGATCGAACGAGTTGAACCCGTCCCCGGCCCGATCACCCACCCAACTCGTGCGATCGCACGAGTTGGACCCGTCCCCGGCCCCACCACCCACCCAACTCGAGCGATCGCACGAGTTGGACCCGTCCCCGGCCCCACCACCCACCCAACTCGAGCGATCGAACGAGTTGGACCCGTCTCCGGCCCCACTCGCCCCGGCCTCGCCCCGGCCCGTCCCGGCGTCGTCGAGCTGGTCGAGATGGCGGTCTCACCCCGGCACCGGGGCCACGGCACCGGACGCGCGCTGGTCGGTGCGGCGGTCGAGCGGGCGCGGCGGCTGGGCGCGACCCGGATCGAGCTCGAGAGCAACCAGCGGCTCGCAGCGGCAGTCCACCTCTACCAGGCACACGGGTTCAGACACCTCGGCGCCGACGAGCACGAACCCGGCCCCTACGCCCGCGCCGACGTGGCGATGGCCCTCGACCTGGTCTGACCCCGCCCGCAAACAGGCCTAGCGAGACCAGTCGACGGCGGCGTGCTCGGCCAGCAGCCGCGCACCGCGGACGGGGTCGTGCTGGGCGACCCAGGCGATCCGGCCGCGCAGGTGCTCCTCGAAGGCGGGGTGCCCCTCGCGGTTCTGGGTGCTGGGCCCGTGCCGTCGGCAGTTGTGCAGGATCGCGCGGAGCAGGTCGACCTCGGCGCGACCCACGCGCGGGCGGTCGTTGACGACCAGCCCGCCCAGCATCTGGCGCCCGGCCCGCGGCATCACGCCGGTCTTGCGCGGATGGAGCCGGAACCCCTCGTCGCGCACGATCACCTCCACCGCGTCCAGCAGCCGCGAGGTGCCGGTCCCCCAGCCGCGGTCGCCCGAGAAGGCGAGGTCGTCGGCGTACCGCGTGTAGCGCCCGCCCCACGACCGCGCGAGCGCGGTGAGCCGGACGTCGAGGCCGTACGCCGAGAGGTTGGCCAGGGCGGGCGACGTCGGCGCCCCCTGGGGCAGGTGGGGCACGGCGAGTCGCCGGCCCAGCCGCCAGTGGGCGTCGTGCAGGTGGACGCTCGCGGGGCGGGGCACCGCCTGCCACGCCGACAGGGGCAGCACGCTGGTCACCAGCCCGGCCAGGCGGTGCGCGACCGGCTCGGGGTAGCCGGCGGTGCGCCAGGTGCCGTAGACGCGGCCGACGGTGACGCTGGCGAAGAACGCCTCGAGGTCCAGCCGCACCACGACGGGTCGCCCGGCGTGCGGGGCGGCGTACCGCCGGACCGAGCCGCCCGGCCGGAAGCCGCGGGCCGCGTCGTGCGGCGGCACGAGCGAGAGGAGCTCGTCGAGCAGGCGGCGCTGGATGCCCTTGAGCTCGCGCTTGGGAGCCTCGAGGACCCGGATGCCGCCGCTGGCGGCGACGAGGTGGCTGACCCGGTAGTGCTGCAGGCGCGGCTGGCCGGTGAGGCGGGCCCAGCCGCGGGGGTCGGCGTACCAGTCCAGCTCTGCGGGACGGAGGTCGAGGAAGCGGCCGAGGTCGTCGAGGTCGTGGAGCATCGGCAGCCCCCACCGGTTGGTGAGCATCCGGGTGCCGGCGACGGGCTGCGCCACCGGCCGGTCGGCGCCGACCGCCTTGTCGGCCGCGGGCAGACCCGCGAGGACCGTCGCGAGCTCGCGGGGTCGGTCGTGGGGCGGCCGGGGATAGAGCTCGAGGGTCTGTCGCGCGAGCGGCCTGACCCAGCGGCGCTTGTGCGCCAGGACGCTCCACCCGCCGGCGACCATCCCGGCCTCGGTCCACTCCCCCGCGAGGAAGGCCGCGGCCAGCGCCCGCGCGAGGTCGGCCCTCACGCGAGCCCGTCGGTCGGAGGCGTGGGGTGCGGCAGCGTCGCCCGACCTGTCCCGTCGTGCGCGCGAAGACCTGCAGCGAAGCGCAGCGGATCGCGCGCGGTGCGATGCCCGAACTTTCCGGTGGCCCCCGGGGTAGCCCCGGGGAGGTGAGCTGGCGTCACGCGCCAGTCACCGTCTCGAGATGACGCTGCCGCACGGACGGACCCTAACCGCCCGGCCCTGCAGGTCGAGGGCGACCGGACGTCACCGTCAGCTGTTGAACCTCTGCTGCGTCTTGTCGAGGCCCTCGGTGACCAGGGACTCGACGGCGTCGGCCGCGGTGTCGACCTGGAAGGGCAGCTCCTTGCGCTCGACGCCGGAGTAGTTGGACAGCACGAAGTCGGCGACCTCCTGGCGACCCTGGGGGCGGCCGATGCCGGCGCGCACCCGGTAGAAGTCACCGGTGCCGAACGACGAGCGCATCGACTTCAGGCCGTTGTGGCCGTTGTCGCCGCCTCCGAGCTTGGTGCGCAGGGTGCCGAAGGCGATGTCGAGCTCGTCGTGGATCGCGATGATCCGCTCCGGTGGGACCTTGTAGAAGGTGGCCAGCGCCTTGACGGGTCCGCCGACCTCGTTCATGTAGGACCGCGGCCGGGCGAGGACGAGTCGCGGCCCGTCGGAGCCGGGCGCGCCCAGGCGGACCTCGGCCACCTCCGCGCGCCCGGTCTTGTGGGCGCGCAGAGGGGTGCCGAGACGGCGGGCGAGCTCGTCGACGACGAGGTAGCCGATGTTGTGGCGGTGCCCGGCGTACTTCTCGCCAGGGTTGCCGAGACCGACGACCAGCCACACCTCGGACATGTCGTCGTTCTCCTGCTGCGGTGATGAACCGGTCGGTGAGACCGGGGAGATCAGTCGGCCCAGGAACCACCTGAGCCGCGGGAGGATCACTCCTCGCCGGCCGGGGCCTCCTCGGCCGCAGCCTCGTCGGCCGCCGCGGCGGCCTCGTCCTCGTCGGACTCCTCGCGCTCGATGCCGGCCTCGGCCTCGGCCTCCTCCAGCTCGGCCTCGAGGGCCTCGGCGCTGATCTGCTCGGTGATGTTGATGACGAGGGTGTCGCCGTCGACCAGCAGGGTGGTGCCGGTGGGGAGCGCGAGCTCGGAGGCCAGGATCTGGGTGCCGGCGGCCAGGCCCTCGATGCTGATGTCGATCTGCTCGGGGATCGTGGTGGCCTCGGCCTCGACCTGGACGGTCTGGTTCTCGATGACCACGAGGGTGTCGGGGCCGGCCTCGCCGATGACGTTGATCGCCACGTCGACGGTGACCTTCTCGCCCTTGCGGACGGCGACGAAGTCGATGTGCTCGATGGCGCGGCGGATCGGGTCGATCTGGACCTGCTTGGTCAGGGCGAGCTGGCTGGTGCCGTCGATGTCGAGCTCAAGGAGCGCGTTGGAGCCGCCGCGCTTGAGGGCCAGCATCGTGCCGTGACCGGGCAGGGTGACGTGGATCGGGTCGTTGCCGTGGCCGTAGATGACGGCCGGGATCTTGTTGTCGCGGCGGATGCGGCGGGCCGCGCCCTTGCCGAACTCGGTGCGGCTCTCGGCCTGGATCTTCACGGTGTCGGACATGGTGGGGCTCCCTGGGTTCAGTGCGTCGTGGTCGGTGGGCCGGGCTGGAAGCACGAACGCCGCGCGACAGCGCGGCGTTCTCACAGCCGGCCCTGTCGATCACGGAGCGGTGAACTCCCTCGCCGAGGCAACCCGTGAACCTTACGCGGAACCGGTCGGTCCAGGCCAATCGGTCACCTCCCTACAGTGGCCCCGTGAGCCTGACCCTCGCCGAAGCCCGCGCCCGTGCCGCCGCCGTGTCCGGCGTCTCCTACGACCTCGACCTCGACCTCACCGGTCCCGACCAGGGCCACTACGGCTGCACCGCGACGGTGCGGTTCGCCAGCACCGCGCCGACCACCTTCCTCGAGCTCACCGGGGCCACCGACCTCACCGTGACCGTCGACGGCCGCGCCCAGGCCGACGCCGAGACGGCGTACGACGGCAAGCGGCTGCACCTGGTCGGCCTCGACCAGCAGCCCGCCGGCCCGGCCCACGAGGTCGTCGTGGTCGCGCGGGTGCCCTACGTGACCGACGGCGACGGGATGCACACGTTCACCGACCCGGCCGACGGGGCGACCTACGTCTCGGCCTACCTGGGGATGGACGTCGCCCAGCGGGTCTTTCCCTGCTTCGACCAGAACGACCTCAAGGCCCGCGTCTCGCTGGCCGTGACCGCCGACCCGGCGTGGACCGTCGTCGCCAACGGCCGCGTCGACACCCACGACGAGGCCGCGGGCCGGTGGACGTTCACGACCACGCTGCCGATCCCGACGGCGATGTTCGTGGTGTGCGCCGGACCGTGGCACTCGCGCCGGTGGGACCACGCCGGCATCCCGTTCGCGTGGCACGCACGGGCGTCGCTGGGCGCCGAGCTCGACCGCGACTTCGACGAGCTGCGGTCCACCACCGAGGCGTGCTTCGACCACTACGCGACGCTCTTCGAGGAGCCGATGCCGTTCGACTCCTACGAGCAGGCGTTCGTGCCCGGGCAGAACTGGGGCGCGCTCGAGACGCCGGGCTGCGTGACCTACCGCGACGAGTACCTCCCCCGCGGCCGCACGACGGGCCGGATGCGCTCCTCGCGCGCGACGACGATCGCCCACGAGATGGCCCACATGTGGTTCGGCGACCTCGTGACGATGACGTGGTGGGAGGACACCTGGCTCCAGGAGTCGTTCGCCGACTACATGGGCTACCGCGTCGCCGAGGCCGCGGCCGGCTTCCCGCACCTGCTGGTCGGCTTCGAGACGACGCGCAAGGTCCACGCCTACCGGGCCGACAGCCGGCGCTCGACCCACCCGGTCGCGCCCGAGGCCGAGGACGTCCCCGACGTCGACGCCGCGGCCACCAACTTCGACATGATCAGCTATGCCAAGGGCAACGCGAGCCTGCGACAGCTGGTGACCTGGCTGGGCGACGAGACGTTCCTGGCGGGCGTCAACGCCTACCTGTCCGAGCACCGGTTCGGCAACGCGGTCCTCGCCGACTTCGTCGCTGCCCTCGACGCCGCCTCCGACCGCGACGCCGTCGGCTGGGCCGACACCTGGCTGCGCACCACCGGCTTCGACACGATCCGGGTCGAGCGCGAGGCCGACGGCACCCCGGTGCTGCACCGCGACGGCTCGCGCCCGCACCGGCTCCACGTGGCGGCCTACGACGACGACCTCGCGCCGCTCGACCCGGTGCTTGTCGACCTCGGCGACGAGCCGGTGCGGCTGCCCGAGCTCAGGGGCCGGGTCGTGCTGCCCAACGCACGCAGCGAGACCTACGCCCAGGTCGCGCTCGACGAGCTCTCGCTCGCGGCCTTCGCCGATCGGCTGCCGCAGCTCGACGACCCGCTGGCCCGTGCGGTCGTGTGGGGGCAGTGGTTCCACGCCGTCCGCACGCGCCGGCTCGACCCGCAGGCCTACCTCGACATCGTCGCCCGGCACCTGCCGGTCGAGACCTATCCGATGATCGTCACGACCATCGTCATGCGCAGCCTGGCCACCCTTCCCGAGCGGGTGGCCGCCGACGACGTCGAGGCGGCCGTCGCCACGCTCGCCGACACGTTCGCGACCGGGCTCGCCGGCGCGACCGACGACGAGCTGCGGCTGACCTTCGTCGAGGGTCTCGCGTCCACCTCGCGCGACGCCACCCTCCTCGAGGGCTGGCTCGACGCCGACGGGGTCGACGGCCTCGCCTGGTACGCCGGCCTCCGTTGGCGCGTCGTCGCCCGGCTCGCCGCGATCGGCGCGGCCGACGCCGCCTTCATCGACGCCGAGCGCCGCCGCGACGGCACCGTCGACGGCGAGCTCGGCGCC
>NZ_JAURVJ010000189.1 GCF_030655615.1 Nocardioides sp.
ACCGACGAGCACGGCGCGACCGCCGCGCCCGGCGTCCACGCCGTCGGCGACTGCGCCGCGTGGTTCGACGCGCGCCGCGGCCGCCACCACCGCGTCGAGCACTGGACCGAGTCCCACGAGCGCCCGCGGACCGTCGCGGCCCGGCTCCTCGGGCTCGAGCCGCCGCGCGCCGCGGCGCCCTACTTCTGGAGCGAGCAGTACGACGTGCGCCTGCAGTTCGCGGGCCACCGGGAGGGAGACGAGAGCGTGACCATCGAGGCCGGCAGCGCCGAGACCCAAGACCTGCTGGCGGTCTACCGCTGCGCCGACGGGTCGCCGACCGCCGTGCTGGGGATGAACCAGCCGCGCCTCTTCGGCCGGCTGCGCCGCACGCTGGCGACGGCCGCGACGCAGGCCCCGGTGCCGGCGTGACCACCACCGAGCTGCCCGAGACCGGGCCGAGCCTGATCCCGACCTTGCCCGGGGCGTCCTACGTCGACCCCGCGGTCTACGCGGCCGAGTGCGAGCGGATCTTCGAGGACATGTGGTTCTGCGCGGTCCACGAGAGCGACCTGCCCAAGCCGGGTGCGTTCCGCACCGTGCAGGTCGGTCGCGAGTCGATCCTGGTCACGCGGTCGCGCCGCGGCGAGGTGCGCGCGTTCTACAACGTCTGCCGCCACCGCGGAGCCCGCATCTGCACCGAGGAGTCCGGCGAGCGCGCCCGGTCGTTCCAGTGCAGCTACCACGCCTGGACCTACGACTTCGACGGCAAGCTGATCGCCGCCCCCAACCTCACCAAGATGCCCGACGTCGACCGCGTCGACTACGGCCTCCGGCGGGTCCACGTGCGCACCTGGATGGGCTATGTCTGGGTCTCGCTGGCCGACGAGCCGCCGAGCTTCGAGGAGACGGTCGAGCAGGAGATCGTCGACCGCCTCGGCACCGTCGACAACATCGCGTCCTACGACGTCGCCTCGCTGAGCATCGGGCGCCGCATCGTCTACGACGTCCAGGCCAACTGGAAGCTCATCGTCGAGAACTTCATGGAGTGCTACCACTGCGCGACCATCCACCCCGAGCTCACCGAGGTGCTGCCCGAGTTCGCCGACGGCCTGGCCGCGCAGTTCTACGTCGACCACGGCGCGGCGTTCGGCGAGGAGATCTCGGGCTTCACCGTCGACGGCTCCGAGGGGTTCGGCACGCTGCCCGGACTCGACGAGGACCGCGACCGCAAGTACTACGCCATCACCATCCGCCCGCAGGTCTTCGTCAACCTGGTGCCCGACCACGTCATCTGGCACCGGATGTACCCCGTGGGTCCCGACCGCACGGTCGTCGAGTGCGACTGGCTCTACACCCCCGACGTCGTCGCCTCCGGCCGTGACGTCACGGCCTCGGTCGAGCTCTTCCACCGGGTCAACCAGCAGGACTTCGAGGCGTGCGAGCGCACGCAGCCGGCGATGAGCTCCAAGCTCTACGCCGGGGGTGGGGTGCTCGTGCCGAGCGAGCACCACATCGCGGGGTTCCACGACTGGGTGAGCGGCAAGCTGGCCTGACCCACGGGTGGGCGGGTGGTGGCGGGGCTGGGTGCGCCGGCTGCGGGGATCTCGACGCGGGCTCGCCGAGGGCTCGCCCGGCTCGATCACCGTTGGGGTGTCAGTCGAAGACGACGACGCGGGAGCGGTCGAGGAGCAGGCGCGACTCGGTGTGCCAGCGGACGGCCTGGGCGAGGACGCGGGCCTCGACGTCGCGGCCGGCGCCGACCATCTCCTCGGGCGTGGTGCGGTGGTCGATGCGGATGACGTCCTGCTCGATGATCGGGCCCTCGTCGAGGTCGGACGTGACGTAGTGGGCGGTCGCGCCGATGAGCTTGACGCCGCGCTCGTGGGCCTGGTGGTAGGGCTTGGCGCCCTTGAAGCTCGGCAGGAACGAGTGGTGGATGTTGATCACCCGGCCGTCGAGCTTGGCGCAGGTGTCGTCGGAGATCACCTGCATGTAGCGGGCCAGCACCACGAGGTCGACCCGCTCGGAGGCGACCAGCGAGAGCAGCTGCTGCTCGGCGTCGGCCTTGGTGTCGGCGGTGACCGGCACGTGGTGGAACGGGATGTCGTAGGTCGCGGTGAGCCGCTCGTAGTCGCGGTGGTTGGAGACCACGCCGGCGATCTCGACGTTGAGCGAGCCGGTGGAGTAGCGGAAGAGCAGGTCGTTGAGGCAGTGGCCGAACTTCGAGACCATCACCAGCACGCGGTAGGGCGCGTCGGCGGCGACGAGCTGCCAGGTCATCCCGTGCGCCTGGGCGAGCGCCACGAACGAGCCCTGCAGCGACTCGGCGGTCACGCCCTCGGCCTCGAACTCGACGCGCATGAAGAAGCGCCGGCCCAGCCGGTCGTCGAACTGCTGGGAGTCGGTGATGTTGCCGCGGTGGGCGACGACCCACCCGGAGACG
The DNA here is from genome assembly GCF_030655615.1 of Nocardioides sp. Classification (GTDB taxonomy): domain Bacteria; phylum Actinomycetota; class Actinomycetes; order Propionibacteriales; family Nocardioidaceae; genus Nocardioides. The sequence continues at coordinate 2,426 of NZ_JAURVJ010000189.1, forward strand.
GCGTGCACCAGGCCGACGTGGTTGTCGCAGGCGAGGGTGAGCACGAAGCGCGGGGACACCCGACCAGTGTGCGGCGACTGTTGCGCCATGCGCAAGTAGTTGCATAATATGCAACTCATGAGCGTGCAATCGGTCGACCGGGCCCTGCAGATCCTGGAGATCCTCGCACGCGACGGCGAGTGCGGCGTGACCGAGATCGCCGGCCACCTCGGCGTGCACAAGTCCACCGCCTCCCGGCTCGTCGACTCGCTCGAGGCCCACGACCTCGTCGAGCAGAACGAGTCGCGCGGCAAGTACCGCCTCGGGGTCGGCGTCCTGCGCCTCGCCGGCGCGACGACCGCCCGGCTCGACGTCGTGCAGGAGTCACGCGCCCAGGCCAAGGCCCTGGCCGCCGTCACCGGCGAGACCGTCAACATCGCCGTGCTGTCCGAGGGGGCTGCGCTCTACGTCGACCAGGTCGCGACCAGTGCCGCGGTGCAGTCGCACAACTGGGTCGGCCAGCGGATCCCCCTCCACGCCACGTCCAACGGCAAGGTGCTCCTCGCCGGGATGACCGACGCCGAGGCCAAGGCCCTGCTCGCACGCAAGCTGCCGGCCTACACCGAGCAGACGATCACTGCGCCCTCGGTGCTGGTCGCGCAGCTCGACGGCGTGCGCGAGGCGGGGTACGTCGTCGTCGTCGACGAGCTCGAGGCCGGCCTGACCGCCATCGCCGCCCCGATCCGCAACGTGCACGGCGACGTGCTCGCCTCGATCTCGGTGTCGGGCCCCACGTTCCGCCTGAGCGGCAACAAGGCCGAGGCGGCCACCCGGGAGCTCGTCGCCCACGCGCTCGAGGTCTCGCGGCGCCTGGGCTGGCGCGAGCCCGCCTAGTCGGGGCGGGTCGGGACCGCCCGGAAGGGTGGTGCAAATCGTTCGGCGTTCGTCATGTCCGCGCAACGCAAAGTTGCGTAGAATGACGTCCGTTGCATCATACGCAACACGAAGGGAACAGACGGTGCCAGAGCTGTACGTCGACGGAGCGTGGCGCGACGCGCTGGGCGGGGGCACGCGCGAGATCACGTGCCCGGCCGACGGGTCGCCGGTGCGCACCGTGAGCGAGGGCGGACCCGGCGACGTCGACCTCGCCGTCGCCGCCGCCCGCGCGGCCTTCGACACGGGGCCCTGGCCCTCGACGCCCGCCCCCGAGCGGGCCGCCCTGCTCCACCGGGTCGCCGACCTGCTCGAGCGCGACGCCGCCGAGGTCGCCCGGCGCGAGTCGCTCGACACCGGCAAGCGCCTGGTCGAGAGCGACTACGACGTCGCCGACGTGGTGTCCGTCTTCCGCCACTTCGCGGGCCTGGCCGGGGCCGAGGCCGGGCGCGTCGTCGACACCGGCCGCCCCGACGTCGTCAGCCGCGTCGTCCACGAGCCGGTCGGCGTCTGTGCGCTGATCACGCCGTGGAACTACCCGCTCCTGCAGACGGCGTGGAAGGTCGCGCCGTGCCTCGCGACCGGCAACACCTTCGTGCTCAAGCCGAGCGAGCTGACGCCCAGCACCGCGCTGTGGCTGATGGACGCCCTCACCGAGGCCGGACTGCCCGCGGGCGTCGCCAACCTGGTGCTCGGAGACGGCGCCGAGGTGGGCGCCCCGATGACCGAGCACGCCGACGTCGACCTGGTCTCGTTCACCGGCGGCCTGAGCACCGGCAAGCGCGTGATGGTGGCGGCCGCCGCCACGGTCAAGAAGATCGCCCTCGAGCTCGGCGGCAAGAACCCCAACATCGTCTTCGCCGACGCCGACCTCGAGGTCGCGCTCGACATGGCGCTCACCGCGGTCTTCCTCCACTCCGGCCAGGTCTGCTCGGCCGGCGCCCGCCTCCTGGTCGAGGAGTCGATCCACGACGACTTCGTCGAGCAGCTGGTCGAGCGTGCCGCGCTGATCCGGCTCGGCGGGCCCTTCGACGACGACGCCGAGACGGGCGCCCTGATCAGCGCCGCCCACCGCGACAAGGTCGAGGCCTACGTCGCCGCCGGGGTCGCCGAGGGCGCCAAGCTCCTGCTCGGCGGCGAGCGGCCGACGGGCCCGGCCTACGACGCCGGCTACTTCTACCTGCCGACCGTCCTCGACGGCTGCACGTCCGAGATGAGCGTGGTGCAGGAGGAGTCGTTCGGCCCGGTCCTCACCATCGAGACCTTCGGGGCGACCGGCGCGAGCAGCGACGAGGTCGAGGACGACGCCGTACGCCTCGCCAACGACAGCATCTACGGCCTGGCCGGCGCGGTGTGGACCCGTGACGGCGGACGCGCCGAGCGGGTCGCGGCCCGGCTCCGCATGGGCACGGTCTGGATCAACGACTTCCACCCCTACGTCGCGCAGGCGGAGTGGGGCGGCTACAAGCAGTCCGGCATCGGGCGCGAGCTCGGCAGCGCCGGGCTCGAGGAGTACCGGGAGACCAAGCACGTCTGGCACAACACGCGCCCGACGGTGCAGTCCTGGTTCGACGGGAGGAAGCCGTGAGCGCCGCGGGTGACACCTACGACGTCGTCATCGTCGGCGGCGGCTCGGCCGGCTCCGTGCTCGCCAACCGGCTGAGCGCCGACCCGTCGACCCGCGTCCTGGTCCTCGAGGCCGGTCGCAGCGACTTCCGGATCGACCCGTTCATCCACATGCCCGCCGCACTGCCCTACCCCATCGGCAACCCGCTCTACGACTGGAAGTACGAGTCAGAGCCCGAGCCCCACATGGGCGGCCGCCGCATCTACCACGCCCGCGGCAAGGTGCTCGGCGGCTCCAGCAGCATCAACGGCATGATCTTCCAGCGCGGCAACCCCCTCGACTACGAGCGGTGGGCCGCCGACGCCGGCATGAAGGAGTGGGGCTACGCCCACTGCCTGCCGTACTTCAAGCGGATGGAGACCGTCCTGCTCCAGGACGGCACCCCCGGCGCCGACGCCTGGCGCGGCGGCTCCGGCCCCCTCGTCCTCGAGCGCGGGCCGGCGTCGAGTCCTCTCTTCGGCGCCTTCTTCGAGGCCGTGCAGCAGGCCGGGCACCCGCTCACCGACGACGTCAACGGCTACCGCCAGGAGGGCTTCGCGCCCTTCGACCGCAACGTCCACCGCGGCCGCCGGCTCAGCGCCGCCCGCGCCTACCTCCACCCCGTCCGCCGTCGCCCCAACCTCACGGTCGAGACCCTCGCCCAGGTGAGCGGGCTGCGGATGGACGGCACCCGCGTCACCGGCGTCGACTACGTCCGTGGCGTCGGCGGCCGCGGCGTACGCCGGTCGGTCACCGCCGGCGAGGTCGTCCTCTGCGGCGGCGCGATCAACTCCCCGCAGCTGCTGCTCCTCGCGGGCATCGGCCCCCAGGCCGACCTCGAGGCGCTGGGCGTCCCGGTGGTCGCCGACCTGCCCGGCGTCGGCGCCAACCTCCAGGACCACCTCGAGGTCTACATCCAGTACGCCTCCAAGCAGCCGGTCTCGATCGCGCCCTGGCTCAAGCACCGCCACAAGCCACGGATCGGCGCCGAGTGGCTCTTCCTGCGGCGCGGCGTCGGCGCCTCCAACCACTTCGAGGCGGGCGGGTTCATCCGGTCCAACGACCTCGTCGACTACCCCAACCAGATGTTCCACTTCCTGCCGATCGCGATCCGCTACGACGGCTCGCAGCCCGCCGCCGACCACGGCTACCAGGTCCACATCGGCCCCATGTACTCCGACGTCCGCGGCACCATCAAGCTCAAGAGCCGCGACCCGTTCGAGCACCCCGCGCTGCAGTTCAACTACCTCTCCACCGAGTCCGACCGGCGGGAGTGGATCGAGATGGTCCGCAAGGCGCGCGAGATCATGGAGCAGCCCGCCTTCGCCGCCTTCAACGACGGCGAGATCTCGCCGGGACCCTCGGTCTCGACCGACCAGGAGATCCTCGACTGGGTCGCCCAGGACGCCGAGACCGCGCTGCACCCCTCCTGCACCGCCCGGATGGGCGTCGACGACCAGAGCGTGCTCGACCCCGGCTCGATGCGGGTGCACGGCGTCGACGGCCTGCGCGTGGTCGACGCCTCCGCGATGCCCTACGTCACCAACGGCAACATCTACGCCCCCGTCGTGATGCTCGCCGAGAAGGCCGCCGACCTCATCACCGGTGCCACGCCCCTCGCCCCGGTCGACGTCCCCTACTACCGCCACCGCGACGACGTACCGCTCTATCCGCCCGGCGACCCGCGCAACGTCACCCGCACCACCCCACCCGAGGAGACGGCATGACCGAGTCCGCCCTGCAGGTCGAAGGCCTGTGGAAGATCTTCGGGCCCCGCGCCGACAAGATCATCGGTACGCCGGCCGCCGACCTCCCCCGCGCCGAGCTCAAGCAGCGCACCGGCTGCGTCGCGGCGGTCAAGGACGTCTCGTTCGAGGTCGCACCGGGCGAGGTCTTCGTCGTCATGGGGCTCTCCGGCTCCGGCAAGTCGACCCTCGTGCGCTGCCTGACCCGGCTCGTCGAGCCCACCGCCGGCCGGGTCACCTTCGAGGGCAACGACATCACGAAGGCCTCCGAGTCCCAGCTGCGCGACCTGCGTCGTCGTACGGTCTCGATGGTCTTCCAGCACTTCGGCCTGCTGCCGCACCGCCAGGTCGTCGACAACGTCGCCTACGGGCTCGAGATCCGCGGCATCAAGAAGGCCGAGCGCCGGGCCAAGGCCCAGGAGCTCGTCGACCTGGTCGGGCTGACCGGCTACGAGAAGTCCTACCCCGACCAGCTCTCCGGCGGCATGCAGCAGCGCGTCGGCCTGGCCCGCGCGCTGGCCAACGACCCGGCGATGCTGCTCTTCGACGAGCCGTTCTCGGCCCTCGACCCGCTGATCCGCCGCGACATGCAGAACGAGGTCGTCCGTCTCCAGCAGGAGGTCAGGAAGACGATGGTCTTCATCACCCACGACCTCCAGGAGGCGCTCAAGCTCGGCGACCGCATCCTGATCATGCGCGACGGTGAGATCGTCCAGGTCGGCACGCCGGCCGAGGTCGTCGCCCGGCCCGCCGACGACTACGTGCGCGACTTCGTCAGCGACGTGCCCCGCTCCCACGTGCTCACGCTCGAGTACGTCATGCGCGAGCCCACCCTCGACGACTCCCGCGAGGGCCCGGTCATGGCGCCCGACACGATCGTCATGCACGCCGCCCGTGCTTCGCTCGGCTCGGCCCACCCGGTGCAGGTGGTGCGCGACGGAGAGCTCGTCGGCATCGTCGACTCCGACGCCATCCTCCGGGTGGTCGTCGCCGAGGAGCAGGCCCCGGTGGGCGTCTGATGTCCGCCGCCACCGTGGAGAGGAAGCCCGAGACCGCGGCCGACCCCGGTGGCGCGCCCGCGCCCGACGAGGCCGTCCCCCGTCGCCGCGTGCCGCTCTGGTGGTGGCTGGCCGGCGTCCTCGGCGCCTGGGTGGTGCTGTCGATCGTGCTCGGGGACAGGTGGACGCTCTACCTCCCCGGCCAGGGCACGCGCGGCATCCACGAGACCCTCGGCGACTTCCGGCGCGACCTGATCGCCGGACGGGACGACAACCCCGTCATGCAGGCGGTCGGCGCGCTCTCCGACCTGTTCAACACCGTGGTCGAGTGGTTGCAGGGCCTCGTCTCCCAGGCCGCCTTCCCGCGGCCGGTCCCGCAGATCGGCTGGCTCGGCGTGATCGGCATCGCCGGCTGGGTCAGCCTCGCCGTCGCCGGCTGGAAGCACGCGCTCGGCGTCGTCGCCGGCCTCGGTGCGATCGGCCTCCTCGGCTACTGGCCCGAGGCGATGGACACCCTCATCATCACGTTCTTCTCGGTGGCGATCTGCCTGCTGGTCGGGCTGCCGATCGCGGTGCTGATGGGCACCAACCGCCGGGTCAACGCGATCGTCACGCCGGTGCTCGACGTCATGCAGACCATGCCGTCGTTCGTCTACCTCGCCCCGATGGCCCTCTTCTTCAGCCTCGGCCCGGCCATCGCGGTCGCCGTGACCGTCGTCTACGCCATGCCGCCGGCGATCCGGATCTCGGCCCACGCGCTGCGCGCGGTCTCGCCGACCACGATCGAGGCGACCACGTCGATGGGCCAGACCGCCGGGCAGCGGCTGCGCAAGGTGCAGCTCCCGATGGCCCGCCGCACGATCATCATCGGCGTCAACCAGACCATGATGGCCGCGCTCTCGATGGTCGTCATCGCCGGCTTCGTCAACAGTCCCGGCCTCGGCATCCCGGTGCTCCGTGCGCTGCGTGCTGGTGACAACCAGGTCGGCGTCGCCTTCGTCGCCGGGCTCTCGATCGTCGTCGTCGCCATCGTGCTCGACCGGGTCACCACCGCGGCCAGCGAGCGCAGCGAGCTCGCCGCCCGGGGTGCTGCTCCCGGTCGTGGCCGCTGGATCCTGCTCGGCGTCGTCGGGATCGCGGCCGTCGTGATGGTCTACCTGTCGCGCACCTACTTCTCGCTCGCGACGTTCCCCGAGAGCGAGGTCGGCCCCCGGGTCGCCGACGCCGTCCAGTCCGCAGCCGACTGGGCCAACGACCACCTGCGCGGCGTCACCACCTTCGTCCAGGAGACGACGACCACCCTGTTCATCAACCCGCTGCAGGACCTCGTCGCCGGGTCGCCGTGGTTCGTCACCGGCGCCGCGCTGGTGCTGCTCGCCCAGCTGCTCGGCGGCTGGCGCGCCACCCTCAGCACCGTGGTCTGCGTCGGCGGCATCCTGGCGACCGGCCTCTGGTACGACGCCATGGTCACCCTCACCAGCGTCCTGGTCGCCACCGTCTTCGTCATGGTGGTCGCGCTGGTCCTCGGCGTCTGGATGGCCCGCCGCCGCGGCGTCGACCGGGTGCTGCGCCCGGTCCTCGACGCCGCCCAGGTGATGCCGTCGTTCGTCTACCTCATCCCGGTCCTCGGCCTCTTCGGCCCGGGTCGGTTCACCGCGATCTTCGCCGCGGTCGTCTACGCCGTCCCGGTCGCGGCCAAGCTGGTCGCCGACGGCGTGCGCCAGGTCTCGCCCACGACGGTCGAGGCCGCCACGGCCGCCGGCTCCACGGCCTTCCAGCTGATCACCAAGGTCCAGCTGCCCATGGCCCGCGGCCACCTCGTGCTCGCGGCCAACCAGGGCCTCCTCTACGTGCTGTCGATCGTCGTCATCGGCGGCCTCGTCGGCGGCGGCGCGCTGGGCTACGACGTGGCGCTGGGCTTCTCGCGCAGCGAGTTCTTCGGCAAGGGCCTCGCGGCCGGGATCGCGATCGTGCTGCTCGGCGTGATGGTCGACCGGGTCGCCAAGCAGGCCGCGGAGCGCCGGCGCTGAGGCGCCACACCCACACACTCCCTCGCACCGTCCGGGGCGGCAGCGGGGCAGGCAGGACCACAACCGAGAAGAGGACCCACGTGAAGCACAGGAAAGTCAGCGCCCTGACCGGGTCGCTCGCCGCAGTTGCGCTCGTCCTGAGCGCATGCGGCGGTGGCGACATCGCGGAGGAGGAGGACCAGAACGCCGAGCAGGCCGGGGAGGCCGGCGACTGCGGCGACCTCAACCTCGCCGTCAACCCGTGGGTCGGCTTCGAGGCCGACGCCTACGTCGTCGGCCACGTCGCCGAGGAGAAGTTCGGCTGCAAGGTCAGCTATCCCGAGCTCGCCGAGGAGGTCTCCTGGCAGGGCTTCGGCACCGGCGAGGTCGACGTCGTCATCGAGGACTGGGGCCACCCCGACCTGGAGAAGCAGTACTTCGCCGACTCCGGCGACGGCAGCGCGATGGAGATGGGTCCGACCGGCAACATCGGAGTCATCGGCTGGTACGTCCCGCCGTGGATGGCGGAGAAGTACCCGGACATCACCGACTGGGAGAACCTGTCCAAGTACGCCGACCTGTTCGAGACCCCGGAGTCGGGCGGCAAGGGGCAGTTCCTCGGCGCCGACCCGAGCTACGTGCAGTTCGACGAGGCGATCGTCGCCAACCTCGACCTGCCGTTCAAGGTCGTGTTCTCCGGCAGCGAGGCCGCCTCGATCGCGGCGTTCCGTCGCGCGGAGGAGGAGAAGACGCCGCTCATCGGCTACTTCTACGACCCGCAGTGGTTCATGTCCGCGGTCCCGCTGGTGCGGGTCAACCTGCCGGCCCACACCGACGGCTGCCAGGACGACGCCAAGTCGGTCGCCTGCGACTACCCCGAGACCGAGCTGAAGAAGATCGTGTCGACCGAGTGGGCCGAGTCCGGCTCGCCCGCGACCGACCTGGTCAAGGGCTTCTCGTGGACCAACGACGACCAGAACCTGGTCGCCAAGTACATCGCCGAGGACGGCATGTCCGCCGAGGACGCCGCGGCGAAGTGGGTCGACGAGAACCCCGACAAGGTCGAGGCCTGGCTGTCCTGACGGCAGCCCTCACGTGACCGGGGGGCGGACGTCGTGCCGAGGGGCATGACGTCCGCCCGCCCACGTCGTACACTTGTTGCACATAGCGATACTAGTTGCGCGATGCGCAACGTGCGAGTCGGAGGTCAGGCATGACGGGCAAGCGAGTCGTCGTCATCGGCGCGGGCGTGGTGGGGGCAGCCCTGGCCGACGAGCTCACCGAGCGCGGGTGGACCGACGTGACGGTGGTCGACGCCGGCCCGATCCCGCACACCGGCGGGTCGTCGACGCACGCGCCCGGCCTGGTCTTCCAGGCCAACGGCTCGCGGATGATGAGCCAGCTGGCGACCTACACCGTCGACAAGCTGGTCGGGCTCGAGACCGACGAGGGTCCCTGCTTCCTGCAGGTCGGGGGCCTCGAGGTCGCGACCACGGCCGACCGCCTCACCGAGCTGCACCGTCGCGCCGGCTGGCTGGCCGCCAACGGCGTCACCGCCGAGGTGCTGACCGCCGACGAGTGCGTGGCCCGCCACGACCTGCTCGACCCCGCCGTCGTCCTCGGGGGGCTCTTCACCCCCACCGACGGCCTGGCCAAGGCGATCCGCGCCGTCGACGCCCAGACCCGCCGCGCCGCCGAGCGGGGTGCGACCCTGCGGCCGGGCGCCGAGGTGCTCGACGTGCTGGTCGAGGACGGCCGCGTGGTCGGCGTCGAGACCACTCGGGGCCGCATCGACGCCGACGTCGTCGTCTGCTGCGCCGGCATCTGGGGCCAGAAGGTCGCCGGCATGGTCGGCCTGACGCTCCCGCTCACCCCGCTCGAGCACCAGCTCGTCCGCACGACGCCGGTCCCGGCGATGGCCGGCCAGGACACCGAGGCGCGGCGGCCGATCCTGCGCCACCAGGGCGAGGACCTCTACTACCGCGACGACTTCGACCGCCAGGTCGTCGGCTCCTACGCCCACCGGCCGATGCCGGTGACCTACGACGAGTTCGACGACTGGGGCCGCGAGGTCATGCCCAGCGTGCGGCCTTACACCCCCGACGACTTCGAGGGCCCGTGGAAGACCTCCCAGGCCCTGCTGCCCGCCCTGGCCGAGACCGAGGTCGAGTCGGGCATCAACGGCATCTTCTCCTTCACCACCGACGGCGCCCCGCTCATCGGCGAGAGCCCCGACGTGGCCGGCTTCTGGGTCGCCGAGGCCGTCTGGGTCACCCACTCCGCGGGCGTCGGTCGCGCGGTGGCCGAGCTGCTGGTCGACGGCGTGCCGACCACCGACCTCCACGAGGCGGCCATCGACCGCTTCGAGGTGCACCAGACGGGCCCGGCGTACGTCCTCGAGCGCGACCAGCAGAACTTCGTCGAGGTCTACGACGTCCTCCACCCGCTGCAGCCGATGGAGTCGCCGCGGCCGCTGCGGCTGCCGCCCTTCCACCAGCGCCAGCGCGAGCTCGACGGCTACTTCCTCGAGGCCAACGGCTGGGAGCGCCCGCAGTGGTACGCCGCCAACACCGGCCTCCTCGAGGGCTACCGCGCCGCGGGGCGCGAGGTGCCCGAGCCGGGGGAGTGGGCCGCCCGCTACTGGTCGCCGGTCGCCGGCGCCGAGGCCATGGCCACCCGCGAGCGCGTCGCGATGTACGACATGACCGCCCTCAAGCGCATCGAGGTCGTCGGGCGCGGCGCGACCGCGTTCCTGCAGTCGCTGGTCACCGGCAACGTCGCGACCTCGGTCGGGTCGGTCACCTACTGCCTGATGCTCGACCCGCGCGGCCGCATCCGCAGCGACGTCACCGTGGCGCGGCTCAGCGCCCGGCCGGGCCAGCAGCGCTACCAGGTCGGCGCCAACGGCCACCTCGACCTCGCCTACCTGCAGGCGCTCGCGCCGGCCGACGTCTTCGTCCACGACATCACGCCCGGTACCTGCTGCATCGGGCTGTGGGGGCCGCAGGCGCGCGACCTCGTGCAGTCGCTGTCCAGCGACGACTTCAGCAACGACGGCGTGAAGTACTTCCGCGCCATCGAGGCCCACGTCGGGATGGTCCCGGTCACCGCGATGCGGCTGTCCTACGTCGGTGAGCTCGGCTGGGAGCTCTACACGACCGCCGACCTCGGCCAGAAGCTCTGGGACACCCTGTGGACCGCCGGTCAGGAGCACGGCGTGCTCGCCGGCGGCCGGGCGGCGTTCTCGAGCCTGCGGCTCGAGAAGGGCTACCGCTTGTTCGGCTCCGACATGACGTGGGACCACACGCCCTACGAGGCCGGCGTCGGCTTCGCGGTGCGGTTGAAGAAGGAGGACGACTTCGTCGGCCGGGCCGCGGTCGCCGCGATGGACCCCGACGCGGTGGACAAGAAGCTCGTCTGCCTGACCTCGACCGACCCGAAGGCCGTCGTGATGGGCAAGGAGCCGGTCCTCTCCGGCGGTGCCGCGGTCGGCTACGTCACCAGCGCCGCCTGGGGCTTCACCGTCGAGCGCGCGATCGCCTACGCCTGGGTGCCGGCCGCGCTGGCCGCCCCCGGCACCGAGGTCGAGATCGGCTACTTCGACCAGCGGCTGCCCTACGTCGTCACCGAGGAGCCCCTCTTCAACCCGACGATGACCCGGCTGAGGGGCTGAGCGCGGTGCGCATCTCCGACCGGCTCCCCGACCACCCCGACTTCCTGTGGGCCGACGCCGAGCCGAGGAAGAGCTATGACGTCGTCGTCATCGGCGGCGGCGGGCACGGCCTCGCCACGGCCTACTACCTCGCCGCCCACCACGGCATCACCAACGTCGCCGTGCTCGAGAAGGGCTGGCTCGCCGGCGGCAACATGGCCCGCAACACCACGATCATCCGCTCCAACTACCTGTGGGACGAGAGTGCCGGGATCTACGAGCACTCGCTCAAGCTGTGGGAGACGCTCGAGGACGAGCTCGACACCCAGGTGCTGTTCAGCCAGCGCGGGGTGCTCAACCTGGCCCACAACCTGGCCGACGTCCGTGAGGGCAAGCGCCGGGTCAACGCCAACCAGCTCAACGGTCTCGACGCCCAGTGGCTCAGCCCCGAGGAGATCGGCAAGCTGGTGCCGATCCTCGACGTCAGCGACCGGCCGCGCCACCCCGTCGTCGGCGGCACCTTCCAGCCACGGGCCGGGATCGCCAAGCACGACTACGTCGCGTGGGGCTTCGCCCGCGCCGCGCACGCCCTCGGCGTCGACATCGTGCAGAACTGCGAGGTCACCGGGTTCCAGACCTCCGGCGACACGGTCATGGCGGTCGAGACCAGCCGCGGGACGATCGGCTGCGGCAAGGTGGCCCTCGCCGCGGCCGGCCACACCGCTGTCCTGGCCGGGCACCTCGGCGTACGCCTGCCGCTGCAGAGCCATCCCCTGCAGGCGCTGGTCTCCGAGCTGCTCGAGCAGGTCCTCGACACCGTCGTGATGTCCAACGCCGTGCACGTCTACGTCAGCCAGGCCCACAAGGGCGAGCTGGTCATGGGCGCCGGGGTCGACGCCCATGTCGGCTACGGCCAGCGCGGGTCGTTCCACGTGATCGAGGAGCAGATGGCCGCCGCCGTCGAGCTGTTCCCGATCTTCGGCCGCGCCCACGTCCTGCGGACCTGGGCCGGCATCGTCGACGTCACCCCCGACGCCTCGCCGATCGTCGGGACACTGCCCTTCGACAACGCCTTCGTCAACTGCGGCTGGGGCACCGGAGGCTTCAAGGCCACGCCCGGGGTCGGCTCGGTCTACGCCGACACCGTCGCCCACGGCCGCCCGCACGAGCTGGCGGCGCCGTTCGCCCTCGACCGGTTCACCACCGGCCGCCTCATCGACGAGCACGGCGCCGCCGCCGTCGCCCACTGACGACGAACCACGACGAGAGACCGACCGATGCTGCGAATCCCCTGCCCCCACTGCGGGGAGCGTGACGAGACCGAGTTCCACTACGGCGGCGAGGCCGGTGTCGACTACCCCGCCGACCCGTCGGCGCTGGCCGACGACGCGTGGGCGGCCTACCTCTTCCTCCGTGCCAACCCGCGCGGCTGGTTCCGCGAGCGGTGGTTCCACGGGTCGGGCTGCCGGCTGTGGTTCGCCCTCGAGCGGCACACCGTCACCGACGAGATCAGGAGCGCGTGATGGCCCGCAGGCTCCCCACCGGTGGCTCCCGGATCGACCGCTCCCGGCCCGTCACGATCACGGTCGACGGCGAGACCGTCGAGGCCTACGCCGGCGACACCCTCGCGTCGGCCCTGCTCGCGGCCGACCGGCTGCTGGTCTCGCGCGGCATCTACTCCGGCCGCCCGCGCGGCGTGATCGGGGTGGGCGTCGAGGAGTCCAACGCCTACGTGCAGGTGCTCGACGACGGCCACGTCGATCGGGGCGGCGACCAGGGCGGCGGCGGGGGCGAGCCGATGGTCGCCGCCACCACGCTCGAGGTCGCCGACGGCCTGGCCGTCGAGCGGATCGCCGGGCGCGGCTGGCTCTCCACCGACGTCGACCACCGGCGCTACGACACGCTCACCACCCACTGCGAGGTGGCCGTGGTCGGCGGCGGGCTCGCCGGCCTGCGGGCTGCGGTCGCGGCGCAGGCACCCGGTGTGCGGGTGCTCCTCCTCGACGACGGCCCGGTCCTCGGAGGAGCGGCCGCCGACCTGCCGGCCGGCTCCCCGGCCGGGCTGGAGCTCGAGGCGTTGCTGGGGGAGCTGACCTGCGAGGTGCTCGTGCGCACCACCGTCACCGGGTCCCACGGCCACGGCCGGCTGGTCGCGGTCGAGCGCGGCCGCCGGCTCCACCACGTGCAGGCCGCGCGGATCGTGCTCGCCACGGGCGCCCAGGAGCGGCCGATGGTCTTCGAGGACGACGACCGTCCCGGGATCATGCTGGCCTGCGCCGCCGCCGACTACGTGAGCCGCTACGGCGTGCTGCCGGGTGAGCGGGCGGTCGTGTGGACCGCCCACGACGCGGGGATCCACGCCGCCCTCGAGCTGGCCGCGGCCGGGACCGAGCTGGCCGCGGTGCTCGACGTCCGTGGGTCGATGGCGCCGGAGCTCGCCGGGGCGCTCGACGCGCTCGGCGTACCCGTCCACCTGGGTGCGGAGGTCACCGGCACCGACGGGTCCGACGACGAGACCGGACGTCTCGTCCGCGTGCACACCAGCGCCGGGTCGTGGGACGCCGACCTGCTGGCCGTCTCCGGCGGCTCCAACCCCGCGGTGCAGCTCTTCAGCCACCCCGGCGGCCGCACCCGCTGGTCCGACGAGGTCGCCGGCTTCGTCCCCGACACCCCGGCCCCGGGTCAGGCCGGCCGCGAGAGCGTCGTCGGCGCCGCGGCCGGCGAGACCGCCACGATCCCGGGCTGGCGCGAGCAGCTGACCCCGCCGGCGGCCTGGTTCCGCTCGAGCGTCGGTGACCCCGAGCGGGTGTTCGTCGACCCCCACCGCGACGCGACCCTCCACGACCTGCGCCGCGCGCACGCCGCCGGGCTCAGCAGCGTCGAGCACGTCAAGCGCTTCACCACGGTCGGCACCGGCGCCGACCAGGGCCGCGGCTTCGGGGTGCTGACCGTCGGGATCCTGGCCCAGGAGCTGGGCCGACCCGTCGGCGAGGTCGGTACGACGACCTACCGTCCGCCCTACCTCCCGCTGTCCTTCGGCCTGCTGGCCGGGCGCAACCGCGGCGTGCTGTCCGACCCCGTGCGGGTCAGCCAGGTCCACGACCGGGTCGCCCACGCGCCGATGGAGAACGTCGGTCAGTGGAAGCGGCCGTGGTTCTTCCCGACGGCCGACGAGACCGGACCCGGCGCCATGGATGCCGCCGTCGCGCGCGAGGTCGCCGCGGTGCGCACCGGCGTCGGGATGATGGACGCCTCGACCCTCGGCAAGATCCTGCTGCAGGGCGCCGACGTCGGGGTCCTGCTCGACCGCGTCTACACCAACCTCTTCTCGACGCTCAAGGTCGGCAAGGTGCGCTACGGCGTGATGTGCGGTCCCGACGGGATGGTCATCGACGACGGCACCACCGCGCGACTCTCCGAGACCGCGTGGCTGATGTCGACGACCACCGGCAACGCCGCGAGCGTCTACGACGCGCTCGAGGAGTGGCACCAGACCGAGTGGCCCGAGCTCGACGTCACCATCACCTCGGTCACCGACCAGTGGTCGGTGGTGGCGGTCGCCGGCCCGTCCTCGCGTTTCGTGATCAGTGCTCTCGCTCCGGACCTCGACGTCTCGGCCGAGGCGTTCGCCTTCATGGAGTGGCGCGAGGCCGTCGTCGCCGGCATCCCCGCGCGGGTGATGCGGGTGTCGTTCTCCGGTGAGCTGGCCTTCGAGGTCAACGTGCCGAGCTGGTGGGGCGCGGCCCTGTGGGACGCGGTCGCCGAGGCGGGCGAGCCGTGGGGCATCACGCCCTACGGCACCGAGACCATGCACGTGCTGCGCGCCGAGAAGGGCTTCCCGATCGTCGGGCAGGACACCGACGGGACCGTCACCCCCCACGACCTCGGCATGTCGTGGGCGGTGTCGAGGAAGAAGCCTGACTTCATCGGCAAGCGGTCCCTGGCCCGCGACGACGCGCAGCGGCCCGACCGCCGCCACCTCGTCGGGCTGGTGCCGGTCGACGGCCGGACCCGCATCGTCGAGGGCGCCCAGCTCGTCGCCCACGGCGCCGACCTCACGGCCTTCCCCGTCGCGATGGCGGGGCACGTCACCAGCGCCTACCCCGTCGGCCACGACGGGCAGCCGTTCGCGCTGGCTCTGCTCGACGGCGGCCGTGACCGCCTCGGCGAGGTCCTCGACGCCGTCGACGACCTCGTCCCCCTCGCCGTCCGGGTCACCGGACCGGTGTCCTACGACCCGGAAGGGGCGCGCCGCGATGGCTGACGTCACCGGCGTGCTCGACCTGCGCCGCTCCCCGCTCGCCGACACCGCCTTCGGCGTGACCTCGCCCGGCCTCTCGCTGGACGAGCTGCCGTTCCGCTCGCTGGTCGAGGTCCGCTCGCCCGAGCCGCCGACCGCCCCCGGGCTGGTCTGGCGGCTGGGCCCGGCGTGGTGGCTGGTGGACGACTCACCGACCACGGAGCCCGCGCTCGAGGTGCCGCTGGCCGACGAGGTCCGTGCCGCCAACCCCGGCTGCCCGGTCGTCGACGTCTCGGCCCAGCGCACGACCATCGTGGTCACCGGTGAGCACGCCACCCGGCTGCTCGCCCACGGCTGCGCCATCGACCTCACCGTGCTGCCCGTGGGCGAGGCGGTCCAGGGCGACCTCGCCGGCGCCCAGGTCGTCATCGGCCGCACCGCCGACGAGCTGCGCATCTATGTGCGGCCGGCCTTCGCGCGGCACCTGGCCGCGTGGCTCACGGACGCGGCGCTGCCCTACACGTGATCCACAGGGTCAGTGCTGGCTGGGGTGCTGGCCGGAGCACTGCTCCGCGGTGAGGTTGTCGCGCGCCCACGTCGACAGCTCGTGGAGAGCCGGCAGGATCGCCTGGCCGCTGTCGGTCAGGGTGTAGAGCACGGCGAGCGGCGGGCCCTCGTCGACCGTGCGCGCGACGAGGCCGGCGCGGGTGAGCTCGCCGAGGCGGTCGGACAGCATCGAGTCGCTGATGCCGAGCGAGCGCTTGAGCTCGGCGAAGCCGGCCGGGGCCTGGATCAGGGTGCCGAGCAGGACGCCGTTCCAGCGCTTGCCGAGGAAGCTGAACGCCCGCTCGAGGGCGGCGTCGCACGCACGCGGCTCGTGCTCGGTCGCGCTCTTCTGGGGCGTCGGGCTCACGTGACGCATGCTAGTCCGCTTCGGAGTTGACCGCGACTTCTAAAACAGGAGTAGCATCGTGAAGACAAGCCGCTCTCGATCCGAAGGACCCGCCCATGACCACCACCCCGCTCGCCCTCGACTCCCTCGACGAGGCCGCGCGCGGCCTGCTGTTCACCGAGGCCCGCACGGCCAACTCGTTCAGCGACACCCCCGTCACCGACGACGAGCTGCGCGGCGTGTGGGAACTCGCCCGCTGGTCGCCGTCGATGGCCAACAGCCAGCCGTTGCGCGTCCTGTTCGTCCGCACGCCCGAGGGGCGCGAGCGACTGCTCGGGCACATGGCGGAGGGCAACGTCGCCAAGACCCGTTCGGCGCCGGCCGTGGCGGTGCTGGCCTACGACAGCGAGTTCCACGAGCACTTCCCGACCGTCTTCCCGGCCCGCGGCGAGCTGATGCGCGGCAACTTCGCCAGCATGCCGGGCGAGGCCCGCGAGGGCCTGGCCAAGTACAGCGCCGCGATCCAGACCGGTGTCTTCATGCTCGCCGTACGCGCCCACGGCCTCGCCGCCGGCCCGATGGCGGGCTTCGACGGACCGGGCATCGACGCCGAGTTCTTCGCCGGCACCACCTGGCGCACCCACCTCGTGGTCAACATCGGCCACCCGGGCGTCGACCCGTGGTTCGACCGGCTGCCGCGCCTCGACGAGGACGTCGCGCTGGCCTGGGCCTGAGTTGTGGGTGCCCCGGGGGTGGCGGATCACCCGGCCGGCCGGGGATTCCGACCCCTGTCAGGGGTTGCAACCCCTGACAGGGGGCGGACCTCCCTGACCAGTACGCCGTCGGCGTGCGTGCGGCCCGCCTCACCGCCTCCCGTGGGCGCGCAGGGTCGTGACCGAGTCGACGGTGAGCCGTCCGCGCCACTCGACCGCCTGGGCGGGCGACCAGGCGAGGAAGTCGGGGACCCAGCTGCCGTCGGGCTCCTGCTCCGCCGCCAGGTCGTCGAGCGCCGAGGTGACGACGTCATCCGTGAAGGCCGCGCGGCTTCGCAGCCCCGGGCGGGGGGAGAGGACCAGGGCGCCGAGCCTCTCGCCCTCGGTGCCGCCCGGGACCGGGACGCTGCCGTCGGGTCCGAGCTTGTCGGCGAGGACCGCGACCGTCCGCTCCGCCCGGGCGTCGTCGGCGTCGTGGTCGAGGAAGTGGAAGGCGAACTTGACCCAGAAGTGCTCCAGGTCCGACCCGTCCCCGATGACCGACCAGCACCACTCCCGGGCCCGTTCGCGCCACGGGGTCGGCGCTGCGCCGCCCTGGGAGAGGAGGCCGACGAGGGCGAGGGTGAAGAAGCCGGCCTCCGGTTCGGGACCCATCCACGGGGCGTGCGGCGCCGACTCGACGGAGGCCAGCACCTGCGGCACGGACCCGTCGTCGTGCGCGATCGTGGCGAGCCACGCCTCGGCGCGCTGGGTGATCGGGTCGTCGAGAGCGCCGACCTCGGCCAGCACCTCGAGCGCGGAGAACGTCGCGGCGGGTTGGCTGGCGGCGTCGCGGAGGTCGGGCTCGAGCGCGTTGCCGAACCCGCCGTCGGGGTTCTGGTAGGCGCTCAGGGCCGTGAGGACCGGCTCGCGCGGCCCGTCGTCGACCAGGAAGGCGAACCGGTGCCGGTCGAGGACCCGTGCGTTGCCGAGGACGGACCGTCGAGCGGCGGCGACGTCGTAGGACATGCCCCGACGCTATTCACGCGACGGCGGCCCGGTCTTCCAGGAATCGGACAGGCGTGGTGCCGGTGAGCCGGCGCACCTCGTCACCCATGTGGGCCTGGCTGGCGTAGCCGGCGCGCAGCGCCCGGTCCGCGAGATCGAGGTCGTCGTCGCCGACGCCGAGGCTCCGCAGTCGCTGCAGCCGCAGCACCCGGGCCAGCATCTTGGGGCCGTAGCCGACCGTCGCGACGCAGCGCCGCTGCAGCTGACGGTCGCTGACGCCGATGGTCCGCGCCACCTCGCCGACGCGCGCGCCCGGCTCGGCCAGGAGGCCTGCGGCGTGCTGCACCACCGGATCGGGCCGTACGCCGACCAGGCGGCCCAGCATCAGCCCGTGGACCGCATCGCCCCCGGCCACCGCCAGCGCGACCGCCACGTCGGCGCCGTGCTCGCCCCACACCTCCGCGGGCTCGACCTGCCGGTCGAGCAGCTCGGACACGTCGCGCCCGAGAGCTGCCGCCGCGGCCCCCGGGCGCAGCCGCACGCCGTGGACGGTCTCGCCGGGCGACAGCCGCTCGACCCGGGCGGCCGTGTCGGCACCGGCCACCACGAGGCGCCCGGAGTCGAACCAGACGACGTCGACGCAGCCGTCCGGCACGATGACCTGGCGGTCGACCTCGACCCGTTGCCGCCACAGGCAGGCGACGGTGTCGCGCACGCCGGCAGGCGGCGCCTGCTCGACGTAGGCCCCGAGCATCGTCACGGCACTCACCTCCGTTCCTGCGTCCAGTGTCACGCGCCGGACAAGTCAGCGGACACGTCAGCGGACACGTGAGCGGACGCGTCAGCCTCCTAGGCTGCGCGGGTGGACCACGAATTCCTGCTCATCGCCGGGACGGGTCTCGCGATCATGATCGCGGCATCGGTGTTCTCGCGTCGGACGGGCGTCGCGGCGCCGCTGCTGCTGGTGGGCCTCGGGATCGGGGCGAGCTGTCTACCGAGCACGCCGACGATCCACGTCGAGCCGGAGCTCGTGCTGGCCGGGGTGCTCCCGCCGCTGCTCTACTCGACGGCGGTCAACCTGCCGGTGATCGACGTCCGCCGCAACCTGCTCCTGATCGCCTGGCTGTCGGTCGTCATGGTGGTGGTCTCGGCGCTGGTGATCGGCGCGGTCGTGCACTGGCTGTTCCCCGGCATCTCGTTCGCCCTCGCCACGGCGCTCGGGGCCGTCGTGAGCCCGACGGACGCGGTCGCGGCGACCGCGATCGGGCGACGGATCGGGCTGCCACCACGGCTGATGGCGGTGCTCGAGGGCGAGAGCCTCGTCAACGACGCCTCGGCGCTCGTCGTGCTGCGCACCGCGGTGGCGGCGATCGCCGTGACCGGCGAGTTCGCGCTCGGCCGGACCGCGCTGGAGTTCGCGTGGGCGGTCGCCGGCGGGGCCGTGATCGGTCTGCTCGTCGGGCTCCTGACGGTGCGGCTGCGCACGCGGCTCGACGACCCGGTGCTGAACACCACGATCTCGTTCGCGGTGCCCTTCCTGGCCTACTTCCCGGCCGAGGAGGTCGACGCGTCCGGAGTGCTCGCGGTGGTGCTCGCCGGGCTGGTGACCGGGGCGATGGGCAGCCGTCGCTTCAGCGCCCGTGACCGGCAGACGCAGGCGACGACCTGGGTGACGATCAGCTTCGTCCTCGAGAGCGCGGTGTTCCTCGCGATGGGCTACCAGCTGCCGGAGGTTGTCGACGCCGCGCAGGCGGAGACCACGACCGCCGAGATCACCGGCCTCGTGGCGGTCGTCGTCGGCCTGCTGGTCGGGCTGCGCTTCCTCGGGCTCGCCTGGCCCGCCCTCCACCAACGCCTCGCCGGCGCCGACCAGGGCGACCAGCAGCGCGGCCGACTCGACCAGTTCGAGGAGAAGCTCGACTCGATGACCCCGGCCGACGACCGCGAGGAGTCGCGGCTGTCCTACGCCCGGCGGCGCCTGGCCCGGGGCCGCGCCGACGTCGAGTTCCAGGAGCGCGAGCCGATCACGAGCCGCGGCACGGTCGTCATCGCGTGGGCCGGCATGCGCGGCGTCGTCACCGTCGCAGCCGCTCAGACCATCCCGGCCGGCACCCCGCACCGCGACACCGTGGTCCTCGCCGCGTTCCTCGTCGCCCTGATCACGCTCGTGCTGTTCGGGCTCACGCTCCCGGCGGTCATCGGCGCGATGCGGTTGCGGTCGGAGAGCGCGGAGGACAAGCAGGGCTCGGTGCAGGCGCTCCTGCGCCGGATCGGCGACGCGTCGGTCGACACCCTCGGTCCGCTCGAGGAGCAGACCATCGACGGCGAGCCCGTCGACCCCGAGCTGGCCAGCACGATGAAGGAGCGGATCCTGCCGCGGCTGCTCACCGGCGTCCGCGAGCTCCGAGACGCCGGCCGCCCCGGCGCGATCGAGCAGACGATGATCATCCAGCGCCGCTACCTCGACGCGATGCGCGACGCCCTCGCCAGCGAGCGCGGCATCGGTGCCTACAGCTCGGAGACCTACCGGCAGGTGGAGGCGCTGCTCGACACCCTCGAGCACCGCACCGGCGGCTCCTAGCCTCGGGAGGCTAGTCGAGCGAGCCGATCCCGGTCGGCCCGGTGTCCGGGTCGGGCTGGTAGGCCCACCGCGGGATGATGAACAGCCCGGTCGCCTCGACCGCGGGCTCCGCGTCGACGACGTCCGGCCGGATCGTGGCGGTGACGGTGACCTTGCGGCCCGACTCCTCGGAGACCCGCGCCTCCATCCGGACGGGTCCGAGCGGAAGCGGCCGGACGTAGCGCAGCGTGAGGGTGCCGGTGACCGTGAGCCGTGTGTGAGCGGCGCTCGCGGTCTCGCCCATCAGATGGTCGAGCAGCAGCGCCGAGACTCCGCCGTGCACGCTGCCGGGCGGACCCTCGTAGGGCGCCCCCAGGGTCACGGCCGAGCGGACGACGTCGTCGTCGCCCCACGCGAGCCGCACCGGCGGCGCGAACGCGTTGCGGACGCCGACGACCGTGTTGCCCCAGTTCCACGAGCGACCGTGGGCGTTGTAGTGCACGCCCGCGGGCTCCGCCGGGGCGTCCTCGGCCAGCAGGTCGGCAGCCTCCTGCAGCATGGCCCGCGCCCGGGCGACCTGCTCCGGGCCGACGCGGCTGCGGATCGTCAGGTCGAGCAGTCGGCGTACGTCGTCGGTGAGCCCGCCCCACAGCGCCTCGGCGGCGTCGACGTCCTCGGTGGTCAGGTCCTCGAAGGAGAAGGACGACATCGACAGCTCGGACACCTGTCCAGCCTAGGGCAGGGTCGGGGTCAGCAGCCCCCGGCCTCGTACCTCGACCTCGCCTTCGCGAGCGCGGCCTTGGCGGCCTTGAGCTTCTTCTGCGCGGCCTTGATCTTCTTGCGCTTGCCGGTCTTCTTGGCCTTCTGGAGCGCCTTCTGCGCGGCCTTGACGCCCTTGACCGCCTTGGTGACGGCCGCCTTGAGCTGCGCGCACGTCGGCGGCGGGTTGCCGACCGCGGCGGACCTCGCCGATGTCGCCACCTGGGTGCGTGGCTGGAACTGGTCCTCGACGCGAGCGGTGATCTCGATCCGGAAGGTCGAGCCCTTGTCGGTCGCCTTCACGGCGTACGCCGACGTGGTCACCACGGGGTTGGTCGGGTTGCACTGCAGGCCCTGCGCGTTGCAGCGCAGCCAGCGCCGCGCGAAGGAGGGATGGGTCCCCGTCCAGGCGCCCGCGGTCGACTGCAGCACCGTGCCGACGTAGGCGGGCCCGACGACCCGCGGGGCTGCGGTGTTGACCGGCTTCTTCTCGTAGACCGCGCCGGAGATGCCGGCCAGTCGCCGTGGCGACCTGGTGCTGGCGATCGTGCCGATCACGTCGCCCCGCACGACGTGGTCGACGTCCTCGACCGTGGTCGTGTAGGAGAGGCCCGTCTCGCCCGGGATGTCGACGCACGGGTCGCCGTCGAGGTCGCAGCGCGACCACGAGAACTCGAACGACGTCGCGGTGTAGGTGCCGTTGCTCTTCCACCGCTCCTGCGCGTCGTCGCTGGGGTCGATCGTCATCGTGGTGCCCCACGGTGCGGACGTCCCGTCGAGCAGCTTGGGGTAGTTGGTCGGGGGCGTCGGCTCGAAACCGGCCGGCGCCGCGACTGGTCCGACCGCGCTCGACACGACCTCGGCGGAGAACGCCGGCTGGACGATGTTGAGGGCACGGACCCCGACGCGCACGTACTGGCCGACGTCGGCCTGCGCGAGCTGGTAGGTCCGGTCGGTCTCGCCGCTGATGTTGGAGCACGAGCCGACGGCGCTGGTCGAGCACCGCTTCCACTGGTAGCGGTAGAGGAACGGCCCGGTGCCGCCCCAGGTCCCGTTGTTGGCGGTGAGCACGACGTTCTTGACAGGGCTGCCGCTCGGGCTCGTGATGGCCGCGGGGGCCTCGACCGCCGACAGCGGCAGGCTGAAGACGCCGTGCCCCTGGGTGCCGACCATCAGGCTGCCCGGCGTGCCGAAGCCGATGTTGAGCCCGTAGGCCGACTCGCTGGTCATCGCGACCTCGCCCGGGGCGTTGAGCTTGGTGCCCGACATCTTGGCCCAGCTCTCGCCCCCGTCGAGGGTGGCCCAGACCCCGTTGTTGGTGCCGGCGACGATGCGCGGCCGCCCGTCACCCCAGTACGCCGACGGCACGAGCTGGAAGGCCCGCACCTCGCCGGCCAGGAGGGCGCCGTCGCCCGTGCCGCTGGCGTCGTACCAGGTGGTGCCGGCGTTGTCGGAGCGGTAGACGCCGCCGACGGTGGCCGCGATGAGCTGGGCGGGGTTGAGCGGCGAGACCGAGATCCGCTTGGGCGACTCCCCGGGCGGGATGCCGTCGGAGATGAGGGACCAGGAGCGGCCCGCGTTGGCCGAGCGGTAGAAGCCGGTCGTCGCGGCGGCGTACATGACCGGCCCGGCGGAGGTGAGGTAGAAGGTCGCGCCGGTGAGCCCGCTCGCCTGCGCCCACTTCTTGCCGGCGTCGGAGGAGTAGAAGACGCCGTCTCGGCCGGAGCCGGCGGTGGCGACGACGACGTTGGTCAGCTCGCCGGTGGGGAACACCACCGACTGGACGCCGCCCTGGTCGAGGCGCTGGGGCTGCGGCGTCGCGTCGTCGACACCGAGCCGGGTCCAGCTGCCGCCGCCGGTGCCGCGGTAGAGGCCTGCGCTGGTGGCGAGGAAGATCTGGCCGGACTGGCCGACCGCCTGGTGGACCTGCTTGCCGGCCGGCGGCAGGTTGCCGCTGATGTCGGTCCACGGCCCGACCGCGTTGGTGGCGGTGTAGACGCCGTCGGTCTCGGAGCCGCCGACCAGCTGCGTCGGGGTGACGTAGTCGAGGGACCGGATCCAGACGTCGCCCATGTTCCACTTCACCCACACGTCGGGCACGGCGGCCTGGGCCGGGACGACGCTCCCCGAGAACGCGACGACGAGCACGACGAGCGGGAGCAGCAACCGGGAGAAGCGACGCATGGTCGGAGGCTAGTGACGGGAATTGACCGTCGGCAGGCACGATCGGGCCCCCTCCGGTGGTAGTCCTTCCGGGTCAGCGGTCGATCATCTTCTCCATGGCCTCGCTGTAGCGGTGGCCCTGCACCTCGACCGCGGTGATCGCGGACTCGATCTCCGCCAGATCGGCGTCGGTGAGGTCGACGTCGGCGCCGCCGATGTTCTCCCGGACCCGCGACGTGCGCCGGGTGCCCGGGATGGGCACGATCCACGGCTTCTGGGCCAGCAGCCAGGCGAGCGCGACCTGACCGGGCGTGGCGCCCTTGTCGGTGGCGATCCGGGTCAGCAGGTCGACCACGGCCTGGTTGGCGGACCGGGCCTCGGGGCTGAAGCGGGGCAACGACGTGCGGATGTCGGTCGCGTCGAAGGCGGTGCTGCTGTCGATCGCCCCGGTGAGGAACCCGCGGCCCAGCGGGCTGAACGGCACGAGCCCGATGCCGAGCTCGTCGAGCACGGGGATGATCTCCGGCTCGAGGTCGCGCCACCACAACGAGTACTCGCTCTGCAGGGCGGTGACCGGCTGCACGGCGTGCGCGCGCCGGATGGTGTCGACGCCGGCCTCGGACAGGCCGAAGTGGCTGACCTTGCCGGCCTCGATCAGCTCCTTGACGGTGCCGGCGACCTCCTCGATCGGGACGTCGGGGTCGACGCGGTGCTGGTAGCAGAGGTCGATGTGGTCGACGCCGAGACGGCGCAGCGACCCGTCGACCGCAGCGCGGACGTGCTCGGGGCGGCTGTCGACGCCCTCGGACTGCTGGCCGTCGTCGTCGAAGGCGAAGCCGAACTTGGTGGCGATGACGACCTCGTCGCGGAACGGCGCGACGGCCCGACCGAGCAGCTCCTCGTTGACGAACGGGCCGTAGACCTCGGCGGTGTCGAAGAACGTGACGCCCAGGTCGAAGGCCGAGCGGATGACCCCGGTCATCTCGGTCGTGTCGCTGGCGGGCCCGAAACCGTGGCTCATGCCCATGCAGCCGAGTCCGATCGCGGAGACCTCGAGGCCTTGGCCGAGGGTGCGCTTGTCCATGTGGTCCTCCTGGTGCGGCGGTCGTGCGTGCCTCTCGACCGTACGTCGGCGGCGCGACGGGTGGGGGTCCCTCCCAATACCCCTCGACGGAGGCCTGCGGCGCCGACTCGCGGGAAGCGGACGCCCGACGCGACCTCACGCACTAGGGTCGCGGGCGTGGTGGGGGTGGAGAGCAAGCCGGACGGCGCCGGGTCCGACGACCGGCTCACGGTGACCGGTGACGTGGACGAGACCGTGATGCCCGACCTGCGCGACACCATCGAGAGCGTGTCGCAGGGCTACACCCGGGGCCTGGCCATCGACCTCTCGGAGGTGACGTTCCTGCCGAGCTCGGCCGTGGCCCTCCTGGCGATCGCGCAGCACCGGGCGTTCCTCGAGGGCGGGGTCATCGACCTCGTCGCCCGCCAGGGGACCCTCGCCCAGCGCATCCTCGCGACCTGCGAGATCCCTCACCGGTTCGGCTGAGGCCGGGTGACGGGATGCGTGCGACGTTGCCCGCGGGGCCCGGGGCGGCCCAGGAGGCGCGTGCGCTGGCCCGCGCGTCTCTCTGCGCCACGGGGATGGGCGAGGACGACGTCAACGCCACCCTGATGGTCGTGCACGAGCTCGTCGAGAACGCGATCCAGCACGGCCTCCACGGGCCCGAGCACGAGGTGCGGGTCGAGTGCGACGCGGCGGACGGCGCGCTGCGGGTGCGGGTCGCCAACGACTCGTTGCCGGGGGTCGTCACGACGCACTGGAGCCACCCGCCGACGGGGCACGGCCACCCGCTCGGTCGCGGTCGCGGGCTCCGGATCGTGACGTCGCTGTGCTCCTCGGTCGAGGTCGAGCTGGTCGGCCCGTCGGTGGTCGTGACCGCCACGGTGGCCACCACGGGTGACCGATGAGCCCGACCGCCGACCACAGGCCCCTCACCCACGGGCCCGTCACCCACCCCGCCGGCACGGCCGAGGCCGTCGTCGTCGACCTGACGCGGGAGCTCGTGGCGTGCGCGCAGGTGCTGGTGCGGGTCGGCGGTTCCTGGGTGGCCAGCGCCGCGGTCGGGGGCCGGCCGTTCGTCCGCGCGCCCGACCACCGGGTGCCGGCGCGCACGATCGCCCAGGCCACGCGCCTGCGGGGCAGCGCGGTCACGACCCTGGTCCTGCCCCACGACGACCGTCGCCGTCACGCGATGGTCGACGACGCCCTCGGCGACCCCGCCCTCACCGACCACGTCGCCGCCCTCGGCCCCGTGACGGTCGTCCTCGCGCCGCTCGAGGTCGACGGCCGCAACGTCGGCCTCGCGACGCTGGTGCACCGCGACGACGCGACGCCGTCCCTCGAGCAGGTCCTCGCCTCCCTCGCCGAGCTGCTGCCGGGCGTCGCCGCACGCCTCGACGTCAGCCGCAACGTCGCCGAGAGCCGGCGTCTCGCCGGTGCGTTCAGCTCGTCGCTGCTGGTCCCCGACCCGCCGCCGGGCAGCCCCGTGCTCGCTGCCTCCTTCGTGCGGGTCGGAGCCGAGGACGAGTCCGTCGGTGGCGACTTCGTCGACCTGCACGGCGACGACGTGCTGACGGTCCTGCTCGGCGACGCCATGGGCAAGGGTGCGGTGGCCGGCCTCAACGGCGAGCGCATCATCAGCGCCGTGCGCACCGCCGCCCTGGTCGACCGCGACCCGGCGGCGATCCTCTCGCTCACCAACCGGATGCTGCTCGGCCGGGCCCGCAGCTATGGCGACCACTTCGCCACCGCGCTCTGCGGCCGGATCACCGAGACGCGGCAGGGGACCGCGACGGGGCTGTCGGTCACGCTGGCGTCCGCCGGCCACCCGCCGCCCCTCGTCCTGCGCGAGGACGGCGCCCTCGAGCAGGTCGCCTGCAGCGGGCCGGCCCTCGGTCTCTACGACCGGAGCAGCTATCGGATGGCCGACCTCGTGCTCACCGGTCGCGACACCCTGGTGCTCTACACCGACGGCGTGACCGAGGCCCGGCGCGACGGCGACCTCTTCGGCGGCTCGAGGGTCCTGCGCTCGCTCGCCCCGATGGCCGGCAGCCTCCCGGGCGCGATCATCGAGCGCCTCGCCATGGCGGTCGCCGAGTTCCACCCCGACCACGGGACGCGCGACGACGTGGCCATCCTCGCGCTCCAGCACCGGGCGAGGGGCGGCTCCGGATGACCCGCCTCTCGGCCGCGGCCGCGGAGTCCTACTGGGACGCCGTCGTGGCCGGCGACGACCGGGCCGCCTTCGACCGGCTGGAGACCGCGCTGCGGGAAGGGGTCCCGCTGCCCCAGGTCCTCCGCGGGATGCCCCTCGCCGCCCAGCACCGGATCGGGACGCTGTGGGAGGCCGACACCTGGAGCGTCCCGCAGGAGCACGCCGCGACCGCGGTCAGCCAGCAGGTGCTCCAGCGGCTCCTCACGCGAGGACCACCGGCCGACGCCGACCGCGGTGAGACCGTCGTGGTCGCCTGCGTCGAGCGCGAGTGGCACTCCCTGCCGGCGCTGGTCCTGGCCGTGACGCTCCAGCACCACGGGCTCCACGTCGACCTGCTCGGCGCCGACACCTCCGTCGAGCGGCTGCACGCCCGGCTCACCGACGCCCCGGTGCGCGCGGTGCTCCTCAGCGCCTCGCTGTCCTCGGCCATCCCCGCGGCCCACCGCCACGTCGAGGCGAGCCGCGCCCACGGCGTACCCGTCATCGCCGGAGGCAGCGCCTTCGACCGGGACGGCGTGCGCGCCCGGGCCATCGGGGCGAGCGCCTTCGCCGCCTCGGCCGAGGCCGTCCTGGAGCAGCTCGACCGGCTCCCCGCCCGGGTGCCTCCGGTGCAACCGCTCACCGGGCCCGGGCCGGCCGCGGCCCGCCGCATCCTCCACCAGGAGCGGGTCGTCGCGGCGCGGCTCGTGCACGCCACCCGGCAGCTCGCTGCGCGCCTCGACCGGCGGCCAGGTGACGAGGCCACCCCGTCGTGGTGCGGCGTGCTCGTCGACGCGGCGCCCTACTGCGTCGGCGCCGTCGCCGCCGCGTGCCTCACCGGCGACGAGGGTGTCCTCGACGAGCTCGGTGGCTGGGCCCGGCGGGTGCTCCGGCCGCGGGCCGCGCCGAGCGGTGTCCACGAGGCGTGGTGGGCTGCGCTGGCCGAGGCGGTGCGCGACACCGACGCCGGCGACGTCGCGCACCGGATGGTCGTGGACGTGGGTGCGGCGGTGGCCTCCGGAACCGCTGATCCGGAAGGTAAAGACCGATATCCTGCCCCGACAGACCTCGACCGGCCCGACGTGCGCGACTGAGGCATCCAGGACGGGAGTCGGTCGTGCCCGAGGTCGACGAGGCAGCCGCTGCTGCCGGCGTGCGCCTCGCGGCGACCGTCGACGCCGTCCTGGCCACCGCCCGCCCCGAGGGGCTCGCGTCCTCCACCGTGCTGCTCTACCTGCTCAACTCCAGCGGCTCGGTCGACATGCACGCCTCGCCGGTGGCGTCCGGGTTCGGCCCGAGCATGACGCTGCAGCTCGACGCCCTGCTCGACGCGGTCCTGGCCACCGACGCGACCGGCCGGCAGCGCCACGTGCGCGACGAGACCATGCTGGCCGCGCTCCGCCCGCCCGGCGGCTTCGTGCGCCACGGCGACCGGTCCGAGCCCGGCTCGGTGCTCCTGGCCCCGCTGCACGGCGACCGTCGCCACGTGATCGGCTACGTCGGGCTGGGCATCGAGGGGCCGGACGGCATGCCCACCCCGACCGACGAGAACCTGCTCGCCGGGCTGGCCGAGCACCTCGGTGAGGCGCTCAACCACACCTACGTGGCGCACCGCACCGTCGAGCGGGCCGGCCTCGCCGTCTCGGCCCGCCACGTCGTGATGCGCGCCGCCGCGCAGACCGACGTCGCCGCCGTGCTCGACGAGGCCGCGCTCGCCCTCTCCGAGGTGCTGACGGTCGACGGCGCCTGGTACTCCTGCGTCGCCGTCGCCACGACGACCGTGTCGGCCACCGCCGGCCGCCTCGCCCGGCTCCCCGGCGCGGTGGTCGACCGGCTGACCCGGCAGCTGCCCGACCTGGCGACCCGGGCCTGGGACGACCAGCGTGTCGCGGTCCTCTCCCGCGCGCGCACGCCGCTCAACCCCCCCGTCTCCTACGACCACGACCGCACGCTGGCCGACCTCGCCGAGGCCGGGCTCGCCTCGGTGGTGGTGGTGCCCGTCGGCGTCGGCGACGTGACGCTCGGCTGCCTCGCCCTGGTCCGGTCCGACGCCCACCCGTCGTGGTCGTCGGCCGAGGCTGACATGCTCCTCGCCCTGGGCCGCGACCTCGGCCACGTCATCACCAAGGCGCGGGCGTTCGCGACGATCACGCGCGCCAACGAGGAGCTCTACGCCAACGACCGCTACCGCTCCGAGCTCGTCGCGACCGTCGCCCACGAGCTCGGCACGCCCCTGACCGTCATCAACGCCCACCTCGAGCTGCTCGCCGAGGCCACCGGCGACGGCGACCTCGCGATGTCGACCTCCGCGATCCGCCGCAGCACCGAGCGGATGAGCGCGCTGGTGTCCGACCTGCTGGCCCTCACCCGCTACACGCCCCACGAGCACGCGGCCGCGCACGAGCTCGTCGACGTCGGTGAGACCGTCGACCTGGTCCTCGCCGACCTCGAGGCGACCGCCGACCTGCAGACCGTGACGCTCGTCCACCTCGGCGCCCCGCCGACCGCCCGGGTGCTCGCCACCGCGGTCGAGCTCCGGCACGCGATCGCCAACGTCGTCGGCAACGCCATCAAGTACAGCGACGCCGGCGGTCTCGTGATCGTCCGCACCGACTGCACCGCGACCGACGTCGTCCTCACGGTCCAGGACCGCGGCATCGGGATCTCGCCCGACGACCAGGCCCGCCTGTTCCAGGAGTTCTTCCGCAGTGACGACCCCCGGGCCCGCCAGCGCCCGGGCACCGGGCTGGGCCTCGCGATCGTCGATCGGGTGCTGCGCCGGATGGACGCCTCGATCAGCGTCGACTCCGACCCCTTCGGCACCACCTTCACCATGCGCTTCCCCTTGCCTGACTCTTGAGTCACTTCACCGTCGACACCATCCGTACGGGGGAGTAACGTCGGGGGGAGGCAGTGGAGTGCGACCTCTCTGCCTCCATCCGTCCCACCCGGACCCCATGCTGGGTGGGGCGGATCCCCCCAGGTGGCCGGTTAGCCCCTGAGCTCGGGGAACATGTCGTCGCGGAACTCGCCGGACGCGACCTCGGCGGCCCGCGCCAGGTCGTCCTCCCGACCGCGGAGCTCGACGCGGCGGATCTTGCCCGAGATGGTCTTGGGCAGCTCACCGAACTCCAGCCGGCGCACCCGGAGGTAGGGCGGCAGGTGCTCACGCGCGTGCTTGAGGATCGCGTACGCCGTCTCACGGGTCGGCTCCCAGTCGGGCGCCACGACGACGTAGGCCTTGGGCACGGCCAGGCGCACGGCGTCCGGCGCGGGCACGACGGCCGCTTCGGCGACGGCGGGGTGCTCGATCAGCACGGACTCGAGCTCGAACGGGCTGACCTTGTAGTCGGAGGCCTTGAAGACGTCGTCGGTGCGCCCGACGTAGGTGATGTAGCCGTCCTCGTCGAGCGAGGCCACGTCGCCGGTGTGGTAGAGCCCGTCGGCCATCGCCTCGTCGGTGCGCTCGGCGTCGCCGTGGTAGCCGACCATCAGCGGGACCGGCCGGCGGGTGGGTCCGGTGAGGTCGAGGCAGATCTCGCCCTCGGCGCCGGCGCCCTCGACGCGGGCACCCGTGGCGGGGTCGACCAGCACGACCGGGACGCCCGGCAGCGGCCGTCCCATCGAGCCCGGCTTGACCGGCTGGCCGGGGGAGTTGCCGACGACCGCGGTCATCTCGGTCTGCCCGAACCCGTCGCGCAGCGTCAGCCCCCACCTGGCCCGCACCTGCGAGATCACCTCGGGGTTGAGCGGCTCGCCCGCCCCGATGACCTCGCGCAGCGAGCCGGGTCCCTCGGACAGGTCGGCCTTGATGAGCATCCGCCACACCGTGGGCGGCGCGCAGAACGTCGTGACGTCGCGCGAGCGGAGCTGCTCGAGCAGGGCGGGGGCGTCGAAGCGCGTGTAGTTGTAGAGGAAGACCGTCGCCTCGGCGATCCACGGCGCGAAGAAGCACGACCACGCGTGCTTGGCCCAGCCCGGCGACGAGATGTTGAGGTGCACGTCGCCCGGCCGCAGGCCGAGCCAGTACATCGTCGTCAGGTGGCCGACCGGGTAGGACACCTGCGTGTGCTCGACCAGCTTGGGCCGCGACGTCGTGCCCGAGGTGAAGTAGAGGAGCAGCCGGTCCTGGGGACCGGTGCCCGGGTGGGGGAGCGGACCGTCGTCGGCCGCCCCGCCCGCACCGGTGGCCGTGCGCAGGTCGTCCCACCCGTCGGCCGGGCCGACCGAGATCCGCGTGTAGTCGCCCGGCACCTCCTCGAACTTGCCGACCTCGGCCGCGTTGGTGATGACGTGCCTCGCCTCGCCGCGCTCGACCCGGTCGCGCAGGTCGGCCGGACCCACGGCGGTCGTCGTCGGCATGACGACGGCGCCGAGCTTCATCACCGCGAGCATCGACTCCCACAGCTCGACCTGGTTGCCGAGCATGACGATCACGGAGTCACCCCGGCCGACCCCGCGCTCGGCGAGCCAGCGGGCGAGCCGGTTGGAGCGCCGACGCATGTCGTCGTACGACGTCTCCGAGGTCGTGCCGTCCTCCTCGACGATGACCAGCGCGGGCCGGTCGCTGTCGAGCGCGACCCGGTCGAACCAGTCGACCGCCCAGCACCACAGCGGCCCGACGTCGGGGAAGCGGAACTCGGCGACCGCCCGGTCGCGGTCGGTGGACAGCTCGAGCAGCAGGTCGCGGGCGGCGCGGTAGGTCTCGTGGGGGTCGGGGGTGGTCATGGGGAGATCCTCACAGTCGGTCGTCGGCGATCAGTCGGTTCAGCGCCGCCGGTACGTCGAGCACGGACCCGATCGCCGCGACGCGGGCCCCGCTGTCCCGGGCGAGCCGCTGGGCCTCGTCGTCGTCCTCGGCCGGGGCGAGGATCACCAGCTCGTCGATGCTCCGCGCCGCCGACGTCGCGTCGACCTCGTCGGTGACCCGGCAGTCCGAGAGCAGCAGCACCACGCGCCGTCGGGCGCGGGTGCTCGCCAGCTGCACCTGCGCCTCGCGCAGCGCCCCGGCGAGGCCGGTGGTGCCGTGGCCGCGCAGGGCGAGGATGCGCTCGATGGTCGCCGTCGGGCGCGCCGCCTCGGAGACCCGCTTGAGCCGCGTGGTCGTGGCGGCGAACGCGAGCACGGCGTGCTCCTCGGGGGCGTAGGTCAGGCAGGCCGCGCCGGCGACCGCGGCCGTGGTCAGCCGGGCCCCGTTCATCGAGCCGGAGTGGTCGATGACCAGGCAGAGCGCCAGCTCGGGCCGGCTCCACGCGACGGCGGTCATGTCCTCGAGCGACGGCATCCGGGCCTCGGCCCGGGCGCCGACGATGGCGTCCATCGAGCGGTCGAGGTCGAGGTCGCCACCGCGGTGGGCCGGCACCGGACGGGGCTTGGCCACCCCCCGGTTGCGCGGGATGCCGCGCCGCGTCTGGTCGAGGATCAGCCGCGGCGCGAGCCGGCGTACCGCCGCCCGCAGCCGCTCGTCGGTGGCGTGCGACATCTCGACGAGCAGGGTGAGCGTGTCGTCGGGGTCGCCGCGCAGCGCGTCGTCGAGCGCCTGGAGGTCGAGCTCGCCGACCTCGGGCGAGAGCTCGGCGAACTTCGGGTTCTTGGCGAGGTCGGACCGGCCGGTCGTGCGCGGCGCCGACTTGCGCTGGCGCGACTGGGGTGTCGCCGGTGGAGGGGAGCCGCCCGCCCCGGGGGGCGGGCTCAGGGTTCCCCCGGCGACCCCTCGCTGTCGGCCGGGTCGGCCGGGTCGGCCGGGTCGGGGGCGTCGGACGGCTCGGCACCGAACACGGCGACGTAGAGCTCGGTCACGACCTGCTCCGGCGTCCGGTCGCAGCCGTCCTGCAGGCGGATCCGGCCGGACAGCGACGCCTTGGCGGCAGCAAGGCCGACGTGCCAGTCGTCGGTCGGTACGCCCCGCAGACGGGCGAGCTCGACGGACAGCCGCGCGATGTCGATGGCGCCGCGGACCGACGACCCGAACCGGATGTCCTCGTGGTCACGGGTGCTGCGGACGAGCTCGACGACCTGGGCCCGCCAGGCCAGGTCGATCTCGTCGGTCCGCAGCCCGACGATCGACTGCTCGGCCTCGGAGGTCTGGTAGTCCATCGAGATCCGGCAGGTGCGGTCGTAGAGCGCGCCGGAGACCCGGGCGGTGCCGACCGCGTCGAACGGGTTCATCGCCGCGACCAGGGCGAACCCAGGGGCTGCCGCGACCCGGCCGAGGCGGGGGACGGTGATCTCGAGCTCCGACATCGCGGTCAGCAGGACGTTGAGGGTCTCCTCCGGGATCCGGTTGAGCTCCTCGACGTAGAGCAGGCCGCCGGTGCGCAACGCCTCGAGCAGCGGGCCGTCCTCGAAGATCTCGGCGACGTAGCCCTTGGAGAGCACGAGCGCCGGGTCGAAGTGGCCGATGAGGCGGGCCGGGGTGAGCTCGGCGTTGCCCTCGACCATCACGAACGGGATGCGCCGGCCGGTCGCGACGCGGCGCAGCAGCGTCGACTTGCCGGTCCCGGGCGGCCCCTCCAGCAGCACGTGTGCGCCGCTGAGCAGGGCCGCCTCGAGGAGCTCCGCCTCGGCGGCCCGCTCGATGACCTCCATGGGGCCGTCCTGCACGCCCGGCCCCATGGAGGACGTCTGTGTCACCTGGTCGGTCTCCGTCGCCGTCAGTTGTGGCTGTGGACGACGACGCCGCGGACGTTCTTGCCGGCGAGCAGGTCGTCGTAGCCCTCGTTGACCTGGTCCAGCGTGTAGGTCCTGGTGATGATCTCGTCGAGCTTGATGTCGCCGCTCTGGTAGAGGCCGAGGATCCGCGGGATGTCGATAGTCGGGTTGCAGTCGCCGAACAGGCTGCCCTTCAGCGTCTTGCGGAAGAGGGTCATGATCGAGCCCGGGAGCTCGATGTTCTGCTCCTCGAGCTTGTTGAGGCCGGTCAGCACCACGACCCCGCCCTTGCCGATCGCGTTGAAGCCGCCTGCGACGATCTCGGAGGTCATCAGGCCGGGGGTCAGGATGGCCGAGTCGGCCATCTGGCCGCGGGTCAGGTCGGTGATCGCCTCCATGGCCTCGTCGGTGCTGGCGAAGCTGTGCGTGGCGCCGAGCTCCATCGCCTTCTCTCGCTTGTTCTCCAACGGGTCGACGGCGATGATGTTCTTCGCCCCGGCCAGCCGGGCGCCCTGGACGGCGTTGATGCCGATGCCACCGATGCCGACGACCACGACGGTCTCGCCGGGCTTGACCGCGGCGGTGTTGACCGCGGCGCCCCAGCCGGTGGGCACGCCGCAGCCGACGAGCACGGCCTTCTCCAGCGGCAGGTCGTCGTCGACCTTGACGCACGAGTTCTGGTGGATGACGCCGTACTGGCTGAAGGTCCCGAGCATGCACATCGCGCCGTAGTCGCCGCGCGGGCCGGTGTTGGGGAAGCGCTCGCCGGGCAGGTAGCCCTCGAGGATCGTGGCACCCATGTCACAGATCGACTGGCGGCCGGTCGCGCAGTAGCGACAGCTGCCGCAGTTGGGGATGAACGAGCAGACGACGTGGTCGCCGACCTTGACCCGGCTCACGCCGGGGCCGACCTCCTGGATGATGCCCGCGCCCTCGTGGCCGAGGATCATCGGCAGCCGGGCCTCGAGGTCGCCGTGGGCGACGTGCACGTCGGAGTGGCACAGGCCGGCGTGGGTGTACTGGATCAGCACCTCTCCCTCGCGGGGCTTGTCGAGCTCGAGCTCCTCGATCTCGATCGGCTTGCCGGCTTCGATGACGACTGCTGCCTGGGTCTTCATGGTTCTCCTCTGGGCTCGTGGTCCCCCCACCGTGGCACGCGTCACACGAGCCGTCTGTTCAGGAACTGGACAGCCCGGGTCACCAGAGCGGGTGCATGATGGGTGTGACGGGGCCCACACGAGCGACCCCGGGAGGTGCACCCGCATGCCGCGACCCGCGACGTCCTACGACGACCTCCCCGACGCGCGCCCCGACATCGCCGCCTCGTGGCGCCGGGCCAGCCTCGCCGGGGTCGACCGCACGGGGTCGTTCGAGCGACTGGTCCCCGGCGACATCGACCGCCACAGCTCGCTCCTGGTCGGGGCCGCACCCGTGCTGGAGCAGCTCGAGTCGAGCCTGGCCGGCACCGGCTACTCGACGATCCTGGGCGACCGCGAGTGCCGGATCGTGCGGCGCTGGTTCGACGACCCCACCACCCGCGAGGGCTTCGACCTGCTCAACATCCGCGAGGGCGCGAGCATGCTCGAGGACACGATCGGCACCAACGGCCTCGGCACGGTCTTCGAGACCCGCCACCCGGTGGTCATCCACGGGCCCGAGCACTTCGCGGAGTCGCTGCGGCGGTTCAGCTGCTACGGACACCCGATCCGGCACCCGCTCACCCGCCGCATCGAGGGCGTCCTCGACATCTCGGCCGTCGTCGAGACCGCGAGCCCCCTGCTCCCGCCGCTCATCGCCCGCGCCGTCCACGACATCGAGCAGCGCCTCCTCGGTGGCAGCCGCATCTCGGAGAAGAGCCTGCTAGCGGCGTTCCAGGAGGCGTCGGGCCACAGCCGGCACGCCGTGCTCGCCATCGGCGAGAGCATCGTGATGTGCAACCAGGCGGCCTCCGACCTGCTCAGCTCCTCCGACATCGCGCTGCTCCGGGTGCTGGCCGAGGACCCGCCGGGAGCCGGCGAGAGCGCGCTCCGGGTGACCCTCGAGACCGGGCGCCCCGCCGACGTCACCGTCACCCGCGTGCCCGGCGCGCGGCGCGGCGTCCTGCTGCAGGTCGCCGAGCGAGCGACCGGCCCGCACCTGACCCCGACCACGATCCCCACGACCGTCCCTCTCCGGGCGCCGGCCCCCACCCTCGTCTCCGGGCCCCCCGGGACCGGTCGCTCGACGCGGGCCCGCGAGCTCGCCGTGCTGCCCGCCAAGGTGATGCGGGCCGCGACCGCCCTCCTCGAGGGCGAGGCCGCGTGGGCCCAGGAGCTCGAGCGTGCGATGAAGCGGTCGGGCGGATCGGTCGTCGTCGACGGCATCGACCTGCTGAGCGACGAGCTGCTCGACCTGGTGATCGAGCTGGTCGACCGGCGCACCCGTCCCCAGCTGGTCCTGACCTCCGGCCCCGTCGAGGGGCTGACCGGCCGCGCTGCGACGCTGGCGGCGACGGCCATCACCCGCGAGGTGATGCGGCCGCTGGCCTCGCGGCGTACCGAGATCCCCGACCTCGCCGTCTCGATGCTCGGCGCGGTGGCCGCGAGCGACTCGGTGCACCTGACGCCCGGAGCCCTGCACGCGTTGGCCGCCCACGACTGGCCGGGCAACCTGCGCGAGCTCAAGGCGGTCATCGCCCACGCTGCCGCGCTGCGCTCGTGCGGCGGCATCGCGCTGACCGACCTGCCGGAGCCCTACCGGGTGACCGGACCGGCCAAGCCGTTGGCCGGCCTCGACCGCGCCGAGCACGACGCGATCGTCGCGGCGCTCCGGGCCGCCGACGGCAACAAGGTGCAGGCGGCGCGCGACCTCGGGGTCTCGCGCACGACCCTCTACGCCCGCATCCGCCAGCTCCGCATCACCGGTTTCTGACGCCCGACCCCCGACGTCCAGAAACTGAACACCTAGGCAGTGCGGCGAGGCGCACGCTGTGATTCCCGCCATTGCCTACGCACCAGGAGTGCAGATGACCGTCATCGCCGACGTCGAGACCAACCTGGACCGGACCCGCTTCTTCATCAACGGTGAGTGGGTGGACCCGATCGGCTCCGAGACCCACCACGCCCTCGAGGCCGCCACCGGCGACGCGCTCGGCACCGCGTCGCTCGGCACCGACGCCGACATCGATCGCGCCGTCAAGGCCGCCCGCGAGGCCCTCGACCACGGCCCCTGGGGCCGCACGACGGCCGACGAGCGCGCCGCGCTCATGCACAAGTTCGCCGACGCCCTCGAGAAGCGTGCCGACGCGACCGCGACCCTGGTCAGCCGCGAGAACGGCATGCCGATCACCCTGTCCGGACCGTTCAACGGTGCCGCCCCCGCCGGCCTGCTCCGGATGTACGCCGAGCAGGTCAGGGCCATGGACCTCGAGGAGGTCCGGCCCAGCGCCCTGGGCTCGACCATCGTGCGCCGCGAGCCGGTCGGCGTCGTCGGCGCTATCGCGCCGTGGAACTACCCGCAGGTGCTCGCGATGATGAAGATCGCCCCCGCCCTCGCCGCCGGCTGCACCGTCGTCCTCAAGCCCTCGCCCGAGACCGCGCTCGACTCCTACGTGATGGGCGACGCCGCGCAGGAGGCGGGACTCCCGCCGGGTGTCCTCAACATCGTGCTGGCCGACCGCGGCGCCGGCGCCTCGCTGGTCTCGCACCCGCTCGTCGACAAGATCGCGTTCACCGGCTCGACCGAGACCGGCCGCATCATCGGCGCCGAGTGCGGCCGCCTGATCCGCCGGATGACCCTCGAGCTCGGCGGCAAGTCGGCCGCGATCTTCCTCGAGGACGGCGACATCGACACCTTCCTCGGTGGCATCGGCGCGGCCTCCTTCATGAACAACTCGCAGACCTGCACGACGCAGTCGCGGATCCTCGCGCCGCGCTCGCGCTACGACGAGGTCGTCGACGCCCTGGCCGGCTGGACCGACAGCCAGACGATCGGCAACCCGCTCGACCCGGCGACCACGATCGGGCCGATGGCGAGCGAGAAGCACCTCGGCCGGGTGCTCGGCTTCATCGACGTGGCCAAGAACAGCAACGCGCGCCTCGTCTCCGGCGGTGGCCGCCCCACCGACCAGGACCGCGGCTGGTTCGTGCAGCCGACCGTCTTCGCCGACGTCGACAACGACGACCGCCTCGCCCGCGAGGAGGTCTTCGGTCCCGTCATGGCCGTCATCCCCTTCGACGACGACGCGGACGCCGTCCGGATCGCCAACGACAGCAACTACGGCCTCGGCGGCTCCGTCTGGAGCGCCGACGAGGAGCGTGCGCTCGGTGTCGCCCGCCAGGTGCGCACCGGCACGATCGGGCTCAACTACTACAGCCTCGACCTCGGCGCGCCGTTCGGCGGGATGAAGGACTCCGGCGTCGGGCGCGAGCTCGGCCCCGAGGCCATCAACCCCTACCTCGAGTACAAGTCGATCTACGCCGGCGCCGACCGGCTCCGGGGCTGAGCCGGGCTGAGCCGGGGGAGCAGCGCCCGGGCCGAGCCGGCCCGGGCGCAGCCCCACCACACGCCGGCGCCGTAGGCGAGGTCGTCGATGCGTCGTCCGGCGAGCCGGGTGAGGGGGTCGAGGCCCCGTCGGTCGGTGAGCGCGACCGCGCCATCGACGACGGCCGCCGCCAGCAGGACGCGGCGGCCGGTGCGCGTCGTGGCGGCCAGCGCCGCGAGCGGCCAGAGGTGTCGTACGGCGAGCGAGGCCTCCTGGCGCACCGACGAGCCGAGCGCGGAGGCGGCGACCCTGCCCGCGGACGCAGCCGGGAGGGTGTCGGCCAGCCGGCGGTGGGCGACCGCCCACGCGACGAGCCCG